>JBAZUN010000154.1:11138-11534 GCA_041661365.1 Candidatus Latescibacterota bacterium
GCGATCTCCCCCTGGGGCCGCGGGGTCTGAAGCTGCTCGCCGCCGGCCTGGGAACCATCCTCGTCGGGTACCTGCTGCTGCGCGTACCGCCGGTCGACGGGTTCGTGTCGCTGACCCTGGCCCCGCTCCTGCTCGTGGCCGGGTACTGCGTGCTGATCCCGGCGGCCTTGCTGGCCCGCGAGGCCAAGGACGGGCCAGGCCGCTGAGCGTCTAGCCCTCACGGGGAATCGGAGATGCGGATCCTCACCGCCGAAGACGACCCCAGCTCCCGGCTGGTACTGGAGACCACCCTGGCCCGCTGGGGGTACGAGGTCGTCTCGCGGAAGGACGGCCTGGGCGCTCTGGAGGTGCTGCAGGGCCCTGACCCGCCCCAGTTGGCCGTGCTCGACTGGATGA
>JBAZUN010000154.1:11544-12208 GCA_041661365.1 Candidatus Latescibacterota bacterium
GGGGATGGACGGCGTCGAGGTCTGCCAGCGGGTGCGGGCCAACCCCGAGCTGCGCCACCTCTACCTCATCATCCTCACGGCCCGCGCCGCCACCGACGACGTGGCCGAGGGGTTGAACGCCGGCGCCGACGACTACATCGTCAAGCCGTTCAACCGCAAGGAGCTGCAGGCGCGGCTCCAGGTCGGGATCCGCGTCGTGCAGTTGCAGGCCGACCTGGCCCGGCGCGTCCAGGAGCTGGAGGAGTCGATCAAGCGCGAGCGTCACCTGCGCGGGCTTCTGCCGATCTGCTCCTACTGCAAGAAGATCCGGAACGACCGCAACTACTGGCAGCAGGTCGAGCAGTACATCTCCGAGCACTCCGAGGCCGCCTTCAGCCACGGGATCTGCCCCGACTGCTACCGGACCGTGGTGCAGCCGCAGCTCGACGCCCTCGACAGCGCCGCCCCGGGACCGCCCTCCGAGCGCTGACCTACCCGCCGAACCAGAACCGCGCCGCGGTTTCTCCCAGGATCGCGGCCTGCTCGCCCGGGCTCAGCCCCAGCTCCTCGGTGAACAGGGCCAGGTGCTGGCCGTAGGTCGCCTTCTTCAGCCAGTGCTCGCAGGGGAAGTCCGAGCCCCACGTGCAGCGCTCCGGTCCGTACGCGTCGATGAACCGGCGGAGGA
>JBAZUN010000155.1:0-12176 GCA_041661365.1 Candidatus Latescibacterota bacterium
GCCCGGGCCAGATCCTGGGGCTGCCACTGCCGGAGCGCCAGGCGCTCGTACCGTCCGGCCATGGTCTCGCGGGCGCTCGACCCGAGCACCAAGGCTGCGGAGCCGGTGACGACCAGGTGCAGCGGCAGGTGCTCGCGATGAACCTGGTCGATCGCCGCTTTGACCAGGCGGGACCAGCCGGGCAGGTACTGCACCTCGTCGAGTAGCAGCACGGCCTTGCCGGTGGCAGCCAGTTGCCTGGCCCGCCGCCACTGGGCCTCCCACCATCCTGACAGGGCGGTCTCCGGGGCATCTGCAGCCAGGTAGGCCGCCCTCTCGCCCCATTCCTGCGCCAGCTCGAGCAGAAGGGTGGTCTTGCCGACCTGCCGCGGACCGGTCAGGATCTGGACCCGTCCGGGAGCCGTCTCGGCCAGCCGCTGCTGTAGCCGGTCCTTGGTGGCGTAATATCCTGTGGCCAGCGCCATATTGCGTTATATCCGACTAATTAATCGGAAATGATAGAATAAAAATAGGACGGTGTCAAGTCATGGTAGTCCGTCTGGCGCCGACCTACAGCGAGATGGAACTCGCCCTGACTATGTCCCTTTGACGGCTCCCGAGCGCCGCCGGTGCCCGGCGAGCACCTCCTCGCTCAGCTCGAGCCCGAGACCCGGACCGGTGGGGAGCGGCAGGACGCCGTTGGTGGCCTTGATCGGCCGACTGACCCACTGGTTCCAGCCAGGGCCGTTGTTCCAGCGCTCGTAGTGGTCGGCGGTGAACTCGAGGTACCGGGTGTTGGGCACGTGCGCCATGACGTGAGCGAGCGCGGCGCAGGTGACCGGGCCGTAGTTATGCGGCGCGATCGGCACGTAATAGGTCTCGGCCATGTAGGCGATCTTGCGGGTCTCGGAGATGCCGCCGGTCCAGGCCAGGTCGGGCATCAGCAGGTCGCAGGCGTGGGCCTCGAGCAGCTCGCGGAAGCGGAACCGGCCGAAGAGCCGCTCCCCGGTGCAGACCGGGGTGCGGGTGGACCTGGCCACCTTGGCCATCGCCGCGGCGTTGTCCGGCCCGATCGGCTCCTCGATGAACATCACGTTGAACTCCTCCAGGGCCTGGGCGCACTTGATCGCCGTGGGCACGTCCCACAGGGCGTGGCAGTCGATGCAGATCTCCAGCCGGTCGCCGACCGCCTCGCGCACCCAGCGCAGCTCGTCGGTGGCTTCGCGGATCTCCTCGGCGCTGAGATAGCGGGACAGCGCGGCCGGTGACCGGCCCTTCCGGCTCTGGAAGATGTCCTTCTTGAAGGCGCGCCAGCCGTTCTCCACCAGCCACTGGGCCCGCTCCATGATCGGGGTCCGTTCGTGGGGTAGATTGTCCAGGCCACCGCTGAAGTAGACCGGAACGCAGTCGCGGCACTTCCCGCCGAGGAGCTGATAGATCGGGACCCCGAGCGCCTTCCCCTTCAGGTCCCACAGGGCCACGTCGATGGCGCTCATGGCGCGGAACTCGGCCCCGTCGTGGCCGTGGTAGGACGAGGCCTGGAACATCCCCTGCCAGATCCCCTCGATATCGGCCGGATCGCTGCCGACCAGCCCCTCGCCGAAGGCGGCCAGGCAGGCCCGGGCGGCCCCCTTGAGTCCGTGGTAGGTCTCGCCGAGGCCGGTGATCCCCTCGTCGGTGTGGAGCAGCACCCAGTAGTAGTTGCCGACGTTCTGCTCGTCCGGTTCGACGATCTCGAAGGCCGTGATCTTCATCGTCCGTTCCCCGTGTTCGGCCTCGAGAGGTAGGTGCGCACCAGGCCCGGCCCCTCGTGACTGCTGTACGCGACGAACCCCTTCCCCTTGGCCACGTCGATGAGCGGCGCGGGGACGAACGGGGTCAGCAGCTCGTAGACCTGGCCGGGTTCGAGCGTGGCCAGGTCGGCTATGACCTGGGGCAGCGGATGGCCACCGGACTCGATGAGCGGACGCGCGTCGAGGGTGCGGACTACGGCGCCGGCCGAGGCCCAGGGCGGTCTGGCCTCCTCGGCGGTCGATTCCTCCGGGCCGTCGGCGAGCGGCTCCAGCCCGACCTCTGACCGGAGCCGGCCGATGAGCTCGCCCAGCGGCACGTTGCCGACCTTGGCGACCTGGCGCAGGGTCGCCACCTTGGCCACGGTCCGGCGCAGGACCGGGTTCCTCAGCGCCTGGTAGGTCGGCGAGATCGCGACGAGCACCTCCTCGAGCTGGGGGTAACGGGCCAGCAGCTCGCCGACCTTGGTGTCTGGGGTGATTATGAATCGAGGGGTTTCATCGGGCATCGGTACCCTCCTGGTCAACGTAGCTCAGCAGCCGCTGCTCTCCAGTCAGGGCCCGTTTCTCGGTCAGGTCCTGGCTGACCTCCAGGCACCCAAGGTACTGGCCTTCGGGATCGCGCAGGGCGAAGTATTCGATGTGGATGAACCGGCCCCGCAGGGTGATCCAGAAGGCGGCGCGGTCGTGCCGGCCGCCGCGGAAGTCGGAGAGGATCCGCTCGACGACCTGCACGCTTTCCGGCGGGTGGCAGTACTGCACCTTACGTCCGAGGATGGCCCGGCTGCGGGCGAAGATCCGCTCGCGGCCCTGGGTGAAGTAGCGCACCGTGTCGTCCTGATCGACGAAGGTCAGGTCAAAGGGGATGGCGTTGAGGATCGCGGTCAGCTCGACCGGGGTGAAGCTGCCCGAGGGCAGCCGGACCCGGGCCTGGTCGGCCGGAGCCTCGGCTTCCGGCTCGGTCCAGCCGCTCGGCCGCCAACCGTCCGGCGGGTCGTAGAGGCAGTAGCCGTACTCCCCGCTCTGGCGGGCGATCTCGTACCAGTCGCCGGGGCCGAGGGTGTCCAGGCACATCGGCAGGAGGATGTTCTCCTCCTTGTCGATCATCTCGCGCACCGCGGTCGAGGCCGGCCGCAGGACCAACTCGACCACGCCGCGGGCCTCGGCGGCCGACAGGGTCTCGGCGGCCTGCAGGGTCTCCATGGCCCCGCGGAGCAGGGCGCGGGTCTCGTCGTGCTTCCCCCACATGACCTTGGGCGGCCCGGTGATCCCCTTCTTCTCGAGGTACGGGAAGAGCAGGTCCTCCTTCCGCCGGTAGTGCTTCTCCACGTCCATCAAGTTGTTGAACCGCACCCGGGCCAGGGCCACGATCTCGCCCGCGCCGGCATCGCTGGCAAGGCCGTTGAGCTGGTCATACAGCTTCTCTGCTTCCTGGATCTCCCAGCCCAGCGCGGCGTTCTCCTGGCGGAAGGTGTGGACCGGGTGGCCCGGCGGTACCTCCGGGGCCTGGGAGATGTCGATCAGACCTTTCAGCGAGGCGCTGTGCAGGTCGCAGAGGCGCTGGATCTCCTCGGTGGGCATCCCCTCGGCGATCAGCTCCTGCTCGACCTCGACCACCTCGCCGTACGGGACCTGACCCAGCAGCCGGGCAAGCTGGGGCCGCACCTGGTCCGGGGCCTGGCCTTGGTGCAACTGCAGGATCATGTGCTTGAGCAGCTCCTTGCGGCGCTGGACGTTTTCGCGCAGGTCACTCATGGGGGTCTCCGGGAGAGGATAATCGGCCGCGATACCGGGCGCGGGGAGACGGCGTCCGCTCTTCGCTGCTCTATTCTAACTCAGGAGTTCGACCGGCGCGAGGCAGGGCGCCTCAAGCCGTGCCGGAGGTCGGAGGGCCAGCAGCCCCGGCGCTCAGGCCCGCGGCACCTCCCAGATCACCCCTTCGACGACGGTGCTGTCGTACCGGCGGGGATCGGCCAGGCGATAGTACAGGGTGAGGATCTTGCCGTCCTCGCGCTGGGCCGAGTAGGGATGGCCGTTCGGGTAGAAGTGGCCCCAATCCGGCAGGCCGGCGCAGTAGGGCTGACCGTACCACATGAGGTTGAGGCGGTGGCCAATGTCCCAGGTCCGGCCTTGGTCGCTGGAGAGCATGGCCTGGGCCCCCATCGGGTAGTGGCGCACGCCGTGGGTCAGGAGGATACGGCCGTCGGCCAGGCGCAGCAGATGGCTGGGCACCTCGCCGTAATAGGTGACCGGCTGGTACGGGCTCCAGGTGCGACCACCGTCCTCGGAGCGGGTGACGGCGATGTAGTCGTGGGCCTCGCCGCCGCCCCCGCCCTTGCTCCACATGGGAAAGTATCCATAAGGCAGGAGCGACTTGTCGGGGAGGAGCTCGCCGAAGATCCGCATGGCCGCCAGGATCGTGCTCCCTCCCAGGCCGAGGAAGCTCTGGTCGCCGATGTGGTCGCCGACGAACCAGTATTCGTCGTGGGTGCGGCCGACGTCCCGCGAGACGCACCCCCAGGTCTGGTACGGCTCCTCGTAGAAGTTGGTGAAGAACAGGGTGACCGACCCGTCGGGGTGAGGGACATGGGAGCGATTGGAGTAGGCCAAACCGTGGGGGAACATGGCCGAGACGTCGAAGTCATACGGCTCGGACCAGGTCCGGCCGTGATCGCGGGAGACGCTGACCGTGGGGGTGTGGATGTGACGGTGCCCGGAGTGGACGAAGCAGAGGACACTGCCATCGGCCAGCTCGACCAGGGTCCCCTCCTTGGTGTTCGGCCAGCGGTTGGGCGGGAATGGAACCACCGGTTCAGACCAGGTCTCGCCGCCGTTGGCAGACCAGCGGATCTCCGTATGGTATCCCTCCCCCGGCATGCGGCCGAGGTCGGCCACGTACCCCTGGGTATAGGCGGTGAGCATCTCGCCGTTGGCCAGCCGCAGGACGTAGGGCTTGCCGGCCGGGCTGCTGACCACGACGCGCCGCGCCGGCCGCGAGCGGAACTCGTAGATCTGGCCCGGGTCGAGGAAGACGATCCCCGGCGGATCAGGTGCGATGGGAGGTTTGCCCCCGGCGGCGATCAGTCGCTGCCACTCGGCGTAGTCCTCGAGATAGGGTCGCTGGTTGGAGGTCATGGCTTGGCTCCAGTGGCTGTAGCCGCCGTGGGCCATACGCGAAGAGCCCCTCCGACGGAGGAGCTCTTCGCACTGCGGACTTTCTGCTGATCGACCCGCGTTCAGTGAATTGGTGCTCCCACGGAGAATCGAACTCCGGTTACAAGATTGAAAATCTCGTGTCCTAGCCGCTAGACGATGGGAGCACAAAAGCGAGCGTGTGCGGGGGCGGGAATATACCCCGCGCTCCCTTCCCTGGCAAGTCCGCATCGGTCCCGGACTACGCCCGCGGGAGGATCAGACGAAGGCCTCGAGGTCGGGGTACCGGCCGGTCCATCCCGCGGCCTGCTCAAAGGCCCGGCCCAGCCGAAGCAGGCGCGCCTCGTCGAACGGCTTGGCGATGAGCTGCAGGCCGATCGGCAGGCCGGCGCGGGTGAAGCCGCAGGGGAGGGAGAGGGCGCACAGCCCGAGCTGATTGACCGCCGAGGTGTTCCGCAGGCAGAGACCGTTCACCCGGAAGTACTCGTCGTCGCGATCGACCTCGTCCACGGGCAAAGCCGCGAACGGGACCGTCGGGGTGATCAGGAAGTCGACCGGCTCCAGGGCTCGCGCCGTCCGGCGTCGCAGCTCGGCAAAGGCGAGCTGCTGCTGCAGGAAATCCACGGCCCGCACGTCCCGGCCGGCCAGCATCCGCGGATAGACGATCGGGTCGAACTGATCGAGCCGGTGCTCCAGGTGGTCGCGGAAGTAGCGGTAGGTCTCCACCGAGGTCAGGTTCACCCCGGCGCGCAGCTCGGTCAGGTCGTCGAGGACCTCCAGGGAGAGGTCGTCCACGTGGGCGTTCAGGTCGGCGAAGACCTGGGCGCTGGCCCGCACCGCGGCCTCGACCTCCTCGTCCACCTCCTCCCAGAAGAACTCCCGCGGGAAGCAGACCCGGAGCCCGGCGATCTCCTCGTCCAGGTCGGCCAGGGGTCCCAGGGGCGGCTGGTCCCAGGAGGACGGATCAGCCGGATCCCGGCCCGCGAGGAGCTCGAAGACCAGGGCAGCGTCCTCCACGGTCCGGGCGATCGGCCCGACGCTGTCCAGGTTGCGGTCGAGGGGGATGACCCCGGCCGTGCTGATCCGCCCGAAGGTCGGCTTGAGCCCGACCAGGCCGCAGAAGGCGGCCGGGATCCGCACCGAGCCGCCGGTGTCCGTGCCGATGGCCACCGGCGCCAGCCCCGCGGCCACGGCCACGGCCGAGCCGCTGCTCGAACCGCCCGGGATCCGCTGGACCTCGGCGTCCCAGGGGTTCCACGGGGTGCCGTAGTGGTGGTTGATCCCCACCCCGCCAAAGGCGAACTCCACCATCTGAGTCTTGCCGAGCAGTCCGGCCCCGGCCGCGGCAAGGCGGTTGGTCACCCACGCATCCTTCTCGGCCACCTGGCTGGCCAGCAGCCGCGAGCCGGCCGTGGTCGGCAGGCCGGCCACGTCGAAGAGATCCTTCAGGGCCAGGGGGATGCCCTCGAGCGGGCCGCGGCTGATCCCGCCGGCCAGGGCCGCCTCGGCGGCGCGGGCCGCGGCCACGGCCCGTTCCGGGGTCACCGTGATAAAGGCGTTGAGGACCTGGTCATAGGCGTCGATGCGATCGAGGTAGAGCTGGGCCAGCTCTACCGGGGCCAGCTCCCGCCGCCGGATCAGCACGGTCAGCTCGGCGACGCTGGCAAAGGCAAGGGCATCGTCCATGGCAGTCTCCCTCGACTTACTCGTGACTCAATCGAGCCGCCCGAAGCCGGCCTCGCCGCGCGGGTCCTCGGCGCCGGCCACGTCCCCCGCGGGGAAGTACTCCCGCCACCTGCGGGTGACCCGCGCGACGGTCTCCGGGGCGGCGATCACCTCGTCGGGGTACCCGGGCTTCCTCCGGCAGTCGAAGACCACCGGCGGCATCAGGCAGGGATGGTACCGCCTCACCTCGACCCTGGCGGCGTGGATGTCCGCGGCCGGCTCGAACCGGGTGAAGGTGCTCCACAGGAAAGAGGTTCGGCCGCGGGCCGCGCGGACGTCGTCCAGCACCACGACCAGGGGCCAGGCGGCTACGGCCGGGTCACGTGCGAGGTCAGCAGCCCAACCCGGAGCGGAGGAATAGGCCGGACCCTGCACCGCCAGACAGCCCGGGCAGAAGACCTCGGCCGCCGCGGCACCGGCTGGCAGGTCTCCGCGGAGCTCGCGCGGCAGCTCACGCACCGGCTCGCCCAGACCGATGAGGATCCCCTTGCTGCCGCGGTTGACCTGGGGTCCGGTGTAGTCGAGAGAGTCCATCGCCAGATTGGCGATGACGAAGAGATCGGTCTCGAACCGGGTCCGGGCCAGGACGTGCGCGAGCACCTGGCGAAAATCGCTCAGCTCCACCCCGGGAGTCGTCACTACCAGGAACTTGGTCAGGGCCAGTTGACCGCCGTCCTCACCCAGCACGCGGAAGGCGAACTTCAGGGCCTCACGCGGGTATCGCTCCTCGACCGCCATCGCCGAGAGGCAGTGGTACCCGGTCTCGCCGTAACTCCAGATCCCCTGCACCGCGGGCATCACCAGCCGCGACAGCGGCGCCATCAGCCGCTGGATGTAGTTCCCCAGATATAGGTCCTCTTGAGGCGGCTTGCCGACGACAGTCGCCGGGTAGATCGCCCCCCGACGGTGGTAGACCCGGCTGACCTCGAGGACCGGGTACTCGTGCTGCAGGGAGTAGTACCCGTAGTGATCACCGAAGGGACCTTCGGGACGGCGCACCCGCGGGGGGACCTTTCCCTCGACGGCGAACTCGGCCCGGGCGATGAGGGGGAGGCCGCCGCTCGGGCTGGCCAGGCGCTGCAATCGCTCGCCCTGCAGGAGTGAGGCCAGGATCAGCTCCGGGAGATCCTCGGGAAGCGGGGCGACCGCGGCCAGCATCAGGGCCGGCGGACCGCCGATGAAGACCGTGACCGGCAGGCTTTCATCGCGCCGCTCGGCGACCGCGTGGTGGAAGCCGCCCCCCTTCTGGATCTGCCAGTGCATCCCGGTGGTGTGGTCGTCGTACCGCTGCACGCGGTACATCCCCAGGTTGTGGCGTCCGGTTTCCGGGTGCTCGGTGTAGACCAGCGGCAGGGTGACGAAGGCGCCGCCGTCCTGGGGCCAGGTCCGCAGCAGGGGAAGGCGGGACAGCCGCGGCGGATCCTGCACGCACTCGATCACCGGTCCGCGGCCGACCCGGCGCAGGCCGAGCCGCCGCAGGGGGCCGAGCAGACCTCGGTGCCGCCACAGACGGCCCGGCGACAGGGAGGGGAGATCCTCGGCCAGGCGGACCAGCTCACCGACGAGCCGCTCGGGCTCGCGGCCGAAGGCCAGGTCCACGCGGTCGGGGGTGCCGAACAGGTTGGTGACGCAGGGGAAGTCCGCATCCTTCACCCGGGAGAAGTACAAGGCCGGTCCACCCGCGGCCACCACGCGGCGGTGGATCTCGGCGATCTCCAGGTCAGCGTCGACCTCGGCCTCGACGACGACGAGCTGTCCCTCGCGCCGCAGAAGGTGGAGGTACTCGCGCAGGTCGATCATCGACGGTCCTATCCGGTCAGGGCTTCCCCGGCGGAATCCTGCCGGCTGCAGGCGTCGAACCAGGCGAAGGCCACGTCGTAGCGGATCTCGTGACCGCCGTCGAAGAGATCAAGGTAGAACCTGGGCGCACCCACGGCTTCGAGGGCCTGGGCCAGGCGCCAGGTGTGGTTGTACGGGACCGACCGGTCGTACCGGCCGTGGTGCACGGCCAGCCGGGCCCGGCGCATGGCCTCGAGGTGCGTCAACGGCGAGCGCTCGCGGTACTCAGCGTCGACCTCGTCGCTCGTTCCCGGCGGACCGCCGCAGACCGCCTCCACGTGCGGGGTGTAGTTCGGGTTCTCGCCGTGCCAGGCGATCAGGTCGGTGATCGGCACCCAGGCGCTGACGGCGGTGAAGCGATCCGGGGCCCGGGCCGCCATCAGCAACGCCATGTGGCCGCCGCCGCTCCCTCCCAGCAGGTAGACCTGCCGCCGGTCGATCCGTCCCTGTCCGACGAGGTGATCGAGCGCGTCGAGGATGTCCTGCCGGGCCAGGTCCGAGCCCCCGGCCTGACGGGCTCGCGGGTTGGTGGTCAGGTTCGGGCCGCGGAACTCCGGCAGGATCAGAGCCCAGCCGCGTTCGCGGCAGCGGGGTAGCATCGCCTCGATCTGGTTGAACCGATCCGCGCTCCAGGTGTGCAGCCCGACCAGCAGGGGTACGGACGCATCTCCGGGAGGGAGGTGGCAGAGGCACGGCTCGGCCGAGCCGTCCACGGTGGAGGGGATGAGGATCTCGTGCAGGTCCGGAGGCAGCGTCATTACTCCCTCAATCGGTGTCGGTAGGTCTGGTCGATTCAGCGTTGGTGCGAATGAGTCTTGTCATCGAGCCAGCAGGAAACGGAGGAAGGCTCGTCCGCTCGCGAGACGTTCCGAACAGATCCAAGGGTAAGGCTTCGGTGGTCCGTTCGGCAACCACCGGCGCAGGGTGGCCTCGCGGGTCATCGCGATGGCTACCCAACCTCCTTCACTCCGAGTTCCTTGACACGCGTACCGGCCAAGGATAGAATAACTCACCGCATCCGGGCCGGGCTCCCGCCGTTCACCTTGCATCGTGGAGCGGTTTCCCGTCGCCTGGAACCGATCGCCCGAGGGGACACCGATGACCGAGCCGCAGGACGCCTTTGCCGCCCGCGCCACGCTCAAGCTGCACGCGGGTACCGCTGCCTTCTATCGCCTGGCCAAGCTCGAAGAGGACGGTATCGCTCCGGTCAGCCGCCTGCCGTACTCGATCAAGATCCTGCTCGAGGCGGCCCTGCGGCAGTGCGACGGATTCGAGATCACCCGCGAGGACGTGATCCGCATCGCGCAATGGAGCCCGCAGACCGCGGGCCGCGAGGAGATCCCGTTCAAGCCGGGCCGGGTGGTCATGCAGGACTTCACCGGCGTGCCGGCGGTGGTCGATCTGGCGGCCATGAGGGACGCGGTGATCGAGCTGGGCGGCGATCCTGACCGGGTGAATCCGCTGATCCCCGTCGATCTGGTCATCGACCACTCGGTGCAGGTCGACCACGCGGGGAGCAACCGCGCCCTGGGGCTCAACGCCGAGTTGGAGTTCGAGCGGAACCGCGAGCGGTACGAGTTCCTGCGCTGGGGCCAGCAGGCCTTCTCCCGCTTCCGGGTGGTGCCGCCGGCCACCGGCATCGTGCACCAGGTCAACCTCGAGCACCTCGCCGAGGTGGTGCAGAGCCAGGACGGGGTGCTCTTTCCGGACAGCCTGGTCGGCACCGACAGCCACACGACCATGATCAACGGCCTGGGCGTGGTCGGCTGGGGTGTGGGCGGGATCGAGGCCGAGGCGGTGATGCTGGGCCAGCCGATCTACATGCTCCTGCCCCAGGTGGTCGGGGTCAGGCTGGAGGGCGAGCTCCCCGCGGGGACGACCGCCACCGACCTGGTGCTTACCGTGACCCAGCTCCTGCGGAAGCACGGCGTGGTCGGCAAGTTCGTCGAGTTCCATGGACCGGGTCTGGCCCGCCTGGGACTGGCCGACCGGGCGACCATCGCCAACATGGCTCCCGAGTATGGCGCCACCATGGGTCTGTTCCCGGTCGACGAGGAGACCCTGGCCTACCTGCGGCAGACCGGTCGATCGGCCGCGGTGGTCGAGCGGGTGAGGGCCTACCTCGAGGCCCAGGAGATGCTCTATCATCCCGGCGCCCCTGACCCGGTGTACAGCGAGACCCTCACCCTGGACATGGGAACGGTGGAGCCTTGTCTAGCCGGTCCCACGCGGCCCCAGGACCGGGTGCCTCTGACCGCCATGAAGGCGACCTTCGGCAAGGCCCTGACCGAGACCTTCAAGCGGCCGGCCGGAGGGGCTCGAGTCGCCGTGGACCTGGGCGAGCAGGGGCAGGTGGAGCTGTTCGACGGCGCCGTGGTGATCGCCGCCATCACCTCCTGCACCAACACCTCGAACCCCAGCGTCATGCTCGGTGCCGGGCTGCTGGCGCGCCGGGCGGTCGAGCGCGGCCTGTCGGTACCGGCCTACGTCAAGACCAGCCTGGCCCCGGGGTCACGGGTGGTCACCCGGTACCTGGACGCGGCCGGGCTGACCACCAGCCTGGAGGCCCTCGGCTTCCACACCGTGGGGTACGGCTGCACTACCTGCATCGGCAACTCGGGCCCGCTCCCCGAGCCGATCCTCAAGGCGGTGAGCGAGCACGGCCTGGTCGTCGGCAGCGTGCTCAGCGGCAACCGCAACTTCGAGGGGCGCGTGCACCCGGCCACCCGGGCCAACTTCCTGGCCTCGCCTCCCCTGGTGGTCGCCTATGCCCTGGCCGGCCGTCTCGACATCGACTTCGCCCTTGAGCCGCTCGGGACCGGGCGCGACGGGAAGCCGGTCTTCCTCCGAGACCTGTGGCCATCCTCCGAAGAGATCGGCCGCGAGCTGGACCGTGCCCTAGGACCGGCGCTCTTCGAGGAGGAGTACGCCCGGGTCTTCCGCGGGGACGCGGCCTGGAGCCAGGTCCGGGCGCCGGAAGGGCAGCGGTACGCCTGGGACCTGGACAGCACCTACATCCGGCGGCCGACCTTCTTCGCGGAACTGAGCCGCGAGCCGGCGCCGATCCGGCCCCTGGAGGGAGCCCGGGTGCTGGCCGTGCTCGGGGACAGCGTGACCACCGACCACATCTCGCCGGCCGGATCGATCGCGCCGAACGGCCCGGCGGCCCGGTACCTCGAAGAGCACGGGGTGGTCCGCCGCGACTGGAACAGCTACGGCTCGCGCCGCGGCAACCACGAGGTCATGGTGCGCGGCACCTTCGCCAACATCCGCATCCGCAACGAGCTGATCCCCGGCGTCGAGGGCGGGTACACGCGCCATCTGCCCGACGGTGAGCAGTCGACGATCTACGAGGCGGCCAGCCGATACCAGGCCGAGGGGGTGCCGACCGTCATCCTCGCCGGCAAGGAGTACGGCACCGGGTCGAGCCGCGACTGGGCCGCGAAGGGGCCGTTTCTACAGGGGATCAAGGCGGTGATCGCCGAAAGCTACGAGCGGATCCACCGCTCGAACCTGATCGGCATGGGGATCCTGCCGCTGCAGTTCCGACCCGGCGAGAGCCGCAAGAGCCTGGGCCTGACCGGCGAGGAGGTCTACGCCATCCCCGGGCTGGACGACGGGCTGCAGCCCGGCCAGGAGCTCGAGGTGGTGGCCCGCGGTGCCAACGGCGAGCAGCGCTTCCGCGCCATC
>JBAZUN010000156.1:0-12000 GCA_041661365.1 Candidatus Latescibacterota bacterium
TACCCTCTGAAGGCCGGTTCCGCCTGTTCACGGAGTTCCGCCGGCAGGGCGGGATCAAGGCCGGGCAGGAGCTCGAGATCGAGCGCGAGCACGCCGTCGCTCCCTTGGCGGAGGCGTGCTGAGCGGAGTGGAACCAGCCCATCCGGGTCCCGGAGATCCCGGATCTGGCCGTGGCCTCGGTCCGGTCGGGGTGTCGGATCCCCGCGTCCCTGTCCCGACCGGTCTGACGGTCCGGGCCGTGCTCCTCGGGCTGGCCGTGGTCCTGGCCGTGGTGCTGGGCGCGCCCTGGTCGGTCTGGATGATCGGCTCCTCGGAGCTGACCTGGTCCTACTTCCCCGTCGGCGTCGGCCTGCCCTTCCTCCTCCTCGTTTTCGGCAATGCCCTGGTCCGGCGGTTGCGGGGGAGCGACGGCCTGTCGCGCCCCGAGTGGGCCGTGGTCCTGACCATGGGCCTGGCGGTCACCGGCATCCCGATCTTCATCCTCGGCGTCCTGCTGGCCATCGTCTCCTCGCCCTACTACGCCGCCACCCGCGAGAACGGCTGGGCCCAGCAGGTGCAGCCGTACCTGCCGTCGTGGGCCGTGCCGGGAGACGAGGGCGAGGCGATGCGCTGGTTCCACGAGGGACTGCCCTCGGGCCAGCCTCTACCTTGGGGGGTCTGGCTGGTGCCCTTGGGGTGGTGGCTCAGCCTGATCCTGGCGGTCTATCTCGTCTGTTTCTGCCTGGTCGTCCTGCTGCGACGGCAGTGGATCGAGCACGAGCGGCTGGTCTTCCCCTTGATCGAGCTGCCCCGGCTGCTGATCGAGGACAACGGTCGGCCCCTGCTGCGCGACCGGCTGTTCTGGATCGGCTGCGGCCTGGCCTTGGTCCTGCTCAGCGTTGACCTGGTCGGGTACTTCCTGCCCGGCTTCCCCCAACTGCGGCTGCACCGGATCACCCCCCTGCAGCTTCATCCAGACTTCCCGCCCCTGGCCCTGGTCCTCTTCCTGCCGGTCGTCGGGTTCGTCTTCCTGGCCAGCACCGGGATCTCCTTCAGCATCTGGTTCTTCTACCTGGTTGCCGTGCTGCAGGAGGGGGTGAGCAACCGGCTGGGGTACCACGTCGGCAGCCGACCCGATCCCTTTGTCTGGGGCATGCCCTCCCTCTCGTGGCAGGCCTGGGGGGCGTTCATCGCCATGGTGGTCTGGAGCCTGTGGATGGCCCGCGGGCACCTGGCCGCGGTCTGGCGCCACGCGGTCCGTCGCAGCGGCGAGCTGGACGACGGGCAGGAGATGCTCTCCTATCGCGCGGCGCTGGCCGGGACGGTCGTCGGTCTGGCCTGGGTCCTCGGGTGGCTGTGGGCCTCGGGGATGGAGCCCGGCGTCGCCGTGCTCTTCACCGGCGCGGCCCTGGTCATCTACCTGGGGATCACCCGGTTGGTGGTCCAGTCAGGGGTCTACTACCTGGGGACGCCGGTAGTGGCCCAGGCCTTCACCCTGGCCGTCACCGGCACCCGGCTGGGTCCGGCCAACCTCGTGGCCCTGGCCCTGGCCTACTCGTGGCACGGGGACGTGCAGTCGACCTTCATGCCCGCGGCGGCCCACGCGGCCCGACTGGGAGACCTGGGCCACCGGCCGCGCGACCTGGCCCTGGTCGTCTGGCTGGCCGTGGTCGTCGGCTACCTCGCCTCGTTGGCCTTCATCCTGTACCTGTGCTACCACTACGGCGCGGCCAACTTCCGCTCCTGGTACTTCGCCCCGGGGCAGGGCGCCGCCAAGGTGGCCTTTGACGGGGTGGTGCATCAGTTGGCCAACCCGGTCTCGACCGACTGGGGCAAGCTCGGCCACCTGGCCCTCGGCGGCCTGCTCTACACGGCGCTGATCGCCGCCCAGTACCGATTCCACTGGTGGCCGCTCCACCCGGTCGGCCTGGCCGTGGCCCCCCTGTGGATGACGCGCCACGTCGCCCTGTCCGTGGCCCTGGGCTGGGCCTGCAAGGTCGTGGTCCTGCGCTACGGCGGGGTCGGTTTGTACCGGAAACTGCGGCCCTTCTTCGTCGGCCTGGTCGCCGGCTTCTTCCTCGCCGTCGGCCTGGGCCTGGTCGTCGACGCGATCTGGTTCCCCGGTAACGGCCACTTCATCCACAACGGCTGAGCCGCGGCAGCTCCAGCACCCGGCCCGGGATTCCGGCCAGGGTCGGTCCTGCCTATATTGCCTGTCGGTTTTTTCCGGGATAGGGAGAGACGACGGATGACCGCGGAGAGTGGGGCAGGACCGGTGGTTGCGGCCACCTGGGGGTTCGGGCCGGCCTGCGTGCGGGCCGGCCTGGCGGCGCTGGCCGCCGGGGGCACGGCCCTCGACGCGGTCGAGCAGGGAGCCTGGGAGGCCGAGGCCGACCCGGCGGTACACACCGTCGGTCTGGGCGGGACCCCCAACCGGGACGGGGTGGTGCAGGTCGACGCGGCGGTGATGTGGGGTCCCGGGCACCGGGCCGGCAGCGTGGCCGCCCTGGAGGGGATCCTGCACCCGGTCTCGGTGGCGCGCCGGGTCATGGAGATCGGCGAGCACGTGATGCTGGTCGGCGAGGGAGCGCGGCGGTTCGCCCTGGCCGAGGGGTTCCCCGCGACCGAGCTGCTGACCTCTGAGGCGAGGCAGCGCTGGGAAGACTGGCGCCGCCAGCGGCAGACGGTCCCGGGACACGACACCGTGGGGGTGGTGGCCCTCGACGCGGCCGGGAACCTGGCGGCGAGCTGCTCGACCAGCGGCCTGGCCTTCAAGCACCAGGGCCGCGTCGGCGACTCGCCCGTCATTGGGAGCGGACTCTACGTCGACAACGCCGTGGGCGCGGTGGCGGCCACCGGTCGCGGCGAGGAGATCATGCGCCACTGCGCCAGTTACGCCGTGGTGGCGGCGATGGCCGACGGCCTGCCCCCTGAGCAGGCCTGCCTCGAGGTGCTGCGGCAGATGGCCGCACGCGACCCCAAGGGCACCTCGATGGAGGTGGCCCTGGTGGCCGTCGATCGCCAGGGCCGCGCGGCCGGGGCCGGGATGCGGCGCGGCTTCCCCTATGCCTGGGGCCGGGACCAGGAGGTCCAGACCGCCGCGGGCGCGTACCTCGTCGAGTGACGCCGGCGCTGGTCCGGCGGGCCGGTCCGTGGTTCGAGCCGGCAATTCCCTCATCCTCACCGGGCGGGTCCGGTTTCCATGGAGCTTCACTTCGAGGCGGTCTATGCCCGCCTGGACTTCCTCCTCGCCGGGGCCGCGGTCACCCTCGGGGTGAGTCTGGCCACCCTGGTCCTCAGCTTCGTCCTGGGGACCGGCCTGGCCCTCTGCCGGATCGCCCCCCAACGAGTCCTGCGCGCGGCCTCGGCGCTGTACCTCGACCTCTTCCGCAACACCCCCTTCCTGGTCCAGCTCTTCTTCTTCTACTTCGGCCTCCCCGAGATCGGCCTGGACGCCGACCCGATCCTCACCGGGATCGTCGCCCTCAGCCTGGCGACGGCCACCCACAACGCCGAGGTACTGCGCGCCGGGATCGCCGCGGTCGACCGCGGCCTGGTCGAGGCGGCGCACGCCCTGGGGATGTCCGCGTACCGCACCTTCGTCTCGGTGGTCTTCCCCATCGCCCTGCGCTACGCCCTGCGGCCGCTGGGCAGCGTCTTCATCAGCATGGTGCTGACCACCTCGGTGCTGTCGACGATCACGGTCAACGACCTGATGGGGAACGCCATGACCGTGTCGGCCGAGACCTTCCGGCCGTTCGAGGTCTACCTGGTGCTCCTGCTCCTCTACTGCGTCCTGACCCTGTCCCTCTCCGGCGGACTCAACCTCCTCTACCGGGTCCTGGATCGCCCGGCGGTGCGGTGATGGAGCTGTATCAGCACACCGAGCTGACCGTCCACGACGCACTCCTGCTGCTGCGGGGCCTGGGCTGGACCCTGCTGGTCTTCGGGGTTTCCTACCTGGTCGGGGCCGTGCTCGGGACCGCCGGCGCCCTGGCGCGGCATGCCCGGGTGCCGGGCCTCGGGCCGCTGGTGACGGCCTACGTCGAGCTCTGCCGCAACTCGCCGCTGCTGGTCCAGCTCTTCCTGGTCTACTACGGGCTGCCGGTCTTCGCCGGAGTGCGGCTGTCGCCGCTGACCGCGGCCCTGCTGACCCTGAGCGTCAACACCGGCGCCTTCCTCACGGTGATCGTCCGGGCCGGTCTCGACTCGGTCCCGGCCGGCCAGTGGCAGGCGGCCCAGGCCTCGGGACTGCGCTACGGCCAGATCATGCGCCACGTGGTCCTGCCCCAGGCCGTGCGGTTCATGGTGCCGCCGGCCCTGTCGCTGGCCGTCGGTCAATTGCAGGTCACCTCCCTGGTCGCGCTGATCAACGTCGTCGACCTGACCAAGGTCGGTTGGATCCTCAACACCCGGACCCTGCGGCCGTTTGCGGTCTGGCCGGTGGTCGCCCTGCTCTACTTCGCCCTGTCCAAGCCGCTGGCCATGATCGCGGGCCGGGCCGAGCAGCGGCTGCGCCCCCGGGGCGCCTGGACCCACGAAGCGCAATGAGAGAGCGGAACGGATGATCGAGGTCGACCAGGTCAGCAAGCGATTCGGCGAGACCGAGGTCCTGCGGGAGGTGAGCCTGACCTTCGGCGACGGGCAGGTGACCGCGGTGCTGGGGCCCAGCGGCTCAGGGAAGAGCACCCTGATCCGCTGCATCAACGGCCTGGAGAAGCTTTCGGCCGGGGATATCCGGGTCAACGGCCTGTCGGTGCGGCGGCGGCGCGAGGTGGCCGAGATCCGCCGGCAGTGCGCCATGGTCTTCCAGCAGCTCAACCTCTTCCCTCACCTGACCGTGCTGCAGAACATCGTGCTGGCGCCGATCAAGGTCCTCGGAAAGGAACGCCGCGCGGCCGAGGCCAAGGCCCGCGAGCTGCTGGCCGCCGTGGCCATGGCTGACCTGGCCGGCCGGTACCCGGCCGAGCTGTCCGGTGGGCAGCAGCAGCGGGCGGCGATCTGCCGGGCCTTGGCCATGGAGCCGGCCCACGTGCTGCTCGACGAGGTGACCTCGGCCCTGGACCCGGAGATGACCGTGGAGGTGCTGGCCGTCATCGAGAACCTGGCCCGCCAGGGGACCACCATGGTGATGGTGACCCACGAGATCGAGTTCGCCCGGCGAATCGCCGACCGCGTCGTCTTCCTCGAGGACGGCCGGGTGCTGGCCGACCAGGAGGGTACCGCCTTCTTCGCCGACCCGGCCGAGGAGCGGATTCGGCGGTTCCTGGCCAAGATGGACCACTGAGGAGGGAGCTGGAGATGCGCGGACGACGGACGATGGGATGGGCAGCGGTTCTGCTAGCGGCGCTGGCCGTCGGGCCTTCGCAGGCCGGACAACTGCAGGAGATCTTGAGCCGGGGGGAACTCAGGGCCGGGATCGCCCTGGGCGGCGAGCCGATCGGCTTCCGCAACGACCGCGGCGAGCCGGCCGGGTACGACGTCGACGTGGCCCGGCTTCTGGCCGAGAAGCTGGGGGTGCAGCTGGAGATCGTCGAGGTCACCGGCGCCAACCGGATCCCGATGCTCCAGTCGGGTCAGATCGACGTGATCATCGCCAACATCACCGCCACCCTGGAGCGGGCCAAGGCGATCGACTTCACCATGCCCTACCTGCGGGCCGGGGTCAAGGTCCTGGTCCAGCGCAGCGCCAACCTCAAGGGGATCGGCGACCTCAACGGTCGCAAGGTGGTCGTCGGTCGGGGCGGCACCGGCGAGCAGGTGATCAAGCGGCTGGCCCCGAAGGCGGTGCTGGTCTACGTCGACAGCTACGCCCCCGAGGGGATCCTGCTGATGCGCCAGGGACGGGCCGACGCGGCCTTGGAGGACAACTCCTTGATCGACTACACGGCCAAGCAGTACCCCGACCGGCTGGTCGCCCTGCCGCAGCTCCACACCTCGGACGCCATCTGCTTCGGCGTGCGCAAGGGCGATCCCGACTTCCTGCGCTGGTTGGACATGTTCCTCTCCGAGTACGTGCGGACCGGTCTGTACCAGGAGTACTACCGCAAGTGGTGGGGAGCCGACCCTGCCGAGATCGTCCCCCGGTGGTAGGGTAATCTCGGAGCGGTCCGTTGGTCGGGATGATCCGGAAGGGCCGGCTGGACTGCTGCACCTCGCGCTTCCAGAGAGTCCGTTGCAGCCTGGGCCGATGCCACCCGGGGAGCGTCAGTGGGACCTACTGGACGATCCAGACAGTAGGAAGGCCCCGCAAGTCAATTAGAAGCACAATCATGCCAACGTCCCCCGCCCCGGCGCCGACACCCTCAGTCCTTGGTGCGGGTGACCGAGGTCGGTGCCCTGGTGCGGCGGTACCAGGGCACCGGGTACGCCGTGGCGCTCAGCTTCCTGCACGGCCCGGACGACGCCAAGGACGTGCTGCAGGACGCGTTCATCACGACGTTCTGCCGCCTGGGACAGCTCCGCGAGCCAGCGGACAGACCGGCCCCGGTCAGGGCGCGGCTTGCCGGGCAGCGGGCGTGGGCCGCGGTCCGTGAGATGCCGGAGCCGCAGCGCTGCGTCGTACTCCCCACCAACGCTTGTCACGGGACGTAGGGCGGCAGTTCCAGCACTTTGAGCGCACCACGGTCCCACCCCACGGTGTAAGAGAAGATCGAGTCGGGTGGATCTTCGGCCTCCGTCGATCCACAGCATGGGCCGCGCACGAAGAGCTGACCGTCGGGACGTGCCAGCTCCACGCGCAAGCGGATGTCGCCGTTGGTCAACCGTTCGTGGCCGACCACGCGTCGCATCCGGAGACATTGCAGCCCATTGCCCTCGCAGCCACGCTGGAGGAGGCCCGCCAGGTCGTCGCCCCGCATGTCTTCGTTCCAGTAGAGCAGCGTCCTGTAGTCGCCGCGGTACAGCGCGACAGCCGCCGAATACCTTCCGGCATTCAGCGAGTCGAGGTACGCGCGCAGCACCTGCGTCGCCTGGTCGATAGACCTCACGCTTTGCCGCAGCGGCTCGGCCATCACGGGTCGTGCGGCCAGAGCGATGGCGATACAGGCAAGCCACAGCGGCAACCGCAGGGCAGCACCCCTGCGGCAGAGGCCCCGAGCATTGCCGCGCAGCAGAAGGGTTCTGAGCGGCGGCCTCGTGCGGTTACTGGTCGGGTTGCTCGTCCAGGGCTTCGACCTATCCATCGCCTAGCTCCTTCCTGTCGCGCCCGTGGGCGCTGCTGCCCGCTACCGCGGTTGTAGCAGTGCACACCCTCGTCGCTGCTGCCCCCGCCTCTGGCTCCACCGTGAACTCCACGTCGCCGACCTTGAGCTTGAAGGCTGCGGCGAACGAGCGCAGCACCCCCCGTCCGCGCCTGGCCACGGTTCGGGCGCGCTCGAGTCGGCTCAGCCTGAACAGCAGTTGGCGCAGGGGCGGCACCAGCATCTCAGCGAGCCGGCGACCCTCCGGGGCCTCCAGCATCACCGCCTGGTACTGGTCCTGCTCTGCCAATTCCGCGATCTGGTTGAGCAGAACGGTCTTGCCGACGCCGCGCAGACCGTGCAGCAACTGGCTCCTGGCCGGGCGGCCCAGCTTCACCCGGGCCAGCGTCACGGCGGCCGCCTCGATGGTCTGCCCCCTGCCGGCCAGCTCAGGCGGCTGGTTGCCCGCACCTGGCGCGAAGGGATTGATCCGCGGATCCCACGGCATCTATTCCCAGTTAATGTCTGTTTGCCTCTCGCGTCGGTAATATCGGTAAGTTCAGCATAGTCGGCAGGAACCGCAGAGCCGGGCAGCGGTCCCCGCGGGGCTCGCCAATGGGCCACGGCGCGATCCCGGCCACTCACCTTCACTTGAGCGCCTTCGGCACGCTGACCGGTACACAGGCGTGCCGGTAGCACTCCAGCATTATGCGCGAGGGGGAGAGCCGGCCCCGGTATCAGTCCCGTAAGCGGTAGGGTCTGACGCGCAACCGCCCCTGGCGATAGACGCAGTAGCAGCCGTCAATCTGCCGGGCGTATCGCTCGAGGATCAACGCCACGGCGGCGGCCTTCTCCGGTCCCGTGGCATCGTCCAGGCGCAGCAAGAGGACGCCGCTGTGCGCCTGCCGCGAGCGGTACACCAGCTCCCCGAAGTCCTTGTCCATGGTCACTACCATCCGCGCTTCGGCCCGGGCGAGCCCGATGATGTCAGCGTCGGGCATACGGGGATCCAGCGCGCGCACCGCCTTGGTGTCGTACCCCGCCTGGTTCAGGTAGGTCTCCACCGCCACCCCCACCCCGACGTCGACCAGGAAGCGCAGGCCGTGGTGACTCACGCGCTGTGTACCTCGTAGACCTGCTCGTCGTCGACCAGGTGACTGGCGTAGAGCAGCGCGGCCCGAATGTCATCGGGCTCCAGCTCGGGGTACTCCTCGAGCAGAGCCGCCGTCGACATCCCGGCCGCCAGGAACGCAAGAACCTGGCCCAGGGTGATCCGCAGACCGCGGATGGTTGGCTTGCCGACCATCACGCGGGGGTCTACGCTGATGCGCCCCAGGAGCTCCGGGTCTGTCATGGCTGAACCTCCTCGTCTGGACGCACTGAACAGGGGACACGCAGGTGGCCCAGCCCCTGGCCTGAAGATACCGGATCTGCAGCCCGGCGGCATCAACGGCGGGCCGGCCGTCCCCGACCGCTCAAGGAAGCGGCTCGGGATCGCTGCCAGACGCGGCGGGGACCAGGCGCAGATCGGCGTTGATCGGCAGGTCGAGCAGATCATGGCGCAGCAGACGCGTCGAGAAGAACAGCACCTCCAGGTTCTCCACCTCATTGGTGCGCGGATTGAGCCGGGCAATGACTTCGTCCGGCACCTCCGACTCCTGCTCGGCGTAAGGTGGGCACCAGTCGATGTGCAGGATGTCGGCCTCCCTATCGTGCCTCATCCTCAAGTGCGTCGCCATTCAACCTCTCCTTCGGCCAGCTTCCGGGTCAGGAAGGCAGTCACCACCCAGTGACACGCCGCGATATGGCGCTCCCGTTCCTCAGTCAACTCCACCACCGCACCGAGGTGCGGACAAGGGAATTCGCTCACGGTCTTGGTACTCTGCCCTGGAAGGCTCTCTCTGCGGGGTAGCCTGGGGACCGACCGTAATATACGATGCGAAGGGGTGTGGTGGCGGTGCTCATCGCTGCTGTTGGGGCCTGGGACCCGAACAACGCGACCGCGAGCAAGCCCCCCCAGCCACGGTCGAGCCCTGGCGGGCCTACCAACCGCCGGGGGGGTGGTTAGTCTTTGGCCGGTCGCTGGCCGGCGCTGAAACAGAAAGCACAACCACCGTATTTTCAAGTGGTTGCGCTTTCTGTTCAACTGGTGGAGGCGGCGGGAGTCGAACCCCTGTCCCGGTGGTTGGGGCGGCCGGCAGCAAGGACGCACCGAGCGAGCAGGTCCGCGCGAACTTGCAGCATGGCAGCGCGTTGGCGGATCCGGCGGTGACGGTCCAACCGCGTGGCGAAAGCACTCCTGAGCACTTTCACGGCAGGTCTGCGCACGCAAAGTGTGCAATATGTGTGCAACAGGAACCGAGGGCGGTGCCTGCCGATCTGGCAACAGTGGTGCAGGCGTGGGAACTACTGCCGGAGGCCATACGGGCCGGGATCGTGGCGATGGTCAGCATAGCGGCACCGGGGCACACGCCGACCGCGGCGCCAGAACACGCCGTGGGCTAAAGGCGATGAGGACACCCAGCCACGGTCGGGGCCGCCGCTGCCACCGCGCCTACTGATCCCGTCCGCGCTTCACAGGTGTATGGTTGTGGCGAGGCACCTGCGCGGCCATCTCGGACCAGGCCTATGCACCGTGCGGCCAACACCGGTGGAGGAGCCGATGCGGATCGGGCCCCGCTCGGGCACCGGATTTGGCGCGGTGGTTCTTGTTCCTGACCCAGGGGAGTCCAGCGTGCCGTCGCAGCCCGCAGAGCAGCGCCGATGGGCATGCCCCTTGGCTGGTCCGCGGTGAGGCGCGTATGTTGGGGACACGGACGCAGCCGAACCGGAGCCGCATCGCGGCCACCTGATCGGGGTGTGGCGACGCAGTGACCCAAGCCCGTCGGCCCGGCGTCCCCCCGACATGGTGGAGGGTACCGAGAGACGGAGGCGCAGCGACGGACCACGGAGGGGCGATGGACACCTTGACCACGGAACTGCCCGGGGGCGCAAAGATGGAGTTCGTGTGGATCCCGCCGGGAGCCTTCGCGATGGGATCGCCGAAGACCGAGTCGGGGCACCGTGAGGACGAGGACCCCCAGCACGGGGTGACGATCACCGAGGGCTTCTACCTGGGAAGGTGCGTGATCACCCAGGGGCAGTGGCAGCCGGTGACGGGCGCCGCGCCGTGGACGCGCAAGGGCTACGTGCAGATAGCCGCAGCCAACCCAGCCGTCTACATCTCCTGGGACGACGTGCAGGACTTCATCCAGACGTTGAACGAAGCTGCCGGTGAGGCGCTGTATCGGCTACCGACCGAGGCGGAATGGGAATACGCCTGCCGAGCGGGGACGACCACGGCGTGGTCCTTCGGCGACGACGAGCGACGGCTGCAGGACCACGCGTGGTTCGACCGCAACGCTGAGCAGGCCGGCATGGACTGGGCTCAACCGGTGGGCGCCAAGCTGCCGAACCCATGGGGCCTGAGCGACATGCACGGGAACGTGGCTGAGTGGATCCAGGACGGGTATGGCGACTACAGCAGCGGGACGCAGGTGGACCCTCGCGGACTTGAGGATGACATGATCCGAGTCGTCCGCGGTGGCAGCTTCGACACCCACGCCCGTGGGACGCGGTCAGCCGCGCGCTACGGCGGGGCGCAGGACGTCACCTACTTCCACATCGGTGCCCGTCTGGTCAAGGCAGGCGACCGGTTAGGTCAGGAACACCGTGGACCACACCCGGGAGCAAGGTCCGGGCCACAGGTTCCCGGCAGAGCCGTCGGGGAAATGGTGACATCACTCGAAGAGGACTGATGCCTGGACACAGTGGAGTCCGGGGCCTGGGCTCACACGCCGGAAGGACTGCCGCGATCAGATGCCGCGAATACCGAGCCCGGCCTGCTGCGGCGCGTGTTTGGACTGTGCGACTGGACGTGCGAGGATGCGTTCGAGTGCCGCAGCCGTGGTCGCGAGCCAGTCACCAGCTGCACCGAGCCCCGAAGCCAGACCACCCAGGCGCTGCCACAGCCCGGAATCTGCCCCTGGCAGGATTGGGCTCCTCCCACAGGGCACGGAAGCGGGCATGGGCAGGACTACTCCGTACTGCGCAAGGGGGTAACGTGGCTCGCGTCACCACCTTGCCTGACTTCAGCCGGACTGCCGTTGCTCCGTGGGGCAGGCTCCTCAATTAAGTAGCTCCTGATCAACTCCGAGAAGACCTCAACAGAAACCATCAGCAGCAGGGGGAAGACGTAGGCAGCCGAAAACTTCCGCAAGGTGGAGGTATCGAAGGGCCACACAGGCAGGCGTTGCAGCACCTCGCCGAACTTCTGGAGTCTCGCAATACGCTCCTCGTCTGCCTTTGAGACCTCGCCCCCCGGTGTTCTCAGGTGGTCGGCAACGGATGCAATCTCCTGGCGCATCCGTGCAGAGACGAGGGACAGCATGGCGTCTTTGGCCTCGCGCATGCCCTTCCTGAACGGCAGGAGGGGGCCAAGGAAGCTGAGGGGACCAGCAATGGTGTACGCTGCCGTGGCCAGGGCGAGCCCCAGGTTATATAGGGGATTGGTGTCCAGGAAGAACCTGCCGGACCAGTGAAGGATGACGTTGATCCCGACAAGGCCGAGGAGGTACTGGTTGCGGAGCCCGATCTCGCCGACGGGCTTCAATCCGCCACAGCCATCGGGGTGGAAGGGAATGATCGATAGCTCTCTCCCGGTGACTACCTCCCTCAGCAATCGGATGATACCCACAGTTCGCCCTACATAAACCGACAACAAGGCGTAGAACAGGGCGACACTGACCAGATACACCCACCCGGGCGCATTCCAGCAGCCGTCCGGCGCCGTCGTCCAGTG
>JBAZUN010000157.1:0-11966 GCA_041661365.1 Candidatus Latescibacterota bacterium
GCCGCGGTCACCCTGGCCAGCGCCTATAGTAGCGAGACCGCTTTCCGGGTGACGTCCTTCCAGCCCCGCGTGCTTCAGCCCGGCCAGCGGGCCGTGGTGCCGGTGCGGTTCGTGCCCCTGATCGCCCGTGGGGTCACCGGCCGGCTGGTGGTCACCCAGGCCGATCAAAGCTCCGTGCTCCAGGTGGAGCTGGACGGGGTGGGAACCTCGCCCGACTTGGCCGTGTCGCCGACCGCGCTGGATTTCGGCACCGCCGACCCGGGTCGCCGGCAGACCCAGACCCTGTACCTGACCAACAGCGGCAACGCCCCGCTCTCGGTTCGCGACCTGCAGCTCAGCGGCGAGGGGTTCTGGGTCGATCAGGCCGTGCCGCTGGAGGTGGCCGCCGGCCAGGTCGTCCCCCTCGAGGTGGCCTTCCTGCCCCTGAGCAGCGGCTCGTTCACCGGCACGCTGCGGATCCTCAGCGACGCTCCCGGCAGGCTCGGCTCCTGGGAGGTGCCGCTGATCGGGGTCGGCGGCGGTCTGACCCTGGTGCCCCGACCCACGGTGACGGTCGCGGCCGGGGCCGCCGATCTCCTTCTCGCCGATTGGAACGGCGACCGCTACCCGGACCTGACCGTGGCCGACAGCAGTGCTGGCCAGGTCAAGGTGCTCCTCGGCGACGGGGCCGGCGGCTTCTCTTCAATAAGCGCGTACCCCGGACCGAGCTCGGTCTACGGCCGGTGGGACGGACCGGTGGCCCTGGCCGCGGCGCCGATCCTCTCGGCCTACCCCGATCTGATCGTGGCCGACCGGGTGGGGCGCTCGATCTCGATCCTGGAGAACGACGGGAGCGGTCGTTTCGACCACCGGCGCAGCGACCTGTACATCGGGTACGCGGTGGCCGACGTCCTGACCGCCGACCTCGACGCGGACGGGGACGAGGACATCGTGACCGCCAACGGCGACACGACCACCCTGACCCTCCTCTTCAACGACGGCAGGGGGGCGTTCAACGCGCGGGCCACCCGGTCGGTCGAGTCCGGGCCGGTGGCCCTGGCCGCGGCCAACCTCAACCTCGATGGCTACCCTGACCTGGTGGTGGCCAACCGCCGCTCCGGCACTGTATCGGTGCTCCTCAACGACCGCGGCGGCGGGTTTGAGGCCCGGCAGGACCTGCTTTCCGGGCTGGATCCGGTCGCCCTGGCCCTGGTCGACTACGACGCGGACGGGGACAACGACATCCTGGCGGCCAACCAGGGGTCGTGGGACGTCGCCGTGCTGGCCAACGAGGAGGTGCTCGGCGAGACCGGGTTCCGACTCGTTCACCGGGTACGGGCCGGGATGCCGGTCGCCGACCTGGCCCTGTCCGACCTGACCGCGGACGTCTTCAGCGACCTGGTGACGGTGGGGAGTGGCAGCGCCCAGGTCGCCTTCCTCGAGAACGAGGCGGGGAGCGACTTCGTCCCGCGCGATACCCTGGTGACCGGGGAGCCGGCCCGCCGGGTGGCCCTCGCCGACATGAACGCCGACGGCGCCAACGACCTCGCGATCCTCGGCGCCACCAGCCTGAGGCTGTTCCTCAACCTCGATGCACGGCGTCTCGACCCGCCCCGACCGCCGACCCAGGTGTCGGCCCGGGACGTGGCCCGCGACCTGGGCCGGCAGATCGAGGTGGCCTGGACCTCGCCCGAGCTGGATGAGCAGTTGGGGAGGACCACCGAGTACGTGGTCTCCCGCGCCCGGTACCGCCAGGGCCCGTATGCCCCGATCGATACGGTCGAGGCCGGGTGGCGCAGCACGATCGACGCCACCGCCACCCTGGCGGACACCTTCTATTACTATATAACCGCCGGGAACGCGGCCCTCCGCTCGGTCCCCTCGGATACGGTGTGGGCGGTGTCGCGGCCGGCCCCCTTCTTCGAGCTGCAGCTCGTCGACGAGCCGCGGATCAGCGTGGGGGACACCCTGAAGGTCCGGGCCTTCGTCACCCCGGCCGACCATAAAATCGCCGGCCTCTCCCTGTACCTGACCTTCGAGGACTCGGCCCTGGCCCTGATCCTGCCCGACTCCGCCTCCGGCCGCCGTCCGTTCCGCGTGGCGACCCAGCTCTCGGGCGCCACGGTCCTGCAGAACCAGCTTCACCCCCGCTCCTCGAACCGGATCGACCTGTCCCTGGCCAACCTCCACCTCGATCCCGGGGTGGAGCCGGTCCTCCTCGGGGAGGTCTGGTTCAGCACGGCCCGCGACACGGTCGCCTTCATCAAGATCGACGACGAGCCCGGGGAGAACCGCAGCAGCGCCGTGGTCGAGGACGTCACCGGCGAGTACCTCCTGCCGTTCATCCCCAAGGAGCCGCTGCAGGTGGCGGTCCGGGACTACCAGGTGCGCGGCCAGGTCCAGCTTCTGGGACGCGGCAGCGCCGCGTTGCCGTCCTCCTTCAGCCTGTTCCTCGTCACGGCCACCGGGGATACCCTCCGGTCCCCGCTCAACGACGCGGACCGTCTCAAGCCGGGGATCCAGGGGGCCCTGGACGCGCAGGGGCAGTTCCGCCTGGACCAGATCCCTCCCGGCAGGTATCAGGTGCTGGCCAAGGCGCCGACCCACCTGCAGGGCCGGATCGTGGGGGATACGGTCACGGTCGGCGAGGCGGCCCGCACCCAACTGGCCTTCCGCTGGGTCGGCTCTGACTCGGTGAGTCACGAGCCCCTGCCGGCCGGGGACGCCAACGACGACAACCAGATCAACCTGGCCGACTTCGGGGTCCTGGTCCGCTACTACGGCCAGACGACCATGAACCAGGCGACCTGGAGCCGGGCCCAGGCCGCGGACTTCGACGGGGACGGCCGGATAACGACCGACGACCTGTTCCTGCTGGCCGACTACTTCGGCGAGGTCGGGATGGCCCTGGCTCGGGCCGCCCGGCCGGCCGGGATCGCGGGGGAACTGTCCGACGACGGGCAGACCGTGGCGGTGCGTGGGGCCGGGTCCCTCACCGGGTTCTCCGTGCGGCTCGCCGGGACCGACTCGGTCGGGGTCGATCTCGCCGGGTCGGTCTGGGAGGATCGAGAGGTGATGGTCTGGCAGTGGCCCGAGGGAGACGGGAGGCGGGTGGTGGCGGCCCTGCGCGATCCCGGGGAGCCGGTCAACGGGGAGGGGGTTCTCGTTCAGCTCGTCCCGGCCGTCGGAGCCCCGTCCCTGCAGGTGACGTCGGCCGAACTGCTCGACGCGGCCGGAGGCGTGCTGCCGGTGATCCTGTCCGACCAGGTTCCGCTGCCGACGAGTCCCGGTCTGCTGCCCAACTACCCCAACCCCTTCAATCCGGCGACCACCATCCCCTTTGTGGTCAATGCCCAGGGCAGGGGACCGGTGGAGGTTCGCCTGACGATCTACAACGCCCTTGGCCAGCGGATCCGCACCCTGTACGACGGGGATCTGCCGCCGGGTTGGCACCGTACCGTCTGGGATGGGCTCGACGACCAAGGCCTCGCCGCCGGGACCGGAGTCTACCTGTGCCGGCTCGAGGTCGGCCCGTTCCGCCAGACCCGACGCTTGCTAATGATCCACTAAGGTTTATATTCTTACACTTCTATCCATTGTGGGCAGACCCCTGTCCCTTTTCGAAACGAGCGTAATGAGGAGGTTCCCCCGCACGCTGCATCCCTTCTGGGCCGGACTGCTGATCGTCGGTCTGCTTTGGTGTGGCTGCTCCCCGACTCGCGAGGTAGCTCCCCAGGCATCCCCAGCCGCGGCCGAAGCCGCGGTCCTCGAACCCGCCGCCGGCTCAGCCGGCAGCCTCCAGACCCTGCCGTTGGCCCTGGCCCCGCAGGTCGTCGCGGTCAGCGTCGTGGACGACGACTACCTGCGCCAGCGTCTCCTGGGCCGCGAGTGGCTCGACCTGCTGGCCGAGGTCGACCCCACGGCCCGGCTCTTCCACCACGTGCACGTCGCGTCGGCGGCCGATCTGAACGATCTGGTCGGCCGGTTGACCCCACCTCCCGGGCCCTGGGCCAACGTCTCGGCCGCCTCCCTGCCGGGTGACCTGGACACGGTTCCGGCTCCCAAGCGCAAGGAGCTGTTCGTCGGGGCCCTGCTGCCGTTGGTGGCCTTTCACAACGAGCTGATCCTCGCGCAGCGGCGGCGCTTCGAGGGGCTCGTCGCCAAGGGTTCACTGAGCCCCGAGGACCGGGATTTCCTGGCGTCTGCCTGCGAGTACTACCGGCTGGACCGCTGCCCGCAACCCCTGCCGGCCCTGGCCGACACCCTGCGGGCCCTGCTCGACCGGGCCGACGAGATCCCCGCCTCCCTGGTCCTGGCCCAGGCCGCCATCGAATCGGGATGGGGAGCCGCCTACGCCAGCCAGCGCACCAACAACCTATTCGGCGAACAGGCCGGCATCCCCTTCGGGGCCGAGTCCACTGGCCCCGAGGCGCGCCGTTTCCGCCTGGCCGTCTTCCCGACCATCGGCGCCAGCGTGGGGAGCTACATGCGCAACCTGAACTCCCATCCGGCGTACGAGGGGTTCCGCTGGCGTCGTCGGCTGCAGCGATACCGCCCCGAGGGCCAGCTCGACCCGCTGATCCTGGCCGCCGGGTTGGGCCGGTATTCGGAGCGGGGTCGGGCCTACGTCGAGGAGCTGGTCCGCTTCATCCGGGCCAACGACCTGCAGCGCTATGACGTAGCCGCTGCAGGCCAGCCGGCCGACCTGCCTGCCTGAGTCCAGCCGCGGCTTTTATCGCCGCAGCGACGCGGTGCCCCGCTGGAACCGCTCCTTGCCGCGATCGCCGGAGGTCGTCCCTGACTTGGCGATCGCGGTCTCGATCCGGCGGATCCGGTCCTGGGTTTCCGGGTGGCTGGCGAGGAACAGCTCCAGCGGGGTACGGCTCCCCGCTTCCTGGACCGCCAGAACCTTGAACAGGGAGACCAGCCCGTTCGGGTCGTACCCGGTCGCCGCCAGGTAGCGGACCGCCAGCCGGTCGGCCTGCAGCTCGTCGTCCCGGCTGAACCGGGCCATCACCCCGGCCTGGCCCAGGCGCTGCCGCACGGCGGCGCACCCGGTCAGGGCCTGCGCCACGAGCATCCCGGCCAGCAACTGGGTCAGCCATCCCCTCATGGTCCCTCCTCCTGGCGCCGGTTCGGCGCGGCCCCAAACTCGCTGAGGCCGCGGTTCTGCCTACACTGGGTTGTTAGGGTGCGGCGCGGACGGAAGACTGTCAACCCCGCCCTGCCGGCCTCTACTCCGGTTGAGCGGGGAGCGGATTGGCGTAGATTAATAGCCCGAACCCGAACGCTGGAGGAACCATGAAGAACGCCTTCTTCCGCGGCCACGGTCTGGGGAACGACTACCTGGCCGTCGATCCTACCGAGCTCGACTTCCGCCTCTCCCCCCGCAACATCCGTCTGATCTGCGATCGGCACTTCGGCGTGGGGAGCGACGGCATCCTGGCCCTGGCCCCCTCGCGTCGCGCCGACTTCGGCCTGCGGATCTACAACCCGGACGGGAGCGAGGCGGAGAAGTCGGGGAACGGCCTGCGGATCTTCGCCCGCTACCTGCACGCCACCCGTCGCGTCCGCCGCACCGACTTCACCGTGGAGACCAAGGGGGGACTGGTGCGGGTGATCCTCCATCTCGACGAGCACGGCGACGCTGCCGCGGCCACGGTCGAGATGGGCCGGGCGACCTTTGCCCCGGCCGCGCTGCCGTGTCGCCTGGAGGTCGAGGAGCTGATCGAGCAACCGATCGAGGCGGCGGGAGAGCGGCTGCGCTTTACCGGCGTCAGCGTCGGCAACCCGCACTGCGTCGTCTTCCGCCAGCGCGGGGAGGCCTGGTCCCGGGAGGAACTGCTCACCCTCGGTCCGGCCCTGGAGAACCATCCCCTCTTCCCGCGCCGGACCAACGTGCAGCTTGCCGTGCCCACCGGTCCCCGGTCCCTCTTCATCCTGATCTGGGAGCGGGGCGCCGGTGAGACCCAGGCCTCGGGTTCGTCGGCCTGCGCCGCGGCCAGCGCCGCGGTGCGGTTGGGGCTGGTGCGCAGCCCGGTGACGGTGAAGGCCCCGGGCGGGAGCCTGCACCTCGAGGTCGCTCCGGACTGGGAGCTGACCATGAAGGGGCCGGTGGCCGAGGTCTGCCGTGGCCAGTTGAGCCCCTCCTTCCTGCGGCAGTTAGGAGCCTGTCCGAGTATTCGCTTTGTTGGCGAGGCCGAGCCAAGGCGGCCGAGGACAAGGCGCGCGACTGAGGCGCATTGACCCCTGAATGCGCCGAGGGAGCGGAACACCGTCATCGGCCACCAGGGCCGGCCGCAGCCCGAATGGGATACTCGGACAGGCTCCCAGGCTGAACGTGGGGATCGCCGGCCAGGTGACCGCCGACCTCCGGGCGGCGTGGAACCGGCAGCTCTACCGGTGGTGGCACCACTACAACGAGGAGTTCCTCGCCCATGCCCTGCGGGTCCCGGCCATCGGCCTGGGGGAGAGCCGCACCGAGCTGGGGCGGTGGGAGCGGGCCTGGCGCCGGCTGACCATCTCGGCCTGGCACATCACCGAGGACCCGTGGCTCCAGGTCATGGCCACCCTGCGCCACGAGATGGCGCACCAGTTCAGCGACGAGGTGCTCGCGGCTACCGGTGAGCCGCCCCACGGTCCGGCCTTCCGCCGGGCCGCGGAGAAGCTCCGCTGTCTCGCCGGACCGGTCGACGGCAGCGGCTTCGACGCGGGGAACGAGCGGGTGCTGGCGCGGCTCAAGAAGGTGTTGACCCTGGCCGAGAGCCCGCACCGGCACGAGGCCGAGGCCGCGGTGAAGACCGCCCGGCGCCTGCTGCTGACCTACAACATCGATCTGGTGGCCCTGGATCAGGAGCGCGGCTTCGGCGTCCGGTACCTGGGGGAGCCCAAGGGACGGTACGCGCCGTACGAGCTGTGGCTCGCCCACCTCCTGCACGAGTTCTTCTTCGTCGAGGTCGTCTGGGTCGAGACCTACCGGCCCGGCGAGGACCGGCCGGGCTCGATCTTGCAGGTCTGCGGCACCCCTGGAAATCTGGAGATGGCCGCCTACGTCCACGGGTACCTGACCGAGCTGCTCTCGCGGCTGTGGCAGGAGTACCGGCGGCGGCAGCAGCTCACCGGCAACCGCGAGCGTCAGCGGTTCTTCGCCGGGGTGCTCCAGGGGTTCTGCGAGCAGTTGCGCCAGCAGGAGCAGGTCATCCGGGCCGAGGGTGCCCTGGTCTGGGCCGGGGACTCGCGACTGGTTGAGTACTGCCGCTACCTCAACCCGAGAACCCATACCCGGCGCGGCCGCGGGGTGACGGTCAGCGCGGCGTACCGAGACGGGGTGACCGAGGGCCACCGGGTGTCGATCCGGCGGCCGGTGGCCGCCTCCCGCGACGGGTTCGGGGGGTACCTGCGCGGTGCCTGATCGCCGTCCGGTCCTCCTGCTGCTTTGCCTCGTGCTGGCGACAACACCGGTCGAGGGGCAGCTCTACCACTTCGGCCGGAACAAGGTCCAGTTCGCCGAGTTCCGCTGGCAGCGGCTGGAGACCGCCCACTTCGACGTCTACTTCTTCGCCGAGGAGGAGGAGCTGGCCGGGTACGCGGCCCGGATGGCCGAGGACGGGTACGCCCGACTGCAGCGATTGACCGGCCACACGGTCGAGCGCGGCATCCCTCTGATCGTCTACTCCTCGCATCTCTACTTCGAGCAGACCAACGTCATCCCCGACCTTCTCCCCGAGGGGGTCGGCGGGTTCACCGAGTTCCTCAAGGGGCGGGTCGCGCTGCCCTTGAGCGGCTCCCTTCCCGAGTTCGAGCGGGTCCTGCACCACGAGTTGGTCCACGTCTTCACCTTCGACCGGATCCGCCGGGTCCTGCGGCGTCACGGGATCCACGAGTACCGGTCGCCGCCCCTGTGGTTCTCCGAGGGACTGGCCGAGTACTGGTCGACCGAGGAGCCAGGGGCCCTAGCCGGGATGGTCCTTGGCGACGCCCTCTTCGGCGACCGGCTGGTGCCGATCTCCCAGATGCAGTACATCGACGGCACCTTCCTGATGTACAAGGAGGGGGAGTCGATCTGCCGCTACCTGGCCGCCACCCACGGCGAGGACGTCTTCGGCCTCCTGCTGGACAACTGGTGGCGGGCCGAGGAGTTCGGCGGCGTGCTCGTTGCGGTGACCGGCGATTCCCTGTCCGGGCTCGATCTGGACTGGCAGTACGACCTCCGCAAGCGGTACCTGCCCCAGATCGCCGGCGCTGACCTGCCCGGACGGCTCGCCACCCCGTTGACCGACGGGGGGTTCAACCTCAAGCCCGAGGTTCTTCCCGGCCGCCCGGACAGCGCCTCCTTCGTCTTCTTCCGGAATCACCGGGGGTACACCCACATCGCCCGGGCCTCGGTCAACGGCGGCCCCGCCGAGGTGGTTGTCGAGGGGGAACGCTCACCGGTCTTCGAGTCGCTACACCCTCTGGCGACCCGGCCGGCCGCCTCGCCCGACGGTCGCTGGCTCGCCTTCGCGGCTCAGCACCGCGGCCGCGACCGTCTCTATATCTGGGATCTGACCGCCGGGCGCCTGGCCCGCGAGCTCTCCTTCGACGAGGTGGTGGCCATCGCCACCCCGACCTGGTCGCCGGACGGCCGCTCCCTGGTCTTCTCCGGGGCCGACCAAGGCGGCTTCGTCGACCTCTACCGCGTTGACCTGAAGAACGACGGCGGCATCGGCGGGAATGCCAAAGACGACGAGCGGGCGGTCCCGCTCCTACGCGACCTCTACGACGACCGCGATCCGGCCTGGTCCCCGGACGGCCGCTGGCTGGCCTTCACCTCGGACCGCTGGTCAGGCGGAGCCCAAGGCCACCACAACCTCTTTCTGTTCGAGCTGGCCAGCGGCGCGGTCTACGCCATGGATCCCGGCCGATGGGAGGACCGTCATCCCTCGTGGTCGCCGGACGGGAAGGAGCTCGCCTTCAGCTCGGACCGGGACAGCGTCAGCAATCTCTACGCGGTCCGGCTCGATCTCCAGGCCGCGGACCGACCGGTCCGCGGTCCGATCCGCCGCCTGACCCGGGTTCTGACCGGCGCCTTTGACCCGGTCTGGGTCCCGGGTCGACGGACCCTGCTGTTCTCGGGGTACGAGGAGGCGGCCTTCCAGGTCTACCGCCTGGACCTGGCCCCCGATTCCCTGGAGACTGTCCCCGCCACTCAGGCCTTGAGCCGGGTCGACGGGACGGCCTGGCGGCCGGAGATCCTGGCCGACGGGATCGTGAGCCGCCGCGAGTACCAGCGCCGGCTCACCCTCGACATCGTCCAGAGCCAGATCAGCCAGGACCCCGAGTTCGGCACCTCGGGAGGGATTCAGCTAGGGCTCAGCGACGTCCTGGGCGACGACCAGTACTACTTCGTCCTCTCGCACATCGCCGGGAGCGAGACCGGGTTCGCCGACGGCCTCAACCTGGCCATGGCCCGGGTTCACCAGGGCCGACGGGTCAACTCCTCCTGGGGAATCTTCCGGCTCAACGACCGGTTGAGCAGCAGCTTCGGCCGCTTCGTCCGCGAGCAACGGCTGGGCGGTTACCTCGAGCTGAGCTACCCCTTCTCGGTCCACGACCGGGTCGAGACCCGCTTCTCCCTGCGGCAGGCCGAGATCGACCGGCAGTTCGAGGGCCGCCGCCTCGACGGCCTGCTGGCGACCAACTTCCTCAGCTACACCCACGACAGCAGCCTGTGGATCCCCACCGGCCCGCTGGAGGGCCGGCGGTACAGCCTCGGCGTGGGGCAGACCGTCGACCTGCGCAGCTCGCGCCGCTTCAACCTGAGCCTGTACGGCGACTACCGGCACTACCTCCGGCTGTCGCGCCGCGGCGGCCTGGCCCTGCGGGCGCTGGGCTGGCGCAGCCAGGGCGACGTGCCCGAGTACTTCTCGATGGGCGGGAGCTGGACCCTGCGCGGGTACCCCTGGCGCTCGATCTGGGGCAGTCGGCTGATCCTGCTGAACCAGGAGCTGCGGTTCCCCCTCCTCGACCGCCTGGTGATCGGCTTTCCCTTCGGCGATATCGACTTCAGCTCCCTGCGCGGCGCCCTGTTCACCGACGCGGGGAACGCCTGGTCCGAATCCTTCGGCGAGTGGAAGGGGAGCGTCGGGGCCGGGATGCGCCTGGCCCTGGGCGGGGTCTTCGTCTTCCGCCTGGACGCGGCGCGGCGCACCGACTTCAAGTCCCTGGACAACGACACCCGCTGGGAGTTCTTCTTTGGCTGGGACTACTGAGGAGTTTGTCCGAGTATCCCATTCGAGCACCGGCCGCCGGCTCGCGGTCTGCCTTGCCGTGGGGCTGCTTCTGTCCGGGTGCGGCTCCCGGGGCCTGCGCCTGTCCCTGTCCGATCCGGTTTTGGGAGGTGCGCTCGAACCGGGTCCGCGACCGCCGCTCCGGCTCCTCTGGTCCGCCTCGCTGGGCGCGGCGCCGATCGACGCGGCCCTGGTCCGCCCCGGGCTGGTGCTGCAGTTGACCACGGCTCCGGCCCTGGTGGCGCTCGATCCGCGCACCGGCGACCGGCTGGGACGGCAGGGGTTGCCAGCCATGCCCGCCGGTGGTCCGGCCCTGTCCGGGGAGCTGCTGGTCGTGTCGCTCCTCGGCACCCCCTCCCGCCTGCGGGCTCTCGACCTGGTCCGAGGTCGTACCTGCTGGGAGCTTCCCGGGGCTTCGGCCGTGCCCCTGTGTAGCGTCGGAGACACCCTGCTGGCGGCCGGCGAGGACGGGGTAGTGCGGGCCGTGCAGATGGCCTCGGGAGAAGAGGTGTGGCGGGCCGCGCTGCAACCCCGACCGCAGGCGGCCCCGAGCCTCGCAGGGGGAACGGTCTACGCGAACGATGGGAGCCACGGACTAGCGGCCCTGGAGGCCGAGACCGGTGCCGTGCGCTGGCGCGCTGAGCTGGCTGCCCGACCGCGTACGCAACCGCTGGTCCACGCCGGACGGGTGATCGTGGGACTGGCCGACGGGACCCTGGTGGCCCTCGACCCGGCCACCGGGACCGAGGCATGGCGCGCCGCGCTGAGCGGGGTGCCGGCACCGCTGCTGGTCGCGGGTGAGGGGTTGGTCGTCGCTGCCACCAGCGACGGTACCCTCAATGCGGTCGAGGTGGAAAGCGGCGAGCAGCGCTGGACCTTCAGCACTCGCGGCACCATCCGCGGCGCCCTGGCCCTGGCCGAAAAGGTCGTCTACTGCGGCAGCGCCGATCACCGGGTCTACGGTGTGAGCCTGACCACCGGGGAATCGGTCTGGGAAGACCGACTCGACGGCCCCTCGATGACCGGGGTTACCGTCGGCGAGGGGGTGGTGCTCGTGGCCTCGGAGAAGGGGACGATCCATGCCTTCGCTACCCGCTGAGCCGCGGCGGTCCGCGACTACCAGAGGCCCGCGGAGCATCCGACTCTTGGTAGTCCTCCTCGTGGTCCACGCCGGTCTGGCCGAGGGCGCCGGGATACCTGGGATGCTCGAGGTACCCGAGGTGCCAACCAAGGCCGAGCTGTCCCGGGTCCTGCCCGCGACCGCGATCCTTGCCAAAACCACCGTGCCTGACCAGACCAGACCAGCGGCTACCCGCGTGACCAGGTCTCGTCCCCGGAGCCGTCCGCGGCTGCGTCTGGCCGCGGCTGCCGGCCTGGCCCTGGGGTGTGGCGCCGTGGCCTGGTGGACCAAGGAGCGGGCCGACCATGCGTACGCGCGGTACCTCGACGCGGCCGGACCCCGGCGCCAGTCCCGGGAGTTCTCCCGCGCCGAGCGGTACGACCGGCTCTCGGGGACGGCCCTGCTGGGGATGGAGGCCGGCCTGCTCCTCACCTCCTACTGGCTGTTCTATTGAACCACCGCGCATCATCCATAAAGGTCGATCGCGAACCTTGGGGAACATAGTGTCGCGTCCGAGAAATACCTTGGCATTTGCGGACCGATCCATCCCGGCCAGCGTCGTGTGCCGGATCGTTCTCGATCCGGCCACATCCCTGTGC
>JBAZUN010000158.1:0-11949 GCA_041661365.1 Candidatus Latescibacterota bacterium
CAGGGCCCCTCGGTGCACATCTGCAACGAGTGCGTCGGCCTGTGCAACGAGGTGCTGGCCGAGGAGACGCGCCAGGAGCCCAACCTCAACGGCGCCCCGCTGCCCAAGCCCGCCGAGATCAAGGCCCATCTCGACCAGCACGTCATCGGCCAGGAGCGGGCCAAGCGGGCCCTGTCGGTGGCGGTCTACAACCACTACAAACGGGTCTACTCCGGGGTCACCGACGTCGAGTTGGGGAAGAGCAACATCCTGCTCATCGGGCCGACCGGCACCGGCAAGACCCTGCTGGCCGAGACCCTGGCCCGCATCCTCAAGGTCCCCTTCGCCATCGTCGACGCCACGGTCCTGACCGAGGCCGGGTACGTCGGCGAGGACGTCGAGAACATCCTGGTGCGGATCCTCCAGGCCGCGGACTACGACGTCGGCCAGGCCGAGCGGGGGATCCTCTTCATCGACGAGATCGACAAGATCGCGCGGAAGTCGGGCAACCCGTCGATCACCCGGGACGTCTCCGGCGAGGGGGTGCAGCAGGAGCTGCTCAAGATCCTCGAGGGCACGGTCTCCGGGGTGCCGCCCAAGGGGGGCCGCAAGCATCCCGAGCAGCCCCTGGTGCAGATCAACACCCGGAACATCCTCTTCGTCTGCGGCGGCGCCTTCGACGGCCTCGACCGCATCGTCAACCAGCGGATCGGCAAACGAGCCATGGGCTTCGGTGCCGCCGGCGAGGTTGCCGAGGAGCTGGATCCGGGGATGGCCCTGGCCAGGACCGAGCCGGAGGACCTGATCCAGTTCGGCCTGATCCCCGAGCTGATCGGCCGGCTGCCGGTGGTCTGCACCCTGCACCCGCTGAGCGACAAGGCCCTGATGGACATCCTGGTCAAGCCGCGCAACGCCCTGGTGCGCCAGTACCAGAAGCTGTTCGAGATGGACGGGATGTCCCTCCAGTTCGAGCCCGAGGCCCTGGAGAAGGTGGTCGAGCTGGCGCAGCAGAAGGCGATGGGCGCCCGCGGGCTGCGCGCGGTTCTCGAGACCGTGATGTTCGAGATCATGTTCGAGCTGCCGGTCCGCGACGACGTGCAGCGGTGCATCATCACCCGCGATTTCCTCGAGGCCAAGGGTCCCCCGACCTACGTCCTGCGGCGGAAGCGGGCGTGAGCGCCGGCCCCTCGGGGGCGGCGCTCTCCCGGTACCCGGGCCGGTGTCGCCGGGCCTCCCACCTCACCACCTCACTCCCCAGAGACGGTCAGACCGTCTGTCTGCACGGCCGGCTGGTCGAGACGACGCCGGTCGGCGGCTGGCTGGCCGACCGCGTCGGTCGGGTGGCGCTCCGCTGGAGCGTCGAGGTCGAGCCGCCTGGCCCCGGCGCCATCCTCGAGGTCGTCGGTCGGGTCGCCGACGGTGGGGTAGTGGTCGAGGAGCTGGTGGTCCTGGCCCCGGCCGCGGACGGGTGGGAAGCCTCGGGGGAGTGGCAGGGCCAGACCGGGCCAGGAGGCTCGGTGGCGGCCAACCTCAGGCTGCGGGGCCTGGTCCTCGAGGCGATCCGCTCCTTCTTCTCGGCCCGCGGCTTTCTCGAGGTGGAGACCCCGGCCCTGGTCCTGGCCCCGGGCCAGGAGGCGCACCTGGTCCCCTTCGAGACCCGGGCCCGGTGCGGCCGCGAGGCCGTTCCCGCGTACCTCATCACCTCTCCCGAGCACCACATGAAGCGGCTCCTGGCCGCCGGTCACGAGCGGATCTACCAGCTCTGCCGCTGCTTCCGCGACGAAGAGATCTCGCCGCTGCACAACCCCGAGTTCACCATGCTCGAGTGGTACCGGGCCTACGCCGGGATCGAGGAGGTGCTGGCCGATACCGAGGAGCTGATCGTCCACGTGGCCCGTTCGGTGCGGGGGAACAGCCGTCTGACCTACCAGGGCCGTTCCCTGGAGCTGGGCCGTCCCTGGCCGCAATGGACCGTGCGTCGCGCCTTTGCCGAGTGGGCCGGGATCGACCTGGACCGGGCGACCGACGCGGCGGCCCTGCAGGCCCAGGCTCGGGAACAGGGGTGCGCCAGCGTCACCGCGGCCGATTCCTGGGAGGACGTCTTCTACAAGGTCCTGCTCGAACGGGTCGAGCCCGGTCTGACCGAGCTGGGATGCGCCTGGCTGCTGGAATACCCGGCGAGGTTCGCGGCCCTGGCCAGGCTCAAGGACGAGGACCCGACCGTGGCCGAGCGGGGCGAGGCCTACCTTGCCGGCCTGGAGCTGGCCAACGGCTTCACCGAGCTGAACGACCCCGAGGAGCAGCGCGCCCGCTTCGTCACCGAGGCGAGCCGTCGGACCGCGGCCGGCCGGTCCCCGCTGCCGTTCGACGAGGGGTTCCTCCGCATGCTGACCTGGGGGATGCCGCCGGCCGGGGGCATGGCCCTGGGGGTGGACCGCCTGGTGATGGTCCTGGCCGACGCGCCGACCATCGACCGGGTGATTGCCTTTCCCTTTCCAGACGGAAGTGCCTGATGGGACGGATCCTGCTGCTGTCCACTGACGAGGCTCTGCAGCGCCAGGTGCGGGATGCCCTGGCCGCCGGCGGGGACGACCTGTCGTGTCAGCCGGCCGAGGCCTGGGACGAGGAGACCCGCGAGCGGCTCGCCCCTGACCTGATCCTGCTCGACCGCCGCGCTCGGGCCGGCGACCGCGTGCTGGCCGATCTCCCTTTGCAGCCTGGTGAGCTGCCGGTGATCCTGCTGGGCGAATACCCCGAGGAGGAGGCCTGGGTCGCGGATCTGGGGCGGGGAGCCAGCGATGCCCTGGGGCTCCCCCTGGGCCCCGCGGTCCTGGCGGCCAAGGTGCGGGTCTGGCTGGCCGTGGCCGAGCGGTGCGGTCAGCTCAAGGTCGAGGCCGTGGTCGACGAGCTGACCGGCGTCTTCAACCGGCGCTACCTCGAGAGGCAGTGGTCGGCCCGGATGGCCGAGGCCGAGCGGTACCGGCAGCCGATCTCCTTCCTCCTCTTCGACCTCGACCACTTCAAGGAGGTCAACGATACCCTGGGACATCCGTTCGGCGACCACGTGCTGCACGAGGTCGCCGGCCTGATGCAGCGGCAGGTGCGCAAGGAGGACGTCCTTGCCCGGTACGGGGGGGAGGAGTTCGCGGTGATCCTGCCGCACACCGAGCCGGAGGGGATGGCGGCGCTGGCCGAGCGGATCAGGCAAGCGGTAGCCAAGGCCCAGTTCGAGCAGGGGGGGAAGGTGCGGCAGGTGACGGTGAGTGCCGGCGGGTCGGCGTTCCCTACCGACGGGGTAAGCACCCCGGCCGACCTGGTCCGCTGCGCCGACGAGCGGCTCTACGCGGCCAAGGAATCCGGGCGGAACCAGGTGATCTGTCGCTGAGGGCGGCCGACCGGCTCAGCCGGCCGCTGTCGCTGCCTCGGTCGGGACCAGCTCCTTGGCCGAGGAGAGGACCCCGTCGATCAGGCCGAACTGACGGGCCTCCTCGGGGGCCAGGAAGTAGTCGCGGGCCGTCACCATCTCGATCCGCTCAAGCGACTGTCCGGTGTCGCGCATGAGGATCTCGTTGAGCCGGCGCCGCCAGTCCATGATCTCGCGGGCGTGGATCTCGATGTCTGAGGCCTGGCCGGTGACCCCTCCCCAGGGCTGGTGAAGCATCAGGCGCGCGTGGGGCAGGGCGTGGCGCTTCCCCTTGGCCCCGCCCGCCAGCAGCAGGGCCGAAATGCTGTAGGCCTGGCCCACGCACAGGGTGGCCACGTCGCAGGGGATGTGCTGCATGGTGTCGTAGATCGCCAGCCCCGCGGTCAGGCTCCCGCCCGGGCTGTTGATGTAGAGCGAGATGTTCTTCTTGGGATCGTCCGAGGCCAGGAAGAGGAGCTGGGCGATGATCAGGTTCGCCTCGTAGTCGTCGACGACGGTTCCCAGGAAGATGATCCGCTCCTTGAGCAGGCGGGAGAAGATGTCGTAGGCGCGCTCGCCGCGGCCGGTCTGTTCGATGACGATGGGAACGATAGCCATGCGGGGTCGGTGTCCTTGCGGTGGGGTTCGGGAAGGCGGAGAAACGATAGCCGATACCCCGGATCGTGTCAACCCGGCCCGAACCCGGTCCGCGGCTCGCGTTGACATGCCCGCGCACCCCGGCTACATTCACGCCGCGAGCGTCGGATGAAGCGGGTGATGAAGCGGATCGGGGTCATCGGCAGCGTCAACCGCGACCTCGTCGTCCACCCCGACGGATCGCGGACCGCCGGCCTGGGCGGGATCCTCTACACCGTCCTGGCCCTGGCCTGGCTGGGCCATCCCGAGGTCGAGGTCTGGCCGATCCTGCGGCTGGGCCGCGACGCGGTCGAGCCGACCCTCGACCTGCTCGCCGGGGTCCCCGGGGTGCGGCTCGACGGCGTCGAGCAGGTCTCTCGTCCGGCCTTCCGCTGCGAGCTGCGGTACCGGCAGGACGGCAGCAAGGTCGAGCGCCTCACCGGCACTATCGAGCCACTTGCAGTCGAGCGGCTCGGGCCGCTGCTGGCCGGGCTCGACGGTCTTTTGGTTAACTTCATCACCGGTTACGAGCTCCGCCTGGATGACCTGTCGCTGCTGCGCCAGCGGCTCGCCGGGCCACGCTGTCCGCTGTTGATGGACGTGCACAGCCTGACCCTGGGTCGTCGGCGCGACGGCGAGCGGTACTGGCGACGGCCCCGGCGCTGGCGCGACTGGGTCGGCGGTGCGGACGTGGTGCAGCTCAACGAGGCCGAGGCCTCCCTGCTGGCCGGGTCCGGTCCAGCGGGACCCGCGGACCTGGACCTGCTGGCCGAGGCCCTGCTGGACTGCGGTCCGCGGGCGGCGGTCATCACCCGCGGTCCCCTCGGCGCGGTGGCGTACGAGCGTTTCGGCACGGCGCTGCGCTCCTATCGTTCGGCGGCCGAGGAGCCAGGCCGCGCGGTCGATCCAACCGGGTGCGGCGACGTCTTCCTGGCGGCGCTGGCCCTGGGCTGGCTGCGGCAGGAGCCGCTGCCGGAGGTGGTGGCCTGGGCCTGCCGCGTGGCCGGCAGCCACAGCCGGATCGCCGGGCTGGTCGGGATGTCGGCCCTGGCCGAGCTTCGCCGGGGGTGAGTGGGGCATCGTGGACGCGCCGGGTCGGGGAGGAACGGCCATGCTGGTCGGCGTCACCGGTGGGATCGGCTCGGGCAAGTCGGCCCTGACGCGGCTCTTCGCCGACTGGGGCGCGGCGGTGGTCGACGCCGACCGGGTGGTTCATCGCGTCCTTGACCAGACCCCTGTCATCGACCAGCTCCGGATCGCCTTCGGCGACGAGATCCTCGGGGCCGAAGGCCGCGTCGACCGGGCCGCGCTGGGAGCCAGGGCCTTTGCCGACCAGGCGAGCTGGGACCGGCTTCACGGGATCGTGCGCCGGCCGGTCGAGGAGCTGCTCTGGCGTGAGACCGAGCAGGCCCTGGCCAAGGGCGGCGGGATCGTGGTCGTCGAGGCGCCGCTCCTCTTCGAATGGGACCTCGAGGATCGATTCGACGTGGTCCTGGCCGTGCTCGCCGCCGAGGCCGAGCGGGTGGCGCGGGTGAGCCGCCGGAACGGCCTGGACGAGGGCTCGATCCGCCGGCGCCTGGCCTTCCTGCTCACCGACGAGGAGCGCCGGCGCCGCGCTGATCTGGTGATCGAGAACCACGGCGACCGGGCCGCGCTGGAGACCCAGGCTCGGCGGATCTGGACCGCGCTGTCGGCACCGGATGCGCCTTGGGCTCACCGCGGCCGACGGGGATCGCCGCACCGGTAACGGGGTAGGGTATACGAGAGGAGGCGAGGGTTTGGCAGCGAAGTCTCAAGGCGACCGGTTCGTCCGGCGCCATCTCGGTCCCGGAGAGGCCGAGATCCACGCCATGCTGCGTCTGGTCGGGGTCGATTCCCTGACCGAGCTGGTCGACCGGGCCGTGCCCCGGTCGATCCGCACCGCCGCGCCGCTGGCCTTGGGCACCGGGATGGACGAGCCGGCCCTGCTGGCCGAGCTCCGTCGGATCGCGGCGCTGAACCGGCCGTGCCGTTCCTTCCTCGGGATGGGGTACGCGGACTGCCACACCCCGCCGGTGATCCAGCGCAACGTGCTCGAGGATCCCGGCTGGTACACCCAGTACACCCCGTATCAGGCCGAGATCTCCCAAGGGCGGCTGGAGGCTCTGCTGAACTTCCAGACCCTGGCGATCGACCTCACGGGCCTGCCCCTGGCCAATGCCTCGCTCCTCGACGAGGCCACGGCCGCGGCCGAGGCGATGGCCATGTTCCACGCTCTCCGGAAGGGCGATCCGGGGGATACCTTTTTCGTCGCCGAGGACTGCCACCCGCAGGTCATCGGGGTGGTGCGCACCCGGGCCGAGGCCCGCGGCTGGCAGGTCGAGGTCGGCTCGCCCGCCTCGTTCGCCTTCGGTCCCTCCTGCTTCGGGGCCCTGCTGCAGTACCCCGCCACCGACGGCGCGGTCGGGGATCACCGGGAATTCATCGCCCGAGCCCACCAGGCCGGGGCGCTTGTAGCGGTCGCCGCCGACCTGCTCAGCCTCTGTCTGCTGACCCCGCCCGGCGAGTTCGGCGCCGACGCGGTGGTCGGCTCGACCCAGCGCCTGGGGATGCCGATGGGGTACGGCGGCCCGCATGCCGCCTTCTTCGCCACCCGGGAGGAGTACAAGCGGCTGCTGCCGGGCCGGATCATCGGGGTCTCGCGCGACGCCCGCGGCCGGCCGGCCCTGCGCATGGCCCTGCAGACCCGGGAGCAGCACATCCGCCGCGAGCGGGCCACGAGCAACATCTGCACGGCCCAGGTCCTGCCGGCCGTGGTCGCGGCCTGCTACGCCGTGTACCACGGACCCGAGGGACTCCGCCGGATCGCCGAGTCGATCCACCATCGGGCCCGGTGCCTGGCCGCCGGGGCGCGGCGGCTCGGGTGCGAGGTGGTCCACCGTCGGTTCTTCGACACCGTGCGCCTCCGCCTGGCCGCCGGGGCCCTGGCCGGGGTGATGGCGCGGGCCGCGCGGCTGGGACTGAACCTCCGCGTCCTCGATGACCACGACCTGGGCGTGGCCCTGGACGAGACGACCACGGAGGCCGATCTCGACCTGCTCTTCTCGGCCCTGAGCGCGACCGGGGAGCCGGGGTTCGCCGCCGCTGACCTGGAGCCGGGCCCGGCCGATGCCTGGGAGCCGGTGCACCAGCGCCGGTCGGCCTACCTGACCCACCCGGTCTTCCATCGGTACCGCTCCGAGACCGAGATGCTGCGCTACCTGCAGCAGTTGCGCTCCCGGGACCTGTCCCTGGCCCAGGCGATGATCCCCCTGGGCTCTTGCACCATGAAGTTGAACCCCACTGCGGCGATGATGCCGATCACCTGGCCCGAGTTCGGCCGGCTCCATCCCTTTGCCCCGCGGGAGCAGGCCGGTGGGTATCAGGTCGTCGTCGACGAGCTGAGCGCCATGCTGCGCGAGATCACCGGGTTCGCCGCCCTCTCCCTGCAGCCCAACTCCGGGGCCCAGGGCGAATACACCGGCCTGCTGGTCGTCCGGCGGTACCACCAGAGCCGCGGCCAGGGGGACCGCGACGTCTGCCTGATCCCGGCCTCGGCCCACGGCACCAACCCGGCCAGCGCGGTGATGGCGGGGATGCAGGTGGTGGTGGTGCAGTGCGACGAGGCCGGGAACATCGACCTCGAGGACCTGAAGGCGCGCGCCAGCGCCCACGCCGACCGACTGGCGGCCCTGATGGTCACCTACCCCTCGACCCACGGGGTCTTCGAGGAGGGGATCGGCGAGGTCTGCCGCATCGTCCACCAATACGGCGGCCAGGTCTACCTGGACGGTGCCAACCTCAACGCCCTGGTCGGGCTCTGCCGGCCGGCCGAGATCGGCGTCGACCTCTGCCACCTCAACCTGCACAAGACCTTCGCCATCCCGCACGGCGGCGGCGGTCCGGGGATGGGGCCGATCGCCGTGGCCGCCCACCTGGCGCCGTTCCTGCCTGACCACCCGGTGGTACCGTGCGGCGGGACCCAGGGGATCGGGCCGGTCGCCGCGGCCCCCTGGGGGAGCGCCCTGGTCCTGCTGATCTCCTGGGCCTACCTCAAGCTGATGGGCGGCGAAGGGGTGACGCAGGCTACCCGCGTCGCCATCCTCAACGCCAACTACCTGGCGGCCCGGCTGGCGCCCCACTTCCCGGTCCTCTTCCGCGGGGCCAACGGGATGGTCGCCCACGAGGCGATCCTCGACCTGCGGCCGCACAAGGAGGCCAGCGGGATCACCGTCGAGGACGTGGCCAAGCGGCTGATGGACTACGGCTTCCACGCGCCGACCGTCTCCTTCCCGGTGGCCGGGACCCTGATGGTGGAGCCGACCGAGAGTGAATCCCAGGCCGAGCTGGACCGCTTCTGCGAGGCGATGATCGCCATCCGCGCCGAGATCGACGAGGTCGCCCAGGGGATCGCCGACCCGGAGGACAACCTCCTTCGGCAGGCGCCCCATCCGGCCGAGGCGGTCTGCGACGACGACTGGCCCCACCCGTATCCGCGACGCCGGGCCGCGTACCCGGCGCCCTGGTCAGTCGAGCGGAAGTTCTGGCCCGCGGTGGCCCGCGTGGACAATGCCCAGGGCGATCGGCAACTCGTCTGTGCCTGCCCTCCGGTCGAGGAGTACGCGGCCCGTTGAGGGAGCCGGCTGTACCGCCATGATCCGCCTGGCCATCGCGGCGGGGCGGAGCCGACCGGCGTCCGGGCGTCAGTCTGGGATCTGTTCCGAAGGCGGCGCGACCGGGGTGGCGTGTCGGGCCGCGAACTTGGTGACCTGGCCGCACAGGCGGTGCAGCAGCCGCAGGTCGCGCCGGTCCAGCTCGACCCGGTTGAAGAACCGCCGCAGGGCCCGGCCGAAGTTCCGCGGGTCGTCGTTGAACGGCCGGAACTCGAGCGCCGTGAGGGCCTCCTGCAGGTGGCGGTAGAACGCCTCGCGGTCAGCGGCGCTGGCCAGGTTCCGGGAAGCCGCGGGACGGGCCTCCTGGACCGCGCTGAACAGCTCGTAGGCGCACAGCAGCACGGCGTGGGAGAGGTTGAACGAGGGGTAGGCCACGGCCGAGGGAAGTCGGAGGAGCTGGTGGCAGAGGACCAGCTCCTCGTTCCACAGCCCGTCCTTCTCCCGGCCGAAGACCAGGGCCACCTCGTGGGTCAGGGCGACCTCGGCCGCGGTGGCCAGTACCTCGCGGGGGCGGGAGAGGACTTCCCGGGTGCGGCCGGTGCGGTGGGTGGTGCCGATGACCAACCGGGCGTCGGCCACGGCGCTGGCCAGGTCCGGGCAGACCTGGACCCGGTCGAGGATCTCCTCGGAGCCGTGGGCCATCCAGCGGGTCTCGGGCAGGTCCCAGACCCCGGGGTTGACCAGGACCAGGCGGTCGATCCCGGTGTTCTTGAGCACCCGGGCCGTGGCCCCGATGTTGCCGGGCGTGGCCGGTTCGACGAGGACGACGCGGACCTTGGGCAGCAAGCGCACGGGGGTGTCGGTGGGGAAGGAGGAGATCCGGCGGCGGTCAGGACACGGGGCAGAACATAAGCCCTGCGCCCCGGCCTCGACAAGGTTGCTGACATCCTAGACAAATGGCTTTTTTCCCTGCCCGCGAGCCCTCACTGCTGCTTGCCCTTTCGCATACCCGGCCGTACATTTCCCGCCGGCAAGCCCATGGAGACTTCCCCCCTTGACCGGGAATGGTCCGCCAGGAAAGCCGCCGCTTCTTCCCTGGCGCCGAGGCCCCATCACCCGACGCAGAGGATTCCCCGTTCTCTACCGGGAGCCTTCGGCACCAGCCCACCACCTTGACATCCATCGTCCACAAGGTCCGTCTGCTCTGAGCCACTAAGCGAGGACGCATCCTCCGTGAGCGACCGGAAAGGGGACCCGGCGTACCGGCCGGACCTCTGCACCGCAGGCGGCTCGGCCGCCGTGATTGATTGTTGCCGAGCCCTTGAGGCGTTGCCGACCGTCCCGTTCCAGGGCGAGCGGCCGCCAGCGAGACATCGGTGATGAGAAGGAACCTCTGGCAGCGCCTGTACGAGATCGTCGCGCCGTACCGCGTCCTCCTGGGCTTCTCCAGCCTCACCCTGCTGGCCCTGACCGTCCTCGGCCTGATCACGCCGATCTGGTCGGCCAAGCTGATCGGCAAGGCCCTGCCCGAGAAGAACGCCGAGCTCTTCGTCTTCTGCGTCGTCGTGCTGGTGGCCATCCACCTGGCCACCAGTCTGATCTCCTTCCTCTACTCCTACCAGATGCGGGTGCTGGGCGGGCGGCTGGTCTTCGACCTCCGCCGGCGGATGTACGACCACCTGCAGCGGCTCTCCCTGGGGTTCTACGAGTCGCGCTCCTCGGGCGAGATCATCTCCCGCATGATGAACGACGTGAACTGGGTCACCGCCCTGGTGACCGGCACGGCGCTCAACACCCTGATCTCGGTCTTCAAGGCGATCTTCCTCCTGGTCGTCCTGTTCTACGACAGCCCCAAGATCGCCACGGTCGCGGTGCTGGTCATGCCGCTGCATTTCATCGGCTACTTCTTCTTCCGCGAGCGGATCTCGCACTACGCCTGGAAGTCGTCGGAGAAGATGTCGCAGGTCTACGGCAAGATCAGCGAGGTGCTCGGGGCGATGAAGATGGTCAAGTCGCACTCGGGCGAGCTGCGGGAGAGCCGGGCCCTGATCACCCAGCTCCGCGAGAACTACGACATCGGGATGTACTCGGGGAACCTCTCGACCATCTGGGGGCACACCACCGGGAACATCAGCTACGCCGGCCAGATCCTGGTGATGGTGGTCTGCGGCTTCCAGGTGATCAACGACCCCAAGGTGACCCTCGAGGACTACATCCGCCTGATGACCTACGTCGGCATGCTCTACGCGCCGGTCAGCGAGCTGATCGGCGTGGTCCAGCAGATCCTGCCGGCCAAGGTCGGGATCCGCCGGGTCTTCGAGATCATGGACACCCAGCCCGAGGTCGAGGACCGGCCGGACGGCCTGCGGACGAACGTCCAGGGGAACGTGGTCTTCACCAGCGTCAACTTCGCCTACGAGCAGGGGGACCAGGTCCTCAAGGACGTCTCCTTCGTCGCCAGCCCGGGGGAGATGGTCGCCTTTGTCGGGCCATCCGGCTCGGGGAAGACCACCATCGCCAACCTGATCGCCCGCTTCTACGACCGGAACTCCGGCGACATCACCATCGACGGGCGGGACATCCAGGAATACGCCCTGCGGGCCCTGCGCGACCAGATGAGCATCGTTCTCCAGGAGACCCACCTGTTCCGGGGCACCATCCTCGACAACATCCGCTACGGCAAGCCCGAGGCCACCATCGAGGAGATCGAGGAGGCGGCCCGGCTGGCCAACGCCCACGAGTTCATCTGCACCCTGCCCGACGGGTACCGCTCCCTCATCGGGTCGGCCGGGGCGCGGCTTTCGGGCGGGCAGCGGCAGCGGATCGCCATCGCCCGGGCCCTGATCCGCAACCCGCGGATTCTGGTACTCGACGAGGCGACCTCGGCCCTGGACACGGTCTCCGAGACCAAGGTGCAGGAAGCCCTGGTCCACCTGATGAAGGACCGCACCACCTTCGTCATCGCCCATCGTCTCTCGACCATCAAGAACGCCGACAAGATCGTCGTGCTGCAGGAAGGGCACGTGGAACAGGTCGGCAAGCACGACGAGCTGATCGTCCAGGAGGGGCTCTACCGGGAGCTCTACGATCCCGAGTGGGCCAAGAAGCGGAAAGAGGAGCGGGACCAGCGGATCGAAAGCCTGGCTCAAGTGACCTGAGCGGTCCGGTCGCGCCGCGTTCTCGGCCCCGAGCCGCCGGAGTGTAAAGAATGTCCCTGCTGACCGTATTCGACATCACCGCCTTCTTCGAACCGAGCGCCCATTTCCAGTACACCCGCCGGGTGCGCTCCGAGTTCGACGA
>JBAZUN010000159.1:0-11845 GCA_041661365.1 Candidatus Latescibacterota bacterium
CCTCCCGGACCGGACTGGGACAACCACCTCCTGCACTTCCCGCTGCTGCATGGCACCCTCCTTTTCGGCGGGACGCCTTCGTCGCCGCGCGGCGCGACTCGAGGTCCCTTGCTCGAATATCACGAGGATGATCTCCTGCGCAATCTACGCACCGGCCGCCCTGTCCGGGCGGCAGGGGCGTCGGCGGATCGACAGGCGAGAGGTAAAGGCGGAGGATGTGAAGGGGCGGGCCGAGGTCGACCTGGTCGCAGCCCGGGTGCCGGCGGCCGGGAGGGAGCTGAAGGCGGCTTCGCTGGCGCCGGCGGTGACCAGCGATGCTGTCCGCCTAGCCGACGGCTTACTTGGGTGGAGATCTCCGTCCCTCGTCCGATTGGGGGGTAACGCGACGGTACTGGGCCGGCGTGCTGCCGGTCTGGGCTCGAAAGGCGCGGCTCATGGTCCGCGACGACCGGAAGCCCACACAGGCGGCGATCTCCTTGATCGCCAGCTCGGTCTCGGTCAACAGACGCTGGGCTTCGCGGACTCTGCAGGCGTGGCCGAACGCCGAGAAGGTCTGGCCACAGATCTGCTTTATCTGGTTGGTGACGGTCTTCGAGCTCACCATGAAGTGGTGCGCCACCACCGCGCGCGAGGTGGCCTCCTGTAGATGGTTCTCGATCCAGACGTCCATCCGCTCGCGCGCCTCGGACAGCAGCTCCTCCACCCGGGCGAGCAGTTCAGCCGTACCTCCCTTCTGCATCACCGCGGCCCCCAGCCTGTCGGCCTCGGCCCCTTCCTCGAAGGTGGCACAGCCGCTCAGTGCCAGGACCGGCGGAACCCTGGGCCGCCCGCGCAGCTCCCGCAGCACGGCCAGTCCGTCGATCCCAGGCATGTGCACGTCGAGCAGGACCAGGTCAAACCGCCGGCACTCGAGCGCCTTCAGGGCTTCCTGGCCACCGGGGACGGCCTCGACCCGATATCCGGCTTGGGAGAACAGCCGGGTGTATAGACTGCGTACCGTCGGCTCGTCGTCGACGATCAACAGGCGGGGAGGGTGATGTGCCACTGTTGCCTCCTCAGGGGCAGCAGCAGGAGTCACGCCTTTGGACGTACCTGCGCGCCTATATATAGACGCATGACTCGCTTGGAGGAATATGCCGCTGCAGGGGATGGAGACACCGCGAAGCGTGGACGACCGGCCGGGCGCCAGTTCTCTACTCCCCCTCCAGCCAGCCGCAGACGTACTCATCGGCGAAGGCCAGGGTCAGGTTATAGGTGTTCTTCCCTTCTATGTCGACCACGAATACGTCCCACTTGGTCTCGCGGTTGGTGTTGAAGGCCAGCCAGCGGCCATCCGGCGACCAGGCGCAGCCCGTGTCATACCCGTCGTCATGTGTCAGTCGAGTCAGGCCGCTACCATCGATGTTGACCACGTAGAGCTCCCGGTTGCCATCGCGGTTGGAGACAAAGGCGACCTTCTGGTCGTCTGGCGACCAAACGATCCAAGCCGGGCTATATGATGGCACCTTAGTATCTACCACCGCATCGACTATCTGGAATCGGTTGGTCCCATCAAAGGCGCTGACATACAAGGCTCTGGTTCCCATCGTGGCGCCTTCCCCGGACAAGAAGACGACCTTATCCCACTGATTAGAAGGAGACACGAGGTAGGTCTGATCCAGCTCATCATTGCTGAAAAACCGCCGGAGGCCTGTTCCATCGGCGTTTATTAGCAAGACACTACCACCCGACGATCGGAACGTCACCTGATCACCGGTCGGCGACCAGAACGGCGCCATGTATGATCCCCCTCTGGCCTGCGCCAGTCTGCTGGACCGATCTTGGGTCAGGTTCCGCAGGTCGCTGCCATCGACACGAGCGATGTAGATGTCGCTCGATACGGGTCCGAAGTAGTCAGTGTCCCATTCAAACGCAATCATTTCTTGGGACGGCGAGAAGCGTGGTGGACCGTCAAGGACCAGATCATTCGCCTTTCTCAGGTCGCCTCCATCCGGATGCACGGTGTAGAGCCGGTAACCTCGTTCACCCTCGGCCAGATCGCGATCACTATAAAATGCAATCCGGGTTCGGTTATCGGGGTGCTCGAGTTCTACCGTGTCGGACGCCGGGGACAGGGCGATCTCCACCCCGTGCTGTCGCAGCGTCGGAAGCTGGCTCTCCTGCGCGACCGGACTGAGCTGAACGCCCAGCACCTCCAACCATTGCAGCCGGCCGAGTCTGAGAAGGGGTGCCAGATCGTTGATGGGATTGAAGGCGAGGGATAGCGACTGCAGGGAATCCAGTCCGGCCAGAGGAGACAGGTCCTGGACCTGGTTGGAGGATAGATCCACAGAAACCAGCCGGGTCAATCCAGCCAGGGGCGCCAGATCGGTGATCCGGTTACCGGACAGGTCCAGCGCCTGAAGGTGCCGGAGTTGCTCGATGCCGTGCAGGTCAGCGATGCCCCGGTCCCGGGCGGACAGCCGCTCCAGGGAGAGCAGGGTGTCGGCGGTTAGCGTCCCGGTCAGCCCACCTAGCGCTGTGAGGACCGCCGCTTCCAGGTTGCTGTCGGCGAATGCCGCTGCTGGCTGCGAGGGCGAAATGGGGTTGTTGTTACCAGAGGGGTTCTCGGGAGAGGACGCGCCACCACAGGCAGTCATCAAGGCACACGCGACAGCAATGGCCAGGTATTTGGTCGCCCGTTCAATCATAATCCCGCTCCCCTGCGTACCGAGCAACTGGGGATTTTAATCGTTTGGAAGCGAGCTATTACCACGATGCACCTGCACATGCGCAGAGAGGTCGAGGGGTACCCTAACATGAATGAGCTTCGAGGAGCTAGGTCAACTGCAGGGATTACACGGATTACTGTAGTAGCACGAATAGCTTTGATAGGCACACCCTGGATAGGTTGGAGTGTTGCACCAAGTCTCACCAACCCAGTGAGGGGTCGTCGGGCACATCGCCTCATTCTCGTAGCAGTTTGCCACTTTGCACTGCCCGCATGGAACCCAGCATGCCCCCGGCTTGCAGTCAGGGCAGGGGCCCTCAGCCATCGCCGGCACGGCGATACCGAGCACCACGCCGACCAGCACCACCAGCGTGAGCATGGCGCTGAGCGAGAAGCCATCCCGGCACAACACCACGCCGCTCTCAGAGGTGTAGAAGTCCTCTCTCATGAGACCTCCTTTGGTTGTCCTCGGTCCTTTCTCTGATCCAGAGACACGGTGGATGCCAAGGGCGCCTGGGGTCTGCCGTGACCGACCGAGCCCCGGTTTGCACCTCGGTCCACCGGTGACCTTGCTCTGACCGTATCATCACCTCCTTCCAGGGAACCCCTCGACCCAATCTCTACGTCCAACCATATCCATAGCGCGCGGTCGTCCGACGGCGTCTCGTGCAGTCTCCCCACTACCGGTGCAGGTCATCCCGTCACCCGCTGCAGCATGGTCCAGCTATCAGGCAGACCATGGGCGCTGTCCTGCACCTTGCCCTGCGCATCGATCAGGTAGACCGTGGGAACCACGGACACCCGGTAGAGAATGCTGACCGTCCTGGCAGAGTCGACGAGTACGGGGAAGCCCACGTGGTGATCGGACTTGAGCCGCTGCGCGGCAGCCAGGTCGCCAGAGGAGATCAGCAGGATATCGGTCGACCGATCCGGATCGACGGCCGCCAGGCGCCGCTCGAGCTCGCCACAGTAGCCGCATGAGGTACTGACGAACACCAGGGCTACGGGCTGCCCGGCCCTGCAGGCCAGACACTGGCTGTCGCCGTCCGTGGTGGCCAGGGAGAAATCCGGAGCGACAGTACCGTTGCTGAGGCTGGCCTGAGACACAACCTCGGCGAGGTCGCGACGCTCCTGGGCGGACCAGACCACCGGGCTCGAAGAGGGGGGATGGACCAGCACCAGCAGTATCAGCAGGACGGCACAGGTGGCCGTGGTCCCGATCGCCAGGGGTTTCCAGATCTCTCGCTCGGTCATGGGTCACCGTTCTTCGCTATGGCGCATCTGCCAGGCTGTTCTCCGCCTCGGTAAGGAAGCGGATGACCCGCATGTCGCTGTCGACCGACCCGAGGATGTATCCCTGCCGGTCGACTCGAACGACCGTGGGCAATCCTGCGAGCCTGAACGTCTCCCGGCTGAGATGCAGGGTATCGACGGCGATCGGGAAAGTAAAGCCGTACTCCGCCTGCATGCGCCGGGTCGCCTCCTCTGGCCCGACCGAGACTATCAGGACTTGGGTGTTCTTCAACTCTCGCAGCACCGGGAAGACGTTCTGACAGGGCTTGCACTCGGGCGAACCGAAGAAGAGGACATACCCGCGCCCTGCGAGGTCGGCATTGGACACGGTCCCGCCTTCCAGCCCCGGCAACTCGAACAACGGCGCGAGCTGCCGCGGTGCAGCCTGGGGGGCGGGTGAAAGGGTGTGTCTGGCGGACAGAGCAGCGGCTGCCAGGCCGATGCCGACCAACGCCGCCAGCAGCGCCACACGGGTGTTCTTCGGTGCTGTCACGATCGCCTTCCTGAAACAGAGCTCGGTCGGGGTATGCAACAGCCTTTCACTCGCCATCGAGCCAACCACAGATGTGGTCTTCGGCGAAGTCCTGAGTCAGGTTGTAGGTATTCTTGCCTTCTATGTCGACCACGAACACCTCCCACTTGACCTCCCGATTCGTATCGAAGGCCAACCAGCGGCCATCCGGGGACCAGATGCTGGCCGCGTCAACGCTGTCGTCGTTAGTCAGACGGGTCAGGTTGCTGCCGTCGACGTTGACCACGTAGAGTTCTCGATTCCCGTCGCGGTTGGAGATGAAAGCGATCTTCTGGTCGTCCGGAGACCAGGAGATGTACGACGTGGAGTATTCAGCCGCCTTCACGTCCACTACCGCATCGACCACCAGAGTCCATTCCGTCTCATCGATGCCGCTGACATATAAAGTTCTGGTGCCCACCTTGGCTCCTTGCCCGGAGAGGAAGGCGACCCTGCCCCACTGGTGGGAGATGGATACTGCAGACCCCCTCATCTCTACTTGGTCCCGCTGGAAGAAGAAACGAGGTGTGCCGCCGACCACATCCATTATGAGACGGTCGCTTCCGGCGAGGAAGCCCACCTGGTCTCCGTTAGGAGACCAGAAAGGCTCATAGCAGATCCCCCTGGTTCGCAGCAGTTTTAGTGTCCGGTCCTCGGTCAGGTTCCGCAGATCGCTCCCGTCGGTTCTCGCCACGTAGATGTCGCTCGGAGTGGGCCCGGTGAAGTCGGCGTCATAGTCGAATACGAGCCTGTCTTCCTGCGGAGAGAAGACTGGTTGGCGATCGAAGAGCAGGTCGTTGACCTTCTTCAGGTCACTCCCATCTGGATGTACCGTGTACAGCCGGTATCCGTGATCGCCATCAGGGATACCTTGCTTGCTGATGAAGGCGATCCGGGTCTGGTTATCCGGCCGTTGGCTCTGAACCTCCGTAGATACAGGTGACTGGGCTATCTGCACCCCGCGCTGCTGCAGCGCCGGGAGCTGGTACTCCTGGGCGTTCTGACTGAGTGGAGCGCCCAGCACTTCCAGCCATTGCAGGCGAGCCAGTCCGAGCAGGGGCGCTAGATCGCGGATGGGATTGAAGGCCAGGGCTAGTGACTGGAGCGAATCCAGCTCCGCCAGGGGAGAAAGATCCTGGATCTGGTTGGCGGTTATGTCGAGGAATACCAACCGGGCTAACCCAGCCACAGGCGTCAGATCGGCGATCTCGTTGTCAGCCAGGTCTAGAGTCTCAAGGTGCTGTAGTTGCTCGATCCCGCCCAGGCCAACGATACCCCTGTCGCGGGCGGAAAGCTGCTCCAAGGAGAGCAGGGTGTCCGCGGCCAACGGCCCTGTCAGTTGGCCCAGTGCGGTGCGGATCGCTGCTTCCAGGTTGCTGTCCGCGAAGGCCGCTGTTGGCTGCGAAGGCGAGACGGAATGGGTGTCGTCTTGAGGTGCTGATGGGGCGGAGTCGTCTCCGCAGCCAGTAAGCACAGCGCACGCGATGGCGATGATCAGGAGCGTGGTCGATCGTGCTGGCATGGTCGTGCTCCCGTGTCTATTTAGACGCTGAGCTCCAGCAAGCTGAGCCCGAAGCACGGCACAATACGGTCATGGTGCTCCTTCTGATACAAGAAGGCCGAGGGGCTCCCTGAATCATGAGCGTACCAACCGGCGATCAGTTGTCAGCTCGTTTTATCAGGGGCACGCATCGCTGTAATAGCACGAGTAGCTCTGGTAGAAGCAACCAGGATATGTAGGCGTATTGCACCAAGTCTCACCCACCCAGTGGGGTGTCGTAGGGCATTTTGAGTTGTCCTCGTAAGTCTTGGCTACGCTACAGGTGCCGCAGACCACTGTGCACTCGGGCTGGCAGTCAGGGCCATCGCCGGAACGGCGATACCGAGCACCACGCCGACCATCAGCACCATCGCGACCGCGGCGCTGAGCGGGAAACCTTCCCGACACGCCACCGAGCCGCTGTCAGAGGTGAAGAGTTCCATGGAACCCTCCTCGGATTGTCCTCGGTTCTGTCTATGATCCAGAGACGCAGGAATGCCTTGCGCCCCGTAGATTCGCCGTGGCCGGCCAAACCACGGTCTACACCTTGATCCATCGGTGACCTTGTTTTCCGCGCTATCACCTCCTTTCAGGGAGCCCCTCGACCGCATCACGCGGCAATGGCAAGATCGTGGTGTCAACTTCACAGCCCCTCCAGCAGTCGCACCAGGGCATTGACGGGCGCGCCGCCGAAGATCACCGCCAGCAGCGCGCCAGCGACCAGGAACGGGGCAAAGGCGATGTCCTGTTCCACCGCCAATCGGTCGCCGAAACCGCTGAACCGACCCTGATGACTCAGGCTCCGCAGGCGTCCGATGGCCTCCGCACTGAGGGGCCGGCCACGGTGACACAAGGCGTCGGGAGCCGATTGCTCGCTGAGTACGTACCGTGGCGTCTGCTTCTCCGGTGAAGCAGCCCGTTGGATGGCGACCAGCGGGATCATCCCGGGTCTGAGTGCCGTGATCTCCACCGTCGTGATGACCCCCCTACCCGCGCTCTGACGGATGCATCTGTACGCTCCCAGGATGGCCCAGGAAGCGAGCAGGAGCAGCGCATGCTGGGGTACGAACCCGGTGGTCAGGATCAGGTAGATACTCAGTGCCCATCCGGGAAGCACGAGGGTCAGGCGATAGGCTGGACTGATCAGCCGCTCCACCAGGAGATACCCCACCAGGGTCAGCAGCAGGGCCTCCATGAAGAGCAACGGCAGCTCCATGGCGATACCGGCGGTACCGAGCACGAGCCCCAGGAACCCACCCACCTCCCCCGCCAGGCGGAGACCGCCTCGAAGGGATGCCAGGCGGGGCCAGCGATGAAAGCCTCGGCGGTGCTGGACCAGCAGCACCCCAAGCAGAAAGAGGAAGTTGAGCACCAGGGCGTTGATGATCACCGCCCACACAGGGGCGTTGACAGAAAGCGGCGCGTGGTCCGGGAAGAGGGTCGGCGGCAGGGCCACAACCGTGGCCCAGTAGAGCTTGGCGTCCCCCGGCGCCCAGAATCCTTGCGCGTGGAGCAAGGCGGCCAGTGCCAAGCCCCCGGCGAAGACGAGGAGGATGGCCGCAGGACCGGTTCTCCCCGCGATCCAGAACCCTGCCTGGCCACCCAGCCCCAGGACCAGAAGCCCGTAGGTGCAGCGGTTGGGGATGCGGCGGGTGGTGATGTCGGTGAAGCTGACGTAGACCCCCGCGCCCATGACCAGCGCGAGCATGGCGAGTTCGAGGATGGAGATCTGCATTCTGAGCGATCCTGTCGGGGTGGCCTATGCCGCAGTCAGTGGCCAAAAAAATGCGCAACAGAACGCCTTTGCCCGATTCATAGTCAATATCCAACGACTCAACCTAGAACTCAAGGAAAATAAGAGGACAAAAAGGGAAATAAGGTGCCAAAAGAGGAAAAGCTGGGATCTTCGCCCCCCAGACCGGGGCGGTAGGAGCCTGTCGGAGAACCCGCTTTGGCAAGCGAGGCCGCAGCCCGAATGGGGTTCTCCGACAGGCTCTAGGAAGGACAGCAGCAGGAGGGGAAGCCGCAGCGCTGCGTCAGCCGTACGAGGTACGCCGGCGTGGACAGCCTCTGAACCGGGTGCGCTGTTGTAGATCGGGCATCAGTCCGGGCGAGGCGGGGAAGTGGACGGCTCGGTGTAAGCCTTGGCGATGGCGGCCACCACTTGGGGATCCAGTGGACCCCGCTCGGCCGCGGCGAGGTTCGCCTCGAGGTGCTCGAGGCTGGTGGTGCCGACGATGGCCGTGTCGACCTGGGGTTGGCCCAGCAGCCACCGCAGGGCAGTCTCGACCGGGGGGAGAGCCCCGACGCACCGGGAGTCGAGGAGGGCCTGGGCCCGGTCCCAGGCCTCGGCCGCGGGACCCTCGGGGCGCGGCTTGGTGAACAGGGCGCTGGCGACCGGGGTCTTGACGATGATCCCCATCCCTCGGCCCCGGGCGGCGGCGATGATCGCGGCCGGCTCCTGCTCGACGACGTTATAGGTCAACTGCAGGGTGTCGAAGGCATTGCTCTCCACGGCTCGCCAGGCGGCCTCCCCATCGGCCGACAGACCGACGAAGCGGACCTTTCCCTGTTCCTGGGCACGCTTCAGTCCCTCGATCCCGTCCCCGTGAACCAGGTCCTCGACGGACGGACTGTGGAGCTGGATGACGTCGAGGTAGTCGGTGCCCAGGCGCTGCAGGCTGCGGTCGATCTGCGGCGCGATGGCCGCGGCGGAGTAGTCCAGGGTCTGCACCCACTCGCCGTCCGGCTGCTGCACCCGCCACGAGCCGCACTTGGTGGCGAAGACGAACTCGTGGCGGCGGTGGCCGACGAACCGGCCGATGTGCTCCTCGCTCCAGCGATAGGCCGCCGAGGAGTCGATGAAGGTGATGCCGCGGTCCAGGGCGAGGTTGAGCAGCCGCCCGATCCCGGTAGCGTCCTCCGGGCGGGTCCAGCCGATCTCCCAGGCGCCGAAGCCCAGCTCGGAGACCTGCAGGTTGGTGCGCCCCAGGGTGCGGTAACGCATGGTGGGCCTCCCGTGGACAGGGATGGACGGGGTAGAGCGATCTGGGCAAGGACATCGGAAGGACTTATTAAGGGGAGCACTATGTAGTTGACACGGGCTGTGCCCCTCTCGCAGGGGAGGCATCCGGAAGGTGTCAACTGATAAGTGCTCTACGTAATAAGGGGTGTCTGGGCGGCGGGTCAAGGTGCCGGGTGCGCCAGGGCAGGTGGTGGACGAGGGTGTCGGGGGCGTGAGCGATGGTCGAGGTCGCGCGGGGCGGTCGCGCTGTCGTCAAGCACCGTTAGGCAACCAGGGCTGCCGCTTCCGCGCAGCCTGGACGCTGTGGTCCTTAGCTCACCGGAAGGTGGCCTTGATCCGCGCCCAGGAGTCAGGGACGACCGCACTGCCCTGGGCCTGGCTGCAGTCGCCGTCGGGACACGACAGCAGAAGGCCGTCGACGAAACGGTCGGCCAGGTGCCAAGCCTCCGACTGGCCCTCCACGGTGAAGTAGGCGTGGAGCTTACCCGGCTGCTCGTCGAAATCCAGCAGCGACACCTGGAAGCCGATGAACCTGCCCGCGGCCAGTTGGCTGGCCCTGCTCCGCTCGGGGCCCTCCAGACTCAGCTCGTCCCAGGGAGTGACGTATCCCTCGATGACCGAATGGTTGGGAGCCTCGCCCGCTTGGGCACCGCCCGCGTCCGCCCAGGGGAGCAGGGAGGCCCAGTCCTTGCGCTGGTTGACGAGGTAGATCAGCCGGTCGTCGAGCGACTGGGCGATGAGCTGGTACTGCTGTGCCTGTTGCTGGCTGGACTCGAAACATTCCTCCGTGGCATCGGTGCCGCTGCAATCCCAGTAGGCACCGTACTCCCCTCCGGAGTGATCACCGTCCACCAGGAACTCGGCCGAATCCTGGTTGTACACGCCGCTGGCCGGGCCCAGGGGCCCGGTGCCGTCGAAGGCGTTGATGTACACATCGTCGACGCGCTCGATGGCGAAGTACAGGCGCTGGGTATCCCCATTCCATCCCAGGTAGACCTGCGCCGCCAGGTCGTCGGCGCTCAACAGGTCGTCGCTGCCCAGGGTACCGGTGATACCGACCATCTGCGCAAAATCGTAGATGGTCAGGGAGGCGTTCGGCACGAGGTACTCCCACTCGGCGATTGAGCCGTCGTGCACATCCGGCAGATCGCCCGTAGGTAGCTCGTATACCAGATATGCACCTGAACCGAATTGGCCTATGGCCGGGTGGGTCTGGCTGATCGCGGCGGCGACCAGCAGGGCGATCGTCGCTCTCATCGTGGTCTCCACAGGTGGTGGGTGCATGCCGTCCGTCCGCCTGCCCTGCCAATGATCCTGGGGCTCATTGATTCCCTCCTATGGCGAGCGCCGGGCCGGGGCGCTCGGCGATGATCTCGGACAGTTTATGCGCGACCTGCTGCTGGCCGGCATCGCTCTCCCAGCGTTCGTACCACCAGCGCAGACGCAGCCGACCACTCCGATCGACCAGCAGCAGGACCCCCGAGTCGAGCGGTAAGCCGCGCAGGGCGTCCTCGTCGTCCACGGCGAAGTGGAAGCTAAACCCGCCTTGCTGCCGCACCTGGCGCAGCCAATCCACGCCTCGCCGGATCTGCCCCTGGGCCCACAGCTCGCCGAAGTCGCTGACGTAGAGCACCTCCAGCCCCTGCGGACCGAAGATCCGTTGCCAGCGGTCGAGGGCCTCCTGCTCCGCCTGGTGGCGCGGCCCCTCCCCCGGGTTCCCGCAGTAGATCAGGATGGGCCGGCCGGCCCACCCGGCCAGACTCACCGGCTCGCCCAACACATCCACCAGGGCGAACGGCGGGGCTTGGGGCCACAGCTCGGCCAGCCGCTGGGCCAGGAATCGCGTATGGCCGTAGCGCGCCTGGTGGATCCTGGCCAGCTCCAGCTCAGCCTCCGGGTGGCTGTAGTAGAACCACACCAGCCGCAGCAGAGACCGCTCTGCCGCCTTACCTTGACCGGCCCGTGCCAGGGCCCGGCCCAGCGACAGGCAGATCTTCTCGGGCGGGTCCAACTGCACCAGCTCGTCCAGCAGCTTGTCGGCCTCGCGCAGCCGGGTCGCGGCCAAGGCCTGCAGGCCGGCCTCCAGACCGCACTCGCCCAGCTCCAGCAGGTACTGCACCCGCGTCAGGACTACCCGCTCGCGATCCTGGGCCTGGTAGTGCGCCCGGAGAGGCGGCGGCTGAGCGGCGGACCAGGGGTCCGGTATCCCGGGCAGGGCTAGCAGTCGCTCAACCGCAACCTGCGCCAGGCCGGCCTCCAGCACCGGCAGCGCCGGCCGCCCCAACCGGCGCAGCCGCTGACCCGCGTAGAGATAAGGGAACGGATCCGGCAGGCTCGCGGCGATCAGGCGCTGGACCAGAGCCAGGGCCCCGGCGGTGTCACCAGCGGCCAGACACTGATCGAGCCGCAGGGTGTAGGCCCGCGACTGGGGCAGGATGCCGGTCTGGAGCAAGGCCGGAGTCCAGCGCCGTAGCTCGGGTTGGCGATACGCCGAGACGACTAGAGCGCCGCTGATGAGGGAGTCGGCCAGGTCCCGGGCCCGGGGTGGGTCAGCCTGCGCCAGCAGGGACAGGCGCCGCCGGTAGATCTCTTCGCGCCAGGGACTGCGCGGAAAACGGCGGCTCACATCCTCCAAGACCACCAGCGCCGCGGCCGTGTCCCCGGCCGCGGTATAGAACGTGGCGGCGTTGAAGGCGGCTTGGTCGGCCTTCTCGTACTGCGGGAAGCGCTGGTAAACCCGCTCGTAGTGCCGCGCCAGATCGGCCA
>JBAZUN010000160.1:0-11820 GCA_041661365.1 Candidatus Latescibacterota bacterium
CGAACTCCCGCGCGGTCAGGGGTATTCGGCTCCCATCGGCCACCAGCTCATGGCGCGTGCAGTCGAGCAGTAGGCCGCCGAGGTTGTAGCTGTCCGGCCGCGGGGGGCGCGGTGGCCGCCGTCTCAGCGCCACGCGGATCCGGGCCAGCAGCTCGCGCGTGCCGAAGGGCTTCACGATGTAGTCGTCGGCCCCCTGCTCCAGCCCCATGACCTTGTCTTCCTCGTCTCCCTTGGCCGTGAGCATCAGCACGGGAACGCGGGCCTGCTCCCGGCGCATCGCGGCGCAAACCTCCAGACCGCTGATCTCGGGAAGGAGCAGGTCGAGCAACACCAGATCGGGGGGGTGAACGCGGAATCGATCGAGCGCCGCACGACCATCGACCGCTACTTCCACCTCGAACCCCTCCTGGGTCAGCAGCGCCTCCAACCCGGTGAGGATGGCGGGATCGTCATCGACCACCAGGATCCTGGTCATGGACCTCCTCGGTCTGCTCGCCGACCGCTGGAACCATCACGGTGAATACGCTACCGCCGCCCGGACGCGGGGTGACCGCCACCGATCCACCGTGCCCTTTAGCGATCCGCTCGACCAGCGCCAGGCCCAGGCCCGTGCCCGATTTGGCCTGCCGCAGTCCCTGCTGCCCTCTGAAGAAGGGCTGGAAGATCCGCCGTCGCTCCCAGGCGGGGATCCCCGGTCCGCGGTCGGCCACGCTGAGGACCACGCCTCCATCCTTGCCAGCGGCCAGTTGCACCTCGACCGACCGGCCGCCCCCCGCGTAGCGCACGGCGTTATCCAGCAGATTGCGCACCACGCTTTCCATCGAATCCGGATCCGCCCACACGGCAGGAAGACCGGCGGCGGCCGACAAGCGCAGGTGCACCTGCTGTTGCGCTGCCGCGTCCCGGCAGGCCTCCACCACCCGCGCCGTCAACTCGGCCAGGTCCACCGGCTGTCGGGCGCGGGGCAGGCCGCCTTTCTCGGACCGGGTGAAGGACAGGACGTTCTCGACGACGCGCTCCAGCCGCATCGACTCGCGCCGGATGGTCTCCACGTACGAGCGCCGTTCGCCCTCGTCGCGTCCCTTGCCGTCAAGCAGCATCTCGGAGAACATCCGAATCGAGGTCAGTGGAGTGCGCAGCTCGTGGGAGACGCCGGAGGCGAAATCCGCCTGCAGCCGGGCCGTGCGCAGTCGGCCGGCCATCATCCGGGCTAGACCGTAGATCCCCCCTCCGAGCCCGGCCACCGCCAGTACGGCCAGCCACAGGTAAAACGCCGCCGTGATGCCGCTTTTTTCCAACAGGGCAGGGATGACGCCGACCTCCCACTGGGGCATCGACCCGATCCGCGCGCCCCAAACGGCGGATGACGCCTCCGCCTCCCCTACCAGCATAGCACCCGAAAGGTCACGGAGCACCGGCTGAACCTCACCCTGCGGCTGAAGGATCTGCTGCGCCTTGAGCTCCGCCAGCAGGACCTGCGGATTCATCACCAGGCCAGCGATGCGCTCGCCGGCGCGGCGCCAGAAGAAGGTCGTGGGCGCGCCGCTGATCTCCAGCACGGTGTAGTGCCTATCGTTCTGTCGGGCCTCGGCGGCAATGGCCTCGCCCACCCGGTGAGTCCACATGAGCCGGATGAAGGCTTCACGGTCCGTTTGGGATTCTTCGCGTCGCCTGACCTCCGCCAGACGCGAGACCAACTCCTCGTGCCCGCGAGGTTCCATCTCCAAGGCTTTGTCCAGGGCCTCGCGCGTGATCTGGGTCAGGTATCGCCGCTGCTCCTCGGCCAAGGCATACTGGCGATCGACAAGGCGTTCGTATACGGTGAGGTACCCTTCCAGGAACCGGGCGAGGGCCCCCATCCGATAGTGGATGTTGGCGATCTCGAGCCGCACTCCCAGCTCGATCGGCACCCCGCCGGCATCCAGATCCCTCCCGAAGTCACGGGCCATCTGCTCGTAGATCCCCAGGGCCAGGGGCCACTCCTCGAGCTGCGTATACGAGCGCGCCATCAAATCGGCAGCCACCAGACGCAGCCAGGGGTCGCTCTGCCGCAGCAGGGGGCGATAGACCTCGAGCGCCTCGAGATACCGCTCTCGAGCTGGTGGATCCGCCGACGGCTCCCTGTGGACGAGATGCAGCGGGTTGAGGAGAACCGGGTAGGTCGGAGCCGTGCCGGCCGAGAGGGTCTGTGCCAGCGGCGGTGAAGGCAACTGCGGCCATACAACTTGGCCCGTGCGATCAAGCAGAAACAGACGCCGAACACCGCCTTCACTTGTGTCTGCCTGGGTCAGACGCCGAGCCGCCTGGGCGTCGTCCACGTCGTTGCCGGCGGCAGCGGTCACCTCGGCGAGAGCGGCGTCAGCGCGCCGCTCGATCCAGCGACCGAGCTGGTCGGCGATTGTCGCGACCTGGGCGTGCTGCAGCCGCTCCAGTCGCAGGCCGACCCACTCCTCCCGCTCCACGGTCGCCTGGATCACCAGGATGACCAGGAGCATGGTCGGAGCAACGATGCCCCCGATGAGCATCCAGAGGAAACGGCCGGTCATCCTGCAGATCCCTACCTGTACATGGAGCAGGCTACTGGCGCGCCACGTACTGCCGTGCCAGACCGCCCTCCTGGGTCAGGGCATAGACCACGACGTTGATCCCCAGCCGCAGCGCCATATCCCCGGTTGTCCGGTTGCCGATGGCCTGCCGGTAGAATTCAGCCCAGTCCTTGCGTGCTTCTCTTAGAGTCCGCTCCACCCGTCGGGCCCACAGATCCCGGTAGTCCTGCTGCGAGTAGATCCCGGCCAGCCGACCGTTGACCTCGATCCCCTCGAGATAGGGCGGATCCCGACTGGTCCAGGCGAATCGCTCGGGATGCAACAGGTTCTCCGCGCGCGAGTTTGAGACCACGGCCTGGATCACCGACCAGTACGTTCGCGGCAGAGAGGAGATGTCGTAGTAACAATGATAAAGAGGATGGTCCGGAGGTAGAGGGCGGATGTCCCAGTCAACCGCCCGCCGCAATCCCCGGGAATCCAGGGCTGCCTCGACCAAGCCCCGCAGGGAATGAAGGTCAGACTCCTCTCCATAGAAGTCGGCCCGTTCATTCATGTGGCCCACGACCTCCACGTAGGCGAAGCCTCCGCTGGTGAGGTACCGGCCGAGGTTCTCCACCTCGGTCGCGTTAGGGGTGAACTCCGCGGCCGCGGTGAGCAGCACGAACGGCGTATCCATCCAACCCGGATCGTCCAGGTAGGCGTTCCGGTCAACGGTCATCGTCAACTGCGTGTGCTCGGTGACCGTTACGGCCAACTCGTCCAGGGCCTTCACGTTGATCGGCTGGCGCCAGTCGTTATACTCCAGACATCCTTTTTCGAGGAACCCAACATACCAGTCGCTTTTATCGTTATCCCACGCGGCCTGCTCTGCCGTGCGGATGCCCACCGCACCCACGCGCACAAATCCCCGTAGATTCCGCGGGTCAGCGGGATCCTGGACGACCAGCGCCCGGTACTTCCCCGTGTCCAGGGCCTCGACGTCAAGCAACTCCAGGCCGAGATCGACCTGACTCTGAGCCGCCACCTCGACCGCCACCGAAGGAGATCGCCGTTTGCCAGAAGCCGGCACCCCGTATCCGGTCACGAACTCCCGTCGCGGCGCTGTCAGGCTGGGTCGGGTGCTGTGCACGATGGCCGGGGTGGAAGGCGTCGGTGCCGAGGTCGCCGCGGCTGCGGTGGCTCGAGCGAACGCCTGCGCGGCAGGCATCGCACGCCTGAGCGTGCGGCTGGGCTGAAGGGTCGCCATCGGCCGACTCAGCACCTTCTGTTGCATCGGCCGCCGCTTCACGAACTTTCCCGACAGCACCGGCTCAAGCACCTGCTCGTATTCTCGACTTCGGATGGCCAGGAAGAGGACCAGGTGCAGGCCGATCGCCACCACGGCGAACACCCAGATGCGGCAGCGCGGCGGGTGGATCATGCCCGTCCCTTCAGTCCTTCTTCGCACCTGACTGCCTGAGTCTCGCTGACTGCGCCTTCAGGCTCCCCCACGTCGTCGACTCGATGCTCGTGCCAGCCAGCGGCGGCACCCAGTCCGGTGACCAGGTGGGAAAAGAATCACATCCTCGCGTCTGCGTCAGGTTCACCGCTACCTTCCTGCCCCCGCCTGATGTCGGGATCACGTAGATCTCGTAGTCATAGCCGATCGAGAAGTGGTCCTCCTGCATGGCATCCATCCTGTCATCGGCTGCGGCGAACACCACCTGCTGACCGTCCGGAGACCACTTCGGCGCCTCCAGGTTGCCTATTCCTATGTCCACGGCATATCGCTCACCAAGTTCCGGATCGAGACTCCATACCTGCGGAACAACATAGTTTAAATCGTGGGAATCGAAGGTGATATTCCCAGTGAGGGACAGGATCCTTGTGCCGTCCGGTGACCAGACGGGCTGCATGTTGATGCCCCACGAGAATCGGGCGGTCAGATTGGTTGCCGCACCTCCGAGGGAATCCATGATGAACAGATCTGACGGCCCCCAGCCCATTTTCCCGTCAGGATCCACATCCCGCGGGAACGCGCCGCGACGGTCGCGGTTCGAATGGAAAGCGATCCGCGTCCCGTCAGGGGACCAGGTTGGCCAGAGGTCCTGCGATGGGGACTGCGTCAGGTTGATTGCCTCGCTGCCGTCAGCCTGCATCACGCAGATGTCCCAGGTCCCCAGCTCGCTCGAGGCATAGGCGATCTGGGTGCCGTCGGCTGACCATGCCGGGGTGATACGATCCCCCGGACCGCGGGTCAACTGCACTGGATTGCCGCCGTCCGCGTCCATGACGGAGATCTGCAGGGTCCCCTTCCGGTCCGAGGCAAAGGCGATCCGCGTCCCGTCAGGGGACCAGGCCGGATGGATGTCTCGGCTCGAGTGCCGCGTCAGGTTCGTCTGGCACGAGCCGTCCAGGTTCATGGCGTAGATCTCCGCCTGCCCATCCCGACGAGTCTGGAAGGCGATCTGCCCGGCTGAGGCGGTGGATCCGGGCCAGGGACAGATTGCCAGCAACAGCAGTAGACCAGCAGTCACGCCTCGAGCTTTCATCGACTTCTCTCCTTACCGTGCTATTTGTCCGTGAGCCCCTTTACCTAAGATCCTTGGAATAATATAATTGCGGCATACACATCCCTCGGTAATGCGCGTGTAATATCTTTGTAATCACCCTCGATCTCTACAGCCAGAATCCGTATGGGGAATGTCGGTCTGTGGCCAGGATAGGACTGATGCTGGCTGCGGCGGAGATATGGGATTGCGGGATTGACCGTCGCGCTGAAGGGCAAGCAGAAGCTAGCCGAGTAGTCGGTGACTCTAGAGGCGGGAAGACTTCATACAGGGCCGCCTTGGTGTAGGTATTGAGATTGTCCATGATCAGGGTGATGGTGTCGGCCTGGGGATAGTAGTGGTCGACCAGGGCACGGAGGAACCAGGCCCAGTCGCTCTTGGTGTGGCGTTCGGTGACCTGGATCTGACCGCTTCCGGTCAGCGGCTCCAGCGCGAGGAACAGGTTGGCCACGCCCTGGCGCTGGTATTGGTGCTCGTAGCGTGCCGGGTGCCCGGGGGCGACCGGCAGCGGCGCCTTGAGCTCGACGATCAGTTGCTTGGTGGTCTCGTCCATGCACACCACCGGGTGACGCGGGTCGTAGGCCCGGTGATACCACCTCGAGAACCTCTTCCATGGCGCAGACGAAGTCGGCACGGACGCCGCCCGGAAGGCACCACCTCTCCTGCCGCCACGGTTTCAAGACGTCTTTAGTGTCCGACGCACGGTTTCCGGGCAGATCCGATCAACCACTTCCAGGACTACCAGCTCATCCGCCAGCAGCTTCAGGGTCCATCGCTGGCGACCCTCCTCGCGGCGCACTGCAAGCCAGCGCGGTCAAGCGCGCTTCGGCGGCCCCATTCAGCTTCCTGGCCCTGCGCCGCGTCTGCTCCTTGCGGGCCAGACGGGCTTGCAGGCCCTCTACAAAGCGCTGGCGCAACCGTTCGATGGTGCTACGCATGCACGTCCAGCGCCCGGGCAATCTCCGCGTCGTTCCACCCTGCACCATGCTCACCTTGGTCCGCTCTTAGCAGCACCTGAGCATGGCGTCGGCGGTAGGCGGTGGCGTTCCCTTTGGAGACCAGCGCATGAAGCTGTTCCCGCTCATCCGACCGGAGACCGAGGCTCTTTTCGAGCCGCAGGCCGGTGCTGTCTACCGCGGTCAGGCGCAGCCAGGTCTCCTCCCCATGGATCTCCCTGCTCGCGGTGTACCGGGTGCTGGTAAAGCGCTGGCGGTCGTCCAGCAGGCCGCCGATCTCGTCCGAGCCCTTCCACAGGGCTACCAGCTCACGGCCCGTCTCCTTGTCTACCACGCTGGAGATCCGGCGGCGATCCGGAGGCGCAGATGGCGGTTCTCCAGGATCAGGCTGCTGTCGGTCTCGGTGGACTCGGCCTGTCCGACGACGGACCCGACCATCGCCAGGGCCAGCAGCAATGCCGACAGGATGGTCATACTGATCTCCTTTCTACGGTCGCCACTTCCGGAAACGCACGCCTGAGGGTGCCTGGGGAGGCACCCACCTCCGACCTCGGCCCGCCGTCCGGTGCCGCGAGATCCTGCTCGGGTACGCGGAGCGGTACGTCGCCTATCCCTATCACAGCGCCAACATGGGGCGCCGCGAGGATGAGCCGTCCTCTTCCGGGGGACACGTCTTCGAGCAGACCCTGAACGAGGCCGAGTGGACCAGGTCGATCGGCGAGGCCTACGACCTGGTGCGGACCTGGGGCGGCATCTCCCCGGCCGACCACCAGGCCATCCGCGAGGGACTCCTGCGCCCCCTGGCCGTCAGCATCGGCCGGCACCGGGCCGGCAGGAGCAACTGGCAGACCTATCACAACAGCGCCTTCCTCTACCTGGGCAGCCTGCTGGACGACGAGGAGCTGGTGCGGCGGGCGATCCTCGATCCAGAGCATGGCTTCCTGTACCAGATGACCGCCTCGGTCCTTCCCGGCGGGATGTGGTACGAGAACTCCTGGAGCTACCACTTCTCCACCCTGGAGGCCGTGCGCCGCACCGTGGAGACCGCCCGCCGGCTGGGGATCGGTCTGTGGTCCGTGCCCCAGGTGGAGCAGATGTTCGCCGTGGCCCTGGACTATCGCATGGCCGACGGTACCCTGCCGCGGTTCGGCGACGCCACCACCGGCGGGATCCCCGGTCCCCTGTATGAATCGGCCTACCATCGGTGGCCAGAGCCGCGGTTCCTGGCGGTGCTGTCCGAGCCGACGACCTGGGACGCGGTGCTCTACGGCCGGACCGCGCCACCGTCCGGCGCGGTCCCGGCGGCGACCAGCGTGCTGGCCCCGGGAGCCGGGCATGCCCTGCTACGCCTGGATGGTTCCGAGGGACCGGTCAGCGCGGCCCTGACCTTCGGCCCGTTCGGCGGCTTCCACGGCCATTTCGACAAGCTCTCCTTCGTCTACTTCGGCCTCGGCCGCGAGCTGGGGCACGATCCGGGTCGCGCCGGGAGCCAGGCCTACCGACTGCCGGTGCACCGGAACTGGTACCGGGCCACGATCAGCCACAACGCGGTGGTCGTCGACCGGCAGTCGCAGGAAGGGGCCGCCGGCGAGCTCGAGCTGTTCCTGGCGCACCCGGAGGTGGCGGCTCATCCGGAGGGTGGATGCTTGATCCGCGTGACCTTGAGCGGCGGCGGCGAGGAGGTCTTCGCCTGGGATGCCGGGGCGAATCCGCGTCGGGTGGAAAGCCACCGGACCGATCGCCGCCTCCTGTGTCTCCGCCGCGCCGCCGGCAGCGCCTGGCAGATCCTGGCCGAGTCGGACGAGTCGGTGGTCCCCCGGCCGCGACGTGCCCGCCTTCAGCCCAGGAGCCGCGCCGCGGCCTCCACCCACTCCGTATAGTTGCGCCGGAAAACATCGGCCGCCGGATGCTGGAACGGCGTGCAGGTGGGCGCCATGACGTACCCGGTTCGCCCCTCGACCAGCCGGGCGATCTCCTCCACGTGGTGCCGCATGGTGCCGGGCGGCGCGTGGTGGAACTCCTGGTCCTGGATGTACCCCATGATGCACAGGCGGCCCGCCGCGCGCCGGAGCAGCTCCTCCAGTCCGATGTCGCCCTGCGGCGGCGGCTCTGCCGGCTCCAGCACGTCGGCGCCGGTGCGCAGGATCTCGTCCAACACCTCCCGCACGCGGCCGTGGCAGTGGATGCTGACCGGAAACCCGGCGTCGTGGATCATGCGGATCAGGCGCGTCTGGTACGGCGTCACCAGTCGGGCGAAGACCGCCGGCGACAGCATGGGCGGCGTGCACAGCTCCGGCCCGGCCGTGTAGAATAAGAACTGGTGACCGCGGCACGCCCGCAGTTGCCGCTGCAGCACCTCCTGCTCGCGCTCGAAGAGGAAGTCGATCAGCCGAAGCACGGGGGCCGGATCGGTGATGCAGCGCACGGCGAAGTCGTCGAAGTCGAAGAGCGCGGCGGCGGTATACATGGGATCGCCGTAGCTGACGTAGGCCACACCGCGCCCCTGCAGATCACGAGCGACCTCGGCGGCCGGTTCAGGCACGAACTCCTCCGGCACGAAGGGAAGCGACAGGTAGCGGTCGACGTCGGCGTCGGTCTTGACGAAGTGCTCCGTGACCAGGCTGGGCTGGTCCGACGGCTTGACCGTGACCGAGCGTAGATCGCCGGCCGGCGTGTGGAGCACGGTGGTGAAGCGCTCCCCGCCCGGAATCTGCTCGCGGATCCACTCCGTGCGCGCCGCCGGTGCGGCCGACGCGGCGGCGGGTCGGGCCGTGAGCCCCGTCTTGCACAGCATCCCCGCGCGGTCCCAGACCAGGTCTAGCAGCTCCCGGTAGGACGGATCCTGCGCGTGCGCCTCGCTGAACGGGTGCAGGTTGTAGGTGGCGAACGGAATCCGGTCCACCGGCTGGCGGCGGAAAGCGGCGAACATGCGCTCGGCGCGGGTCATGGGCTCGTTCCTGCAGACTGAGTCATGGCTGATCCCAGGATGGACAGCGCCAGCTCGACGCCGGGCGCACCCGGCTGGCTGCATACGAAGCGACGCGCCTGACCGGCAGTCAAGAGCCGCGAGACGACCCAGGGCAGAGGCCATGGCACGGCTTCCGCAAAGAGGCGTCAGGCCCCTTCCGTCCGAGGCCGGTCCCGCGTGCTCGGACTCAGTCCACCGGGACGCGGCCTCAACCCTGCCGCGGCGACCGGCGGCGCCGCCGGCCGCGGGAAGGTTGCCCGATGCGGCCCGGACGCGTACCGTCGAGGGGAGAACCCTGCACCACCTGCCTCCTTCATGTAGGGGTATTCCGAAGGTATTATCGATCGGCATGGGGTACTCGGCGCCGGGGTCGCGTTCCGGGAGAAACCTTTGACCCCGCGGCCCTGGCACCGAAGGTGCGGGCGGAATCGGACGGCCGGGCGTGGGACCCTGTCGGAACCCCCATTCGGGCTGCGGCGGCTCGAGCCCGACGGCCGGACGCGTTTTCCCTGGGAGCTCAGCGACGTGGCCCGTTGCCGGTCACGGAGGAGGCTGCCCCATGTCCGATGATCACGCAACTCCGGACTACCGCGCCGTCTTCGACGCGCTGCCCCTGCCCGCCACCCTGCTCGATCGCGACGGGATCATCGTCGACTTGAACGGGGCCTCCGTCGCCCTGGCGCACCGGGTAGGCCGGCAGATCACCAAGGCGGACCGCATCGGCCGACCATTCGCCTCCTTTGCGGTCTCTGAGGACCACCGGCCTCGCTTGGCAGCCCTGGTGCAGCAGGCGCTCCAGCAGGGGCAGGCCGAAGACTCCCGGTGGGAGTTCGTAACCGCGAGCGGCGAGCGGTTCTGGACGGCCTTCCACGCGGCCACGGTCCGCGATTCCGACGGCCAGCCGACGGGGGTGGTCGTGCTGCGCCCCGACATCACCGAGCGGGTGCGGCAGGAGCGATTCCGCGACAGCCAGGAGCGTCTGCGCGACGAGCTGTGGCGCATGTCCGACCCGCAGGAGCTGGCCGGCCTCCTGCAGGTCCTGCATCGCGAGCTGACGGAGCTGCTGCCGTTGACCGCCGCCTCCTCGGTGCAGTTGAGGGATCCCGATACCCGGCAGTGGATCTCCTACCACCTGGACCGGAGCGGCGCCCAGGTGATGAAGGTATACCCGCGCCCCCACGGCGCGGTGATGACCTGCTGGCAGAGCCAGCGTCCGGTCTATCGCGCCGACCTGACCACGGAGGACCCGTTTGCCGAGGCTGGTGCCCTCTGGAGCGACGAATACGGCTACTCGGCGGCGGTGCGAGCGGTGCTGGATGTGCCGTTCGCCCAGGGCACCCTGGCGGTCAACAGCCACCACCCCCACGCCTTCTCCGAGACGGACGTCCGCATCCTCCACGACCTGGGGCAAGTCCTGGCGGTCGGGTTGGCCCGCATGGCCGACCTGCAGCGCCTGAGTCAGCGGACCCGGGAACTGGAGCAGGAGGTGGTGCAGCGCCAGCAGGCCGAGGAAGCGCTGCGGCAGAGCGAGCAGCGCTACCGCCGCCTGTTGGAAACCCCGCGCGACCTGGTGGTCCTGCACCTCGATCCGGATGGCCGCTACCACTATGTGGGGCCGCAGATCGAGGAGTGGACCGGGATGCCGTCCTCGGCTTTCTACACGGACCGCTCCATCGGCGGGGAGTTGACGCACCCCGAGGACGTGGGGGCCACGGTGGCGGCGTTCCGCGCTGCGGTGCAGACAGGCACGGTGCAGGAGGTGGAGTTCCGCTACCGGCATGCCGATGGATCGTGGCACTGGGCGCGGGAGACCCTGACCCCGGTGCCCGGTCCTGGGGGGGCGCTGGAATCCGTGCAGGCGGTGCTCCAAGACACTACGGCCCGACGACAGGTCGAAGAGCGGCTGCAGCTCGACCTGTCGCTCCAGCGGCTGCGCCTGCAGACGATGGAGATGAGCGATGAAGCCGGATGGGGCGCGGTGGTGGCGCGCTTCCAGGAAGAGGTGGCGCGCTGGATGCCGGCGGACGCCTCGAGCATCAACGTGCTCCACCTCGATCGGCAGTGCTTCACTTCGTACGGGCTGGCGCTGGACCCCAGACCCGACGGCACGGAGGAGGTGACCCCTGAGCCGGGGATCTGGGAGGCGCTGGTGCGAACCATGCAAAGCGGTCCCCCGCTCTGTCGTCGCAGCCGCCGGGATCCCCTCTTCTCGCGCCGGCTGCCGGCCGAGGTGAACAGCATCGTCGACGTGGGGTTCCTGGGAGGAACCGTGGGGGTTCACAGCACCGGGGAAGATGCCTTCAGCCCGCAGCAGGTGCAGATCCTCGAGCGATTCGCCGAGGTAATCTCGCAAGGGTACCGCCGGCTGGAGGACCTGCGAGCCCTGCGGGAAGCGGAGGAACGCTTCCGCCAGGCCCAGAAGATGGAGGCGATCGGCCAATTGGCCGGTGGGGTCGCCCACGACTTCAACAACTTGTTGACGATAGTGATCGGGCAGACTCAGTTGGCCCGCCAGAAGACCGAGCACTCCCCGGAGCTGCGGGAAGCCCTCGAGGACATCGAGCGGGCCGGCAGCCGCGGCGCCCGCCTGGTTGAGCAATTACTGGCCTTCAGCCGCCGGCAGGCTTTGCGGCCTGAACGCCTGGACCTGAACGCGGCGGTAGCCGACTCGGCCAAGATGCTGCGGCAGTTGCTCGGCGACGAGGTAGAGCTGGTGACCGTGCTGGGCGAGGAGCCGATCGGCGTGGAGGCCGACCGTGGCCAGTTGACCCTGTTGATGCTCAACCTGGCGGTCAACGCCC
>JBAZUN010000161.1:0-11702 GCA_041661365.1 Candidatus Latescibacterota bacterium
TGGTCCGCTCGGCGATGGTCCGATCGACCTTCCCCACGTCGGGAGCCGGGGCAAAGGCCTCGGCAAGGTACGGACCGGCGTTGGGCACGACCAGCGCGAGAAGCACCCACAGGGCCAGCAGGCTGAGGATCGCGGTCGAGGTCCGGCGGGCGCGGACCGACACCAGCAGACCGATGGAGAACATCACCGCGATGAGGAGGAGCGACACGGCGCCGGAGATGACGAAAGCCTCCCAGTCCTCGCCGGCAAAGGGGATGTCCGAGGAGAGGCTGATCAGCAGGGCGCTGACCACCAGGGCCACCAGGAAGGGGAGGGCCAGGCTGAGGTACCCGCCGATCCACTTGGCCAGGATGACGGTGTCGCGCGGCACCGGGTAGGAGATCAGCAGCTTCAGGGTGCCGGCCTCGCGCTCTCCGGCCACCGCGTCGTAGGAGATGAAGAAGGCCAGCAGGCTGAGGACCACGCCGACGACGAAGAGCAGGTCAGCCACGGGGAACAACAGCACCGCGGGATTGGAGTTAAGGTCGCCCTCGAACCCGGGCAGGTAGTTATCCGAGATCACGGCGGTGCGGTCCAGGGTCTTCTCCATGCCGTAGAACAGCACCTGGAAGCTCTGCGGCGGACGGTCGATCCGGACCCCGAGCCGCTCCAGGTCCCGGTAGTTGCCGTACTCCTCGGTCTGCTGCCGGTAGATCTCGCGGTTGGCGTCGAAGTCGGCCCGCTTGACCGCCAGGTCGGCCCGCAGCACCACCACGCTGACCACCCCGAGGAAGACGCAGAGCAGGGCGCAAACCGTGAAGCGCAGCTCCAGCAGGTTGTTCATCCACTCCTTGCGGATCATGGCCCAGAGCATCGCGCCCTCCTACTTCATCAGGTCGTATCGCAGGAAGCCCGTGTAGGCACCGAGGAAGAAGACCACGTTGAGCAGGGCCAGGATGATCAGGTCGGTCTGGCCCGCCGTCAGCGCGTTCCCCAGGGACGCGCTCCCCGGGTTGAACCGCGGCAGCTCCTCGGCGGTGACCGGCGCGTTCATGATCTCCTGGCGCTCGCTGGCGTCGCCGGCCGACTCCGCCTGCCGCTGCCGGGTCATCGAGATCTCGCGGACCTTGGCGGCGAACTCCTCGCGGTACCGCTGGATGTACTGGCGGAGGTCGCCGAAGCTCTCGAGCCCGCTGCCGGCCAGCCCGGCGGTGGCGTAGACGTAGCTGGCCGAGGGGGACAGCCGCGCCAGCATCACCCCGACCGAGATCTGCCGGTCGACCTTCTGCATGTAGTCGGCCACCAGCTTGCCGGTCTGCTCGCGAACCTTGGCCTGCACCGCGTCGAAGAGCTTCTGCCGCTCCTCGGAGGAAACCCGCTGGCCCCGCTGCGGCCGCATCCCCTCCCAGGCCGAGCGCTGGATCGCCTCCCGCTGTCCACCGAGCACCCCGGCCGAGGGGACCGGAACCACGGCCCGGGCCACGATCGGCGCGGTGTTGGGCACCACCAGCACGAGCAGCACCCAGACCAGGAAGTTGACCACCAGGGAGGTAGCGGAGCGGTGCACCAGGGTGGAGACCATGAGGCCGAGGAGGAAGAAGACCGAGATGTACAGGGCCGAGGTGCCGAGCATGCCGAGCAGGTTGAGCCACTCGGCGCCGGTGAAGGTCAGGTCGGTGGTGAGCAGGGAGAAGAACAGCGCGACCCCGAAGGAGGCCAGGAAGGGGACGATCAGGGCCAGGTACCCGCCGATCCACTTGGCCAGGAGAACCGCGTGCCGCGGTACCGAGTTGGCCATGATCAGCTTGAGCGTCCCCTCTTCCGCTTCGCCGCAGACCGCGTCAAAGGCGAAGAGGATCGCCAGCAGGCTGGCCACGATGTTGACGATGTAGAGCAGGTCCGGGGCCGGGAAGAGGACGAAGAGCGGATTAGGGTACTTGCTCCGGCCCAGCTTGGCGTCGCGGTTGGCCGACACGGTCACCGACCGCGCCATCTCCTTCTCCAGGCCCATGGCAAAGACCGACAGCGGATTCGGTCGCCGGTCCACGGTGTACCCGGCCCACTGGAAGGAGCGGAAATCGGTCCCTTCCTTCAGCTTTTCCTCCTGGGCGCGCTGGGCCTCGGTGAAGCTGGCGAGCTGCCGGTCGTAGTTGAGGGCGATGACCTGGATCGAGCTGACGACGAGGACGAAGAAGAGAAGGAAGGAGAGCACGAAGCGATAGCTGAGGACATGGGCACGGAGTTCCTTGAGGATCAGCAGGCTCAGCATGGCGGCCTTCCCCTCGGGGTTGGGCGTGGGCGCGCGCGGCGCGTCAAATCCCCGCCGGCCGCGCCGGTGGGGGTTCTGGTGGCGAAATATAGGGATCAAGGTGATCCTTGGTTGTAGCCGGTTGTGGGGAAAGTGTAACGGAACGTAAAGCGGCCGGATTCCAGCTTGACATGGCACACCAGCGCGGCTAATCTTCACCGCTGTGAGCCTCTCGCGCGGCGATAACGATCCCCGGACCGGGGCCGACGCGGCGCCGGCCTCGGCCTCCGAACGGGCGCCGCGGGCAGGTCGCCCCACCTTGGTCGGGTTACGGCTGCACCGGTGCGGCAGCCGCGCCGTCCTCGGGGCGGCCCTCATCGCCGCGCTCTGCGGCGTCGGACGGTGCGGCGCCGAGCCGGTTACCCTCACCCTCCGTCACTGCCTCGACACCGCCCTCCAGAACAACCGCGAGCTGATCCAGGCCCGGGAGGCGGTCCGTCAAGTCGAGGGCTCGGCCGTCGTGGTCCGCTCCCGCTTCCTGCCCCACGTCGACGTCACCGCCACCTACGACGGCGAGCGCCTCGGTCGGACCGACGCCACCGAGGACGAGACCGGCAGCCGGCTGCAGTTGACCCAGCGGTTGTTCGAGTACGGTCCCGACTTCGCCCAGGAGGTGCAGGCCCGCGAGGATCTGCGCAAGGCGGTCTACGCCTACGAGGGGTCGGTGCGCGAGGTGCTGGCCTCGGTCTGGCAGAACTACCACCTCATCCTGCTCCAGGATCAGCAGATGGCCATCCGACGCCAGTCGCGCGCCGGCTTCGAGGCCCTGTACGAGCAGCAGACCAGGCGGTACGAGGCCAGGATGTCGACCGAGAGCGACGTCCTGCAGGCCTACCTCAACGTGCTCAACGACTCCCTGGCGATCAACGACCTCGAGCGCCAGCAGTTCAACAACAAGATGACGCTGCTGCGCCTGATCGCCGAGCCGATCGGCACCGCGATCGTCCTGACCGCCGACACCCTTGATTTCGCGCTCGACCAGGAAAAGGCGGTCAAGGCAGCCCTGGCCAACAGCGTCGAGATCGCCCTGGCCGGCGAGCGGCTCAAGGAGCAGGAGCGGGTGGTCGGCGAGCTGGCCTGGCTCTACGCCCCTGACCTGGTCTCGCTGGCAGCCGGGGTCGAGGACGGCCGGCGGAGCGCCGCGGTCAACGTGGCCAAGGACAACAAGACCTGGGGCGTCGACCTGGCCTCGGAGTACGCCCTGCAGGACAAGGCCGACGCCGGCCCGCGGAACGGGGCGCGCTGGTTCCTGCAGCTCGAGACCCGCATCCCGCTCTTCGATGGGACCGAGCGGCTGGGTAGGGAGACCACCGAGCGGGCCAGGCTGCGGGAGCTGCGCGCCTCCCTGCGCGACCTGGAGGCCGGGGCCGAGCTGCAGGTGCGCCAGGCCTTCCAGTCGGTCCTCGAGGCCGACGGCCGCCAGCGGATCCAGGTGGAGCGGGCGCGGATCGCCGGCAAGCGGCTGGAGATCACCCAGATCCTCAAGGACAAGGGGCAGGCCGACGAGACCCTACTGGAGAACTTCCGCCAGCAGTTCTTCGAGGCCCAGGACCGGCTCTTCGAATACCAGGCCACCTACATCCAGCGGCAGGCGGCCCTGCGCCGCCAGATGGGGTACTTCGAGTGATCCGCGCCGCGCTGCTGTGGGCCCTCGTGGCCGCCGTGCTCTCCGGAACCGCGACCGTTGCCGCGGCCGAGGAACCCTCGCTGACCAAGGAGCAGCAGCTCAACAAGCTGCGCCTGCAGGAGAGCCAACTGCTGCTGGAGGAGCGGCGGAAGGGGCTGGAGTCGCTGGCCCAGGAGCTGACCACCTCCAAGGAGCTGTTCGACCGCGGCTACATCTCCCTGCAGAAGTACAAGCAGATCCGCAACCGGCACCAGGAGGCCAAGCTCAGCTACGAGCAGGCCCAGACCGGCTTCGAGCAGGTCAAGCTCGACCTGCTGAAGACCGCCACCCACCTGGTGGTGCTCGAGGCGCGGAAGTACCGCACCGAGGACGGCAAGAGCATGGTCGACCTGGTCCTGCAGAACGCCTCGGACACCCGCGACGCCCTGATGGTCGATCCCTCCCTCACCGAGGCCGACCTGCGGACCCTGCTCAAGGTCGAGAACATCTACGTCTCGCTGGTCAACGGCGCCATCGTCGGCGAGCCGTACGAGATCCGCATCCCCTCCCTGACGGTCGGCCAGCGCGAAACCCTGACCTTCCGCCTGCTCAGCGACGTCGAGGCGGTCCACGTGAGCCTGAAGTACCTCGGCCTGACCGAGGACGAGGACCGGCCAATCATCCTGCGCAAGGGAAGCCAGCAGGAGCTGCCGAGCATCAACTCCTCGCAGTTCTCCCAGGAGGGGGTGCTCAACCAGAGCGTCAGCTTCGGGCTGACCCTGCAGCGGCTGGCCGACGAGGAGCGGAACTTCGGTCTCGCCGTCGTCGGTCTCCCCCAGCGGATCCGCTACGCCTTCCTCAACCAGAACGCCAAGGTCAGCCAGGTCAAGTTCGACCAGACCATCTCCAAGGTGCAGGTGCAGTTGCGCCTGGAGATCCCCGAGAAGCTCGACCCGGGGCTCATCGGTCGCACCCGCACCTTCTACGCCCTGGTCACCCAGCCCAGCGAGTACGCCCAGATCCGCACCCTCATCGCTCGGTACGGGGACGCCCCGGTACCACCGGAGGAGATGGCGGCCCTGGCCTGCAACTACGTCAAGCTCGAGTTGATCCCCAAGGGCACGGGGAAGCTCGAGGTGCTGGTCGCCAACCGGTACCAGGAGATCAAGGTCGGCGACGAGCTGCGGATCCGCGTCGAGTTCCTCAACCGGGGCACGGTGGCGGTGCAGAACATCAAGGCCGTGCTCGACGTCCCGTACGAGTGGGAGAGCCAGGCCGATCCGACCCTCATCAAGCTGCTCGAGGTGGACGGCCGGACCCCGGTGGAGGTCGTGGCCCGCCCTCCGGAGGGGATCGCGGTCGGCGACTACGAGCTGGGGATCCAGGCCCAGGGACAGGTGGGCACCGAGAACGTGGAGTCGCTCGAGAAGACGATCACCATCCGGGTCGGGGCGCGCTCGAACATCGCCGGCAACACCATCCTCATCGGGTTGCTCGTGCTGCTGGTCATCGGCATCGGCGTGGCCAGCATCCGCATCAGCCGCAGGTGAACGGAGCCGCTCGATGATCGGCCAAAGAACCTGTCGGAGAACCGCCCACGGGCCGCGGGCCGCGCGCCGTCTCCTCGCGCTCCTGGTCCTGGTCTCGGCCTTCCTGACCGTCGCTCCGGGCCGGGCCGCCGATCTCCCGGAGAAGGACCTGCGCACCAAGGAGCAGCGGCTCTACGAGATCCAGCTCCGCCAGGCCCAGTGGAAGGTCGACGCGGCCCAATTGGAGATGGAGACCAAGCTGAGCGACTACGAGGAGAACCGCGATCTCTTCGATCAGCGGATCCGCACCCTGGAGGAGCTCAACACCTCCTTCCGCGCGTACCAGAAGGCCCAGCTCGCCCTGGACCAGGCCAAGATCGCGCTCGACCAGACCCGACTCTCCTTCCTGCGCAAGGCCACCCACATCTCCATCGTCGAGGCCAAGAAGTACCGCACCCCGGACGGCCACCGGCAGACCGAGATCGCGGTCCAGAACAGCTCGGACCTCGAGCAGGCGGTCTCCCTCAACCCGAACCGGAGCCCGGCCGAGGTGCGGGCCCTGCTGGAGATCCAGAACCTTAAGGTCTCGGTGGAGAACAAGGACGGGTTGATCATCGGCGAGCCGTACGAGGTGATGATCCCGTCGCTCAAGCTGGGCGAGCAGCACCGCCTGACCTTCCGTCTACTCGACGACGTCGACGAGGTGGTGGTGGCCATGACCGCCCTGGACGGCCAGCGGACCACCTTCAAGATCGTCCTTCGCAAGGAGTCGCTGCAGGACATCCCCACGATCAGCTCGGTGCAGTTCTCCCAGGAGGGGGACCTCAACACCAAGATCCGCTACGACCTCATCCTGGAGCGCCTGGCCGAGGACGAGAAGACCTTCCGCCTGGCCGTGGTCAACCTGCCCAGCGAGATCAGCTTCGCCTTCCTCGACCAGGCCACCAGCGCCAGCCTGACCCAGGTCAAGTTCAGCGAGGAGGTCACCCGCCAGCAGCTCGAGCTGGAGCTGCAGATTCCCGAGAAGCTGAGCCGGCGATTCGTCGATCAGACCCTGGAGTTCTACGTCTTCGTCACCGACGAGGAGGGGTTCGGCCAGGTCGAGGAGCTGAACCGTCGGAGCGAGGGACGGGGGGTGGACCTGGAGGCGATCCAGACGGTCCGGGGCAGCCGGGAACGGTTCGAGCTGATCCCGCGCGGGAAGGGGGCGCTGGAGATCCTGATCGCCAACCGGTATCAGGAGGTGAAGACCGGGGAGGAGGTCCAGGTCAAGGTCGACCTGCTCAACAGCGGCACCCTGGAGGTCGAGGGGGCACACCTGGTCCTCACCCCGCCGCTCGGTTGGACCTACGCCACCCAGCCGGACACCATCCCCCGCATCGCCCCGGGGGAGAAGGAGCCGCTCACGGTCACCCTGACCCCGCCGGGCGGGTTGGGGGTCAGCGAATACGACGTGCGCCTGGAGGCCCTGGGACACGTCGGCGAGGAGCGGATCGAGGCCCAGGAGAAGGACCTGACGATCCGCGTCAAGGCCAGCGCCAACCTGCTGCGCAACGCCCTCATCATCGGCACGGTGGTGGCCCTGGTGGTCGGCGTCGCGGTGGCCAGCATCAAGATCAGCCGGCGCTGAACCCCGCTCGGGCCGCGGCCGGGTAGCGTCGGTCTCCCTTCTCCTTTATATTTTGCGCCGTCCCCTCCCGCCAAAACCCCGTCCCACCCGCAGCAGTCGGTCGAGGCGCGGGGTACCCGGCAAGCGAATGCGCCCCATGGATCAAGACATCGGCGACCTGCTCAACGAGTGGCCGTTCAACCCCGACGAGTTCACCGCTCGTCGGATCACGGTCGAGGACGGCACCGAGCGGCTCCAGATCCGCATCGACATGGGGATCCTGCAGTTGCTCACCGAGGGCCGGCCCGACGGGCAGCGGCCGCACGACTATACCTCGCTCCTCGACTACTACCAGGCCAGCCGGGACGAGCACCGCGAGTCCGGGGCCACCGAGGAGGACTTCTCCCTGGACGAGGAGGAGTGCGAGGACCTGTTCCAGGAAGCCTGGCAGTACTACCACCGGTACCTGGCCCTGTTCTACCTCGAGGACTACCCCGGGGTCGAGATCGACACCGAGCACACCCTGAGGATCTTCTCCCTGGTGCAGGAGTACGCGGCCAGCGACGAGATCAAGTGGTACTTCGAGCAGTACTACCCGCACGCGATCATGATGCAGACCCGGGCCCGGGCCCTGCTGGCCCTGCGGGCGGAGGACTACCCGGCGGCTTTGCATCAGGTGGAGCAGGGGATCCAGCGGATCGAGCAGTACGTGGCCGAGTGGGAGGAGGACGAGGAGTACGACGAGGAACTGCCCGAGCTGACCTTCCTGCGCCAGTGGCAGGAGGAACTCGAGGACGAGCGGCCCCTGTCGCAGCGCGAGCAGCTCGAGCGCGACCTCAAGGTGGCGGTGGAGGCGGAGAACTTCGAGGAGGCGGCCCGGCTCAGGGACAAGCTGCGGACCCTGCGGCCCGGACCGCGCCGGCACCCCAAGCCCGAGCGCTGAGCCACGGCGGTCCCGCCGCCGCGATTACGAGATCCCGAGCACGTCCCTCATCGAATAGAGCCCGACCGGGGCCCGCGCCGCGAACCGCACGGCCCGGAGGGCGCCCTGGGCAAAGGCGTCGCGGCTGGTGGCCCGGTGCCGCAGCTCGAGGCATTCCCCCGGCGCACCGAAGAGCACGGTGTGGTCGCCGACCAGATCGCCGGCCCGCACCGCGTGGAGACCGATCTGCCGGCGGGGGCGCTGACCGACGATCCCCTGACGCCCGTGCACCGCCACCTCGTCGAGATCCCAGCCCAGTCCCGCGGCGGCCCGCTCGGCCAGCTTCAGGGCCGTCCCGCTCGGGGCGTCGACCTTGAGCCGGTGGTGGGCCTCGATCACCTCGACGTCGTACTCCTCGCCCAGGATCCGCGCCGCTTCCTCGACGAGGCGGAAGAGGACGTTCATCGCGGTGCTGTAGCTGGGAGAGAAGACGCAGGGGATCGGGGTTACCAACTGCAGCAGCTCGGTCCGCTGGATCTCGGTGAACCCGGTCGTGCCGATCACCATGGCCTTGCCCGCGGCGGCGCAGGCCGCGGCCGCGGCCAGGGTGGCCTCGGGCGCGGTGAAGTCGACCACCACCGCGGCCTGGGCCACCGCCTCCTCCATCCTGGCCAGCACCGGCCGGCCCAGGTGCGGGCGACCGATCGCCTCGCCCAGGTCGCGTCCCAGGGCCGGGTGCCCGGCGCGCTCGATCCCCGCGGCCAGGGTCAGGTCCTCGCTGTCCAGGATCAGCCCTGCCAGCCGCTGCCCCATGCGACCGGCCACGCCGCAGACCGTCACCGCGCTCATCGCTTGTCCCCTGCTCAATACGCCGCGTAGGCGAGCCGCTCGATGACCGACTCGTCGCTGAGCCTGGCCTCGAGGTCGACGCCGAAGAACCGGGCCACCGGGGCCAGGATCTCGGGATCACTGCGGTGGACCTGCCGGGCGGCCTCGAGGACCGTCCGGACCCCGGTCCTGGTCATCTTCCCCAGGGGCCGGCGGCAGGGCCCGGCCGGCATCCCGAGGATCGCCATGAGGGCCTTGACCGGCAGTGGATTCCGCGCCTTGCAGGGAACCGGGCCGAAGCGGCTGTCTTCGGTAGTGCTCACGCCGACGATCCCCAGGAGGGGCTGCAGATCGGCGGCCAGGGCCTCGACCCCGGCGCTGTCGCCAGCGGCCAGCAGCGTGGTGAGTCGCTGGATTGCGGCCGGGATCACGTTCGACATCACCGAGATCACCCCGGAGGCTTTGATCGCCGGGCTCTGCATCATGGCCACGGTCTTGTCGTCGTCCCCCGAGAGGATGGTCAGGCCGTCCCCGCAGAGTCGACGGGTCTTGACCATGTTCTCCAGGTTGCCGGTGGCCTCCTTGACCGCGGAGACGTTGGGGTGCTCGGCGGCCAGGATGGCGATGTCCTCGGGGTGCAGCATGGTGCCGGTGCGGCCGGGGATGACGTACGGGATCACCTGCAGCTCGGGGAACTCCGTGGCCACCGGGGAGACGTATTCCCGGCGGATCTCCAGCGAGCTGGGGCCGTTGTAGTAGGGGTCGACCAGCAGGACCGCCTGGGCCCCCACGTGGGCCGCGTGCGCGGTGCCGTCGAGGGTCTCGCGGGTGGAGTTGCTCCCGGTACCGGCGATGACCGTGCAGCGGCCGTGCGCTTGGCGGCAGGTGCGCTCGATGGCATCGTTGTGCTCCTCCCAGATCAGGGTGGGGCTCTCGCCGGTGGTGCCCACGGCGAGGAGGCCCTGCACCCCGTTGGCGAGCTGGTACTCCACCAACTGCTCGAGCCCGGCCCAGTCGACGCTGCCGTCGTCGCGCATGGGGGTCACCAAGGCCGTGTAACAGCCGTTGAGCATGTCGTCTACCTTGGGCATTCGGGGTTGCGGCGCGGACCGGATTTGCCGACCCTTCAGGGCATTGAAAACCATCGGGCACGGGGTCGCGCGGGTGGTCAAGGTAACCCCGGTCCGAGCCGGTGTCAATCGCGCCGACGGACCACGCCCGTCCTCCATCGCCGACCAGGAGCCTCGCCATGGCCGCAGAGATGAAGATGCGCTACGGCTGCAACCCTCACCAGGCGCCGGCCCGCTGCTACCGACGCGACGGCGGGGAGCTGCCGCTGCAGATGCTCAACGGCTCACCGAGCTACATCAACCTGATGGACGCCCTCCACGCCTGGCCCCTGGTCCGCGAGCTGAAGGCGGCCATCGGGCTGCCGGCGGCGGCCTCGTTCAAGCACGTCAGCCCGGCCGGGGCCGCGGTGGCCGTGCCGCTCAGCCAGGCCCTGCGCGAGACCTACTTCGTCGACGACCTGGAGCTGAGCCCGCTGGCCGTGGCCTACGCCCGGGCCCGCGGCGCCGACCGGCTGGCCTCCTTCGGGGACTGGATCGCGCTGAGCGACCCGGTCGACCTGCCCACCGCCGAGCTGATCCAGCGCGAGGTGTCGGACGGGATCATCGCCCCGGGGTACGCGCCCGAGGCCCTGGCCCTGCTGCGGGCCAAGAAGGACGGGAAGTACCCCGTCTTCGAGATCGATCCGGCGTACGAGCCGACGACGACGGAAACCCGGGAGGTCTTCGGCCTGACGCTGGAGCAGCGGCGCAACGACTTCATCCCCGGCGAGGAGTTCCTGGCCAAGGTGGTCACCCGCCGCACCGAGATCCCCGCGGCCGCGCGGCGCGATCTGCTGGTGGCCACGATCTCCCTGAAGTACACCCAGTCGAACTCGGTCTGCCTGGCCCTGGACGGCCAGGTCATCGGCAGCGGCGCCGGCCAGCAGAGCCGGGTCCACTGCGTCCGTCTGGCCGCGTCCAAGGCGGACAACTGGTACCTGCGGCAGCACCCCCGGGTCCGCGGGATGGAGTTTGCCCGCAACGTCCGACGGGCCGAGCGGATCAACGCCATCGACCTCTACCTGCAGGACGAGGCGACCCCGGCGGAGCTGAAGGCCTGGGAGGAGAGCTTCACCAGGGTGCCGGAGCGGCTGACCGCGGTGGAGAAGCGCCAGTGGCTCGACGGGCTCAAGGGGGTCGCCCTCAGCTCGGACGCCTTCTTCCCCTTCCGCGACAGCATCGACCGGGCCCAGCGCTCCGGCGTCGAGTACGTGGTCCAGGCCGGCGGCTCCCTGCGCGACGACCTGGTGGTGGCCGCGGCCGACGACTACGGGATGGTCATGGTCTGCTCCGGGGTGCGGCTGTTCACCCACTGAGGGCGCGCCGCTGAGCCGGACGCCGCCTTCACGCGGTTCTCAGATGGCGGAAGGCCGAGGCCGGCCAGGCGCCGTACCCGCACTCGAAGGCCGGTCGGGTCAAGGCCAGCGAACCTGGCTCGGCGGTCACCTCGGGGTAGCACCCGGAGAATCGATCGGCCTCGAGGAACAGGCCGCGGGCGGTGGAGGCGGCGTAGATCCCCGGCTTGCCTGGGGTGCCGCCCAGATCGCACTCCTCCACGACCAGGTCGTGCGCGTCGCTCTGGATCTCCACCTGCCCCTGTCCGCCGGTCCGCCCGTTCCCCCACACCCGGCATCGGCGGATCAGGCAGGAATGGACCTCGGTCGGCCGCGGGGATTCCCGGGCCAGGATCCCGGCGGCCTGGTTCTCCTCCACCGTGCAGTCCTCGATCAGGTTGTGGCAGTCCCGGGTGCCGATCGAGATCCCCGAGCCGTTCCCCCGGAAGGCGCACCCCCTCACGGTGATCTGATTGGC
>JBAZUN010000162.1:0-11667 GCA_041661365.1 Candidatus Latescibacterota bacterium
ACCGGGCCAACAGACGGGTCTCCCGCTCCAGCAGGTCCCGGGGCCGGAAGGTCTCGCGGTGAACCCGGACCGCGGCGGTGAGCAGGGCGGCGCGCGGCAGGAGGAGGTCCAGCTCGGTGCGGAGGCCGACGGTGGCGGTGGTGTTGCGGGTGTCCTGGATCCCGGTGCCGACCTCGCCCGCGGGGTCCTGGTAGGATTCGCGGGCAAAGAGCTGGTACGCGCCCAGCCGGTACCCGAAGCCGCCCAGGCGGGCGACCACGCCGGAGAGCTCGGCCTCGAGGACGTTGCGCCAGGAGCCGGCCCGGACCCGCAGGGCCTGGTTGTTGCCGATCCCGGGAATCCCCTGCCGGCTCAGGTCGAAGGTGTCGTGGATCTGCCACCGCGAGCCGGCGCGACGCTGCTCCACCTTGCCGAGGAGACGAACCGAGCGATAGTCGCTGTTGGCCCGGTTGACCCACTCGTCGTCGTCCGGGTTGTACTCGGTGCCGTTGTCGTCGTGGAAGCGGAAATCGTTCCGGCTCTCGAGATAATCGGCCACGGCTAGGTATCGGGTGCGGCTCGACCAGGCCCCCGAGGCCGAACCGCCCAGCTCGCGGGTGCCGAAGGAGCCGGCCATCCCGGTGATTCGCGCCTGGCTGCCGTCCCCCGCCGGCCGGGTCCGGATCTGGACCACCCCGCCGATGCTGTTCCCGCCCAGGGACGCGGGCACGGCGCCGCGGTAGACCTCCACGCTCTCCACCCCGGTGACCGGCAGGTCGCCGACGTTGACCGCCCCGCCCAGGGCCTGGTTCAGCGGCACGCCGTCGAGGTAGACCTGGACCTGCTCGGAGGTGGAGCCGCGGATCGAGACCGTGCTGAATCCCCCGAGGCCACCGTTGCGGCGCACCTTCACGCCGACGGCCTGGTCGAGGATCTCCGGGAGGGAAACCCCGGCGGTGGCGGCCTGCACGGGGATGACCTCGACAAAGGCTGGACTGCCAGGGTCGCCGTCGGTCCGTCGACCGCGGACCACCATCTCCTCCATCATCAGGGGGAGGACCTGCAGCCTCACCTCCACCTCGGTCCCGTCCTCCCCCAGGGTCAGCGGTCGTCGCTCGACCGCGTACCCCATCGCCTCCACCTGCAGGGTCCAGGTTCCAGGGGTAGCGCCGGCGAGGGTGAAGTGGCCGTCGGTTTCGGTAAGGCCCGAGATCTCGCGAGGATCATCGACCGGCCGCCGCAGGCGCACCACGGCCCCGGGAACGGCCTCGCCCGTGGTCTGGTCGAGGACCCTACCCCGGACGGTCCCGACCGTAGCAGCTTCGGTCCCACCGGCAACGAGCAGCAGGAAGACCAGGAGGAGTTCCCTCCTGAATCCCGGCCATGCCGCAGCCTGACGACCGTCCCTGACCGTGCTTCGCTCCCCCGGTGCCTGCATCCGCGATCCCCTGATGCTCCGAGCATCCCCCAACGAAAATCCCCGACCTCGGATGAGATCGGGGACTCCCCAGCGCGGCCGAAAGGCCGGGTCAGGGTCGGGTCACCGCTCCCGCGAGGGCATGCTCCCGGCGGCGACAGGCAGGTCTCCTGGCTTCCGGCTTTTCCCCGCTGCCCCTTCCCAGCCCGGACAGGGCCAGTGGCTTCAGCAGCGGGGCGATCGATCCAGGGTCTGCGATCGATCAGCCGGTCACAGTGGCGGGGCCGCGGCGGATTTTCACCGCCTTCCCTATTCTCCGTCGGGCCGGCAGGGCAAGCAACAGCCGGCTCGGCGGCACCTGTGCCGCGATGTTGCTGTAGTTGGCGTACCGAGGAACCGCGCGGATGGACAGGAGGTGGGAGCGGAGAGGAAGAGCGCCGCGAAGAGCATTGCGACGGGTACACGCTCCGACCGATCCTCGCCCGCGGAGGTCCTGGTCGCCGGCCGCGTCGAAACGCGGCCTGTCGCTGGCAGGTATTCGGACTTGCGGGCACGGGATCTATGCTGATCCCTCCTACCGGCCGTCGCTTCCCGGTCCGCCAGGACCAGTGCTTGATGACGGCTTTCGTTCCCGCTCACCGCTGCGGGGCAGCCCCGGATTCGCACCGGGTTCCCTGTGGGCCGCCGTGAGGCAGTCCACGCACCAGCAACGGGCCCCAATATAGCGGGGTCCCGGGGTCATGTCAACACAAGATCTCAGGGTCCGTCGGCCAGAGCCTCGGCGCGCTGCCGGTACAGACGAGGGTCGACGACCCGGGCCATCGCGGCCACGTCCAGGGGCCGGCCGAGGAACCCGGCGACGCGGTTGGCCACGGCCAGTGGCTCGGCGATGGCCTGACGATGGTCGATCCAGAGGGTCTGTATCTGGGGCTGCGTCGCCAGCCATTCCTCGACCTGACGGAGGTGGCTGGCGAAGATTCCGGCCAGGCGACCGTCGTCCACCTCGACCGGCCGTCTCTGTCGCCGCAGCATGGCCCGCTGCGAAGCCAGTACCTCGTTCAGGTCGCGCTGCATGAACAGCACCCGGTACTCCTCGTCGGCCGGCAGGCAGTGCAGCAGCCGCGACACGACCTTGACCGCCCGTCCCCGGGCCTGGCGGACCCAGGCAGAATCCTCGGCGAGTCGCTTGACCTGCTCGCACTCGAGGTATCCGGCCGGGTTGTCCTCGTCAGCCTGCCGCACCCCGTCGGTCCAGGGCTCCAGGCCGCCGGCGCGGAGCATCTGCATCATCATCGAGGTCCCGGAGCGCGGCAAGCCGGAGACGACGACCACCGGAGCGCTGGCCCTGCTCACGGCAGCACCTGGCCCCGACGGCTGAGCAGGAAGAGGAAGAACGGCGCGCCGAGCAGGGCCGTGACGATCCCGATCGGCAGCTCGGCCGGGGCGATGACCACCCGGGCCAGGGTGTCGGCCAGCACCAGCAGGGCCGCGCCGCCGAGGAGCGAGGCCGGGAACAGCCGACGGTGATCCGGCCCCACGATCAGCCGCATGACATGGGGCACCACCAGCCCGACGAAGCCGACGATGCCGCTGACCGCCACGGCCGCCGCGGCCAGCAGGGCCGCGGCTACCAGCAGGACCCGCTTGACCCGCTCGACCTCCACGCCGAGGTGCTTGGCGTTCTCCTCCCCCTGCAGGATTAGGTTCAAGTCGCGGGCGTAGAACTGGACCACGACCAGCCCGACCAGCACCTGGGGCCAGGCCATCTGCAGGTGCTCCCAGCGTCGCGAGGAGAGGCTGCCCATCAGCCAGAAGAGGAGCCGGTGCAGATCCTCGCCGCTGGCGATGACCAGGTACGAGGTGACGGCCGAGGCCAGGGAGCTGACCGCCACGCCGGTGAGGAGAACCAGGCTGACCGGTAGACGTCCGCCGCGGACCGAGATGGCGTACACGGTGAAGGTGACCAGGATAGCCCCGGCAAAGGCGCAGGCACTGATCCCGTTGACCCCGAGGAACCAGAAGTCCAGGGAGAGGAAGACCGCGAGTGAAGCGCCCAGCGCGGCGCCGGCCGAGACCCCGATGAGGTACGGGTCGGCCATCGGGTTGCGGAAGAACCCCTGCATCACGGCCCCGCTCTGGGCCAGGGCCGCGCCGACCAGGACCGCCAACAGCACCCGGGGCAGCCGGATGTTCAGCACGATGGCGGTCTCCACCGGATCACCGACCCCGGTGCCCAGCCCCAGGGCACGCAGGACCCCGCGGGGCGGCACGCCGGCCGGTCCCACGCCCAGGGCGAGCAGACAGGCCGCCACCAGGACCGCTCCCAGCAGGAGGATCACCAGGCTCAGGGGAGCGGTTCGACCCCGGTTCATGGGCGAGGACCCGGCTCCGGGTGAAGGCAGGCGGCGACCTGCTCCAGCGCCTCGACGAGCCGCGGCCCCGGACGGTTGAGCAGGTCACCGTCGACGGAGCAGACCCGTCCGTCGCGCACCGCCGGTACCGATTGCCATCCTGAGGTCTGACGCAGGCGCTCGACCTCGGCGGCCAGGGCCTCGGGGCCTCCCTGGTGGGCCGAGGTGACGATGACCTCCGGAGCCCAGGCAACCACCGTCTCCAGGCTGATCTGGGGCCAGGACCCCGAGGCCTGACGGCCGAGGTTGTCGCCGCCGGCCAGGGTCAGCACGTCGTCGATCATGGTCCGGGCCCCGGCGGTGAAGATCGGCTCGCCCCAGTAGGCCCAGAGCACCCGCGTCGGCGGCAGGACCGTCACCCGGGCTCGCACCGCGGCGATCCGCCGGCTCAGCCGCGCTTCGAGGGCAACGCTGCTGTCCGGCACCCCGCACAGATCGCCGAGCCGACGGATGGCCGCCAGCAACTGATCCACGGACTGGACGTCGAGGGCGAAGACCGGAATCCCGGTCCGTCGCAGGGTCTCCAGCCCCTCGGGATCGTTCCCGCGGGCGGCCACGACCAGATCGGGTCTGAGGCCGGTGACCGCCTCGGCGCTCAGGGTGCTGTAGTCGGCCACCTGGGGCAGGGCCTTGGCCGCCTCCGGGAAGTTGCAGAAGCGGGTGACCCCGACGACGCGGCTCCCCAGCCCCAGGGCAAAGAGGATCTCGGTGTTACTCGGAGCCAGGGAGACCAGCCGGAGCGGCGGCGAGGCCAGTTCGACGATCATCCCCAGGTCGTCGCGCCCGGACTCGGCGCGAAGCGCGGCCGGGCAGAGCACGCCGGCCAGGGCGAGGAGCCAGAGCACGGGACGGTACCGGTGACGCATGGGCTTCATCCTTCCTGCCTTATCCTTCCTGGGGGACGGCCTGCAGCCGGAGGCGCCGGGACCGCGGCACCACCCGGGGCCAGCCGCCGGGTCCGGCCGGCTCCACCTGTACCGGCAGGCCGTATACCTCGCTGATGAGGGACTCGGTGACGACCTCGGCTGGCGGACCACAGGCCCGGGCGCGGCCCTCGCTCATCAGCAGCACCCGGCCGCAGTAGGCCGCGGCGAAGTTCAGGTCGTGGGTGACGCAGACCACGGTAAGGCCCTGCTCCTCGTTGAGCTGGGCCAGCAGGTCGAAGACCTCGACCTGGTGGTTGATGTCCAGGTGGTTGGTCGGCTCGTCGAGGAGGAGGACGCGCGGGGTTTGGGCCAGGGCGCGCGCCACGATCACCCGCTGGCGCTCGCCGCCTGACAGCTCGAGGATACTGCGGTCGGCCAGGTGGCTGGTGCCGGTGAGGTGCAGCACCTCCTCAACCACCGCTAGATCGGCCCGGCTCGGGCCGTGGAAGCGGTCGAGGTAGGCATGGCGTCCCATGGCCACGATCTCCCGCACCGCGAAGTCGAACTCGCAGGTGGTCTCCTGGGGGACCACGCCGAGGAGCTGGGCCACCATTCGCCGGCCCAGGGTCCGGACCTCGCGGCCCTGCACCTCGACCCGGCCGGCCATCACCGGCACCACCCCGGTCACGGCCCGGATCAGGGTGCTCTTGCCGCACCCGTTCGGGCCGATCAGACCGAGGAACTCCCCTTCGCCCAGCTCCAGATCGATGCCGCGCACCACCGGCTCGTCCGGGCGGTACCCGGCGAAGACCCGCTGCAGGGAGAGGACGGTCATGGCAAAAAAAAGACCGACCTCGCCGAGATCGGTGCATGGGCGTGCACACGCCGCACTGGTTCCCGCCTTTCCCGCGAAGGCATGAGGGCAGACCGCGCACCGCGGGCAGGTCTCCTGGCTCCCGGCCTGTTCCGTCCCCCCCTTCCCGGTCGCTGCCGACCAGTGGGTGCCCTTGAGGCTGATGTGCGGACGGCGTCGTTCGAGGTCAGCCGGTTACAGTGGCGGGGCCGCGGCGGATTCTCACCGCCTTCCCTATTCTCCGGGTCCGGCCGGCCACCTTCCATGGAGACGGTGGCCGTCGGCATCGGCACCCGCGGTGCAAGATGTGGCTCGAATATAGGCGGGGGTCTGGTCGGGGGCAAACCGCCGATGGAGTCGCGCGAGTCAACCGCGGGTCATCTTCTTGCCGAACACGGCGACGAAGAGGGCGATCATGAAGGCCCCGGTGAAGGCCTCGGCGGAGGCCACCAGGCGGGTGGCGCTGTCTGGATTGGGGTGGATGTCCCCGTAGCCGCAGGTGGTGAAGGTGATGACGCTGTAGTAGACGCAGTTCAGGTAGTCGAGCAGGTTGCCCGGAATCCCGGCGCCCGGGGTGTAGCCGATCTGCCCCTCGGGGCCCTTGACCCCCATGAGGAAATAGGCCACGGCACAGGCGAAGACCACGAACAGCGAGAAGCCGATGACCCGCTGCGGCTCCTCACCGTACCCGCAGAAGATGTCGACCAGCTTGGACCAGATGCGACCCACGGACCATCGGGGCATCAGCTTCCGCCGCATCCGCATCTCGCCCTGGAAGTAGGTCCCGGCCTCGACGAAGCGGCCAACGCCGTCGTAGGCCCGACGCAGGGCGCGATAGATCTCCTCGGCCTCGATGTAGTTCTCCCGGGCCTTGTCGTGGTCGCCGGCGTGCTCGGCCTCGATCGCCCGGTGCTCCTGCAGGACCCGGTCGCCCCAGTCGGTCCGCTCCAGCTTGGTGCCGTCGAGGATCGCGCCGAGGATATTGGCCCCGACCAGCCGGGCCTCGTTGAGGTTGGCCCCGGAGAGGTCGGCCTTCATCAGGTCGGCACCGCGCAGATCGACGTTCCAGAGACTGGCGCCCGGAAGCCGCGCCTTGAACAGGGTGGCGTTCCTCAGGTCGATGCCGCGGGCGCTGTTGAGCCGCACCCCCTCGAGGTTGGCGAAGCGCAGGACGAACCCTTCCATGGACTCGCCGGTGGCGGCCCATTCCTGCAGCCGCTCGCGGATCCCGGGCTGTTCCTTGGAGACCTTGGGGTGGTGCCAGAAGCAGAGGTTTCCGTCTCCCTCGACCGGGGCCGGACAGCGCGTGCCGTCCTGGCGTAGGTAGCTGCAGGTAGGCGTCTCGGTCGTCGTCATCGCGGATTGATCGGCTGGCGGCAGGCCGGGATCGGGCATGGGATCAGGACAGCAGGGCACGGGCTTCCCGCAGCCGTCCTTGAATCTCCTCGTAACGGGTATTGAGGTTCGCTCTCAGATAGACGCGGGCCGCTTCCTCGAAGAAGGTCAGGGCCTGCTCGACGTCGGCCCGCTCGCATTCTGCCCCGGCAGCCAGGTAGATCCGGCCCAGCACCTCGGCGGCCCTGGCCTGGACCGCGGCCAGGTGCAACTCGCGGCCGGCCTGTCGGGCCTCCCGCGCCAGTTCGAGGGCCAGGGACAGGTGGGTCTCGGGCTCCTCGCCGTCGACCGAAAGGTGGGTCTCGGCCAGATCCACGCAGGCCTCAGCGGCCAGACCCCGGCTGCCGCACCGGCGCAACAGCTCCAGCCCGGTCCGTCGCTCCTCGATCGCCTCGTCCAGGCGCCGCGACCCTTGATCCTGATGCGGCGCCAACGCGGCCAGGGCCCGGGCCAGATGCCCGTGGGCCAACCCGCGTCGCTCCGGTTCGGTCTCGACCGGCAACAGGGCCAGGGCGTTGCGGAAATGCTGCACGGCCCGATCGAGGGCCTCGACCCCCTGGAACAGGGCCAGCTCGAGCTGCACCTCTCCCAGCCGGCGCTGGGCCGCGGCCTGCTCGACCGCCGAGCCCTCGGCCTCGGAAAGGGAACGCGCCTTCTCGTAGCACTCGCGGGCCAGCTCCAGATGGTCGGGTCCCGGCTCGGCCAGGCCGGCGTAGGCCTCACCCAGGGTGAGGCAGATCGCGGCCTTGCGTCCGGCATCGGTCTGCTGTTCGTAGTATTCGAGGGCTTCCTCGAGGAGCGGGATCGCCTGGCGGAACAGCTCGGGCTCGGCGCTGGCCAGCTCGGCATAGGCCAGCCCCATGTTGTTCATCAGGATCGCGGTCCCTTCCAGCTCGCCCCCCTGACGGTACTCGGCCAGGGCCTGTTCGTAGAGCCGGAGGGCCCGACGGCAGTCAGGGCCACCGCGCCCCTGGGCCAGCCCTTGAAAGGCGTTCCCCAGCCGGGCCAGCACGATCGCTGACCGCACCGACTGTCGCTGGACCCAGGCATCGACCTGCCGCAACACCCGGGCCACCGGCTCGCGGTGCCCTTCCTCGAGCAGTTGCTCCAGGTGCTGCTCCAACAGGGACAGGAAGCCGTCGAGCTCCTCGCACGCCTGCAGCTCCTGGAGCACGGCCGCCGCGTCGAACGGTTCGGACGCGGAAGGTTCGGGGGCTTCCGGTTCGTCCGCGACCGGCGCTTCCACGATCGTCGGCCGGCGCCGCCACCATCCGATCAGCTTCATGGCCTTTCTCTTCCTAGTGTCGCGTCCGAGAAATTGGTTGTGTCACCGAGCGGGCCGAGGCGCCCGGCCAGCTAGGCGCGCGAACGCCCTGTATCGACAGCAAGATACAGGAAGTGAGCGGAACGACGCTGGCCGGGATGGATCGGCCCGTGAATGCCAAGTTATTTCTCGGACGCGACACTAGATCCCCGGTGGTGTTCAGGACGGTCAGAACTTGGCGCAGATCCCGAGGCTCAGCTCGTTGTGCCGGACCGTCCGATTCTTGGTCAGATCAGGGATGTCCTGCCCGGTCTGGTCCTCGAGCTGCTCCTGGAGCTGGTCGGCCGCGATCCCCTTCACCGAGAAGACCAGGTACTGCCGCAGGTCGAACCGCAGGTCGAGCCGCTCGTTCAGGGCGTACCGCACCCCGCCGCCGTAGGAGAGGGCCGTGCTGGTCTGCAGGTCCGCCACCGTGTTGAGGGCCTGGGATACGGCCTCGTCCGCTCCGGTCGGCAGCTCCACGTCGGTCCCGGTAATGGTCACCGCGCCGAACCCGACCCCGACGAACGGCTTGACCTGCCCTACCGGGATGTTGACCAGGACCCGGCCCTCGTAGAACAAGGCCGTGGCCGACTCCTTGCTGGTGCCGACGGCCCGCTCGGGGCGCGCGATCAGCAGCGAGGTCTCGCCGCCCAGGAGCCCGCCGGCCTTGCCCCAGCGCAGGCCGATCCCCGGCCCTCGGTCGAGGCTGGCGTCCTCGTCGAAGCCGACGGTGGCCACGAAGGCCGAGATCTCGGCAGTGGCGGGAAGAACGGCAAGCAGGGTCAGCAGGATCCCTGCCAGGATCGGCGACCGAACCGCGGTCATTCCCGTGGTCATCATCGTTTAGCTCCTTGTAAACAATGGATTTACCCGTGGTTTATCGAAGGATACTAAAGGCTCCGGCAGAACGCAAGCAAAGGTGCACTTGAAACACCATATAATCCCTCTTCATAGACCCTCTTCACACTCCCCCACGCCTAGTCTTCAGACATGGTCCAGCGGCGGGATGAACAGCGGCAGCGGGAGGAGGCCCTCCAGACGGGCGGCGGCTGTGCCGGCAAAGGCCTCGCCAACCGGATGAAGGCCGAAGAAGAGGGCAACCATCTCGCGGTCGCTGAGTCGGAGACGATGGACCGGCCCTGAACCGAGGACCAGCATCCCCTGTTGACCGCTGTCGGTCATGGAGAAGCGCAGGGTGCCGTTCAGGTGGAGGCGCCTGGCGCGACGGTGCAGGACCGGCGCGAGCTGATCGAGGAGGAGCGGCAGGTCGACGATCCGCACCATCCCGTCCGTGCCCCGCTCCCATTGGCCGCTGACCGGGCGGAACAGGGCCACGTCGTCCGGATTGGCGCCGGTGGTCGCTCGGAGGTGCGGGCGGCTATACCGGGCCATCAGCACGCGGAGCATGGACCGAATCAACTCGGGGTCGCCACCGACCTCGTCGATCCGCTCGTACGGACGCGCCTGGTGCTTGGGACCGCCCAGGACGAGGTAGGCGAAGGCCCGGCCGACGCGGCATTCCCAGGCGTCCCGACTGGTGCGCTGAAAGCGCGGTGCGAGTTCGGCGGTCCGCCGCTCGGTGCCGAACGGCCGGGTTCGGTCCAGCGTCAGGATCCGCCGGCGGGTGGCCAGATCGAGCTGCAGAGGCCGGATCGGCAGCCGACGCTCGGCCGCGGTAGGTCGGCCGAGGTACCGGGGCGTGAGCGAGAAGGTGTTGCGCAGGCCGGCGTTCTCCCAGCCGAACCAGCCGTACCGCTGGCGGTCGCCGCCCAGGACCGAGAGCGGGTACCCCTGCTGGCGCATCCGCTCCCCGGCCGCCTCGAGGAGCGCGGTCATGATCCCCTGACCCCGTCGCTCGGGATCGGCCGCCACCCCGCCGATCCCGCCGGCCCGCACCGTGGCCCCGTCCAACCGCAGGAGGACCGGGTGGATCGCCAGGTGACCGACGAGCTCGCCCTGGTCGCGCAGGATCAGGCTGCGCCTTAGGTGAGCCGGCTCGTTCCGGTAGAGGTGCGGGTACTGGTGGTGCATGATGAGTCGGCCCGCTTGCCCGGGCCGGAAGACCCGGTCGATGAAGGCCATGACCTCGCTGAACTCGCCGGGCCTGGCCGGTCTAGGAGCCTGTCGGAGAACCCCATTCGGGCTGCGGTCGACCCGGGCGTCCGCCGTCGGCGTTCCCCTCACTCGCCGCATCTCCCCTCGATGCGGCTCCGTTCGGGCGCCTTGCCGACGGCCCCCCGGACTCGACCTCGCTTTCCGAAGCGAGTTCTCCGACAGGCTCCTTGGTTCGTCCATGGTTGGCCTTGCCTATTCCGCGCCGGGCGGGAAGGTGCGGAGCTCGGGGGCCAGCGGCTTGAGCAGCTCGGTGATCTCACGGCGGTCATCGGGGTCGAGGGCCTGGGCTCCGGCCGGGGCCCGCTCGACGAGGGAGGTGAAGACCCCGCGCCGCTTGAGCAGGTACCGCATGAAGGGATGGGTCTCCAGGTTGATCAGCGGCAGCACGCGGCGGTGCAGGTCGCGGGCCTCTGCCTCCTTTCCCTGCCACCACAGCTCGTAGACCTGGGCCAGCACGTCGCCCAGCTCGCAGGCCGGCATGCAGCCGTTCCCCCCCCGTCGCAGCTCGTCGGGGATGTACTTCCCGCCGGCACCGCCGAAGATCGTCTTGACCTGGTCGCCGACCGCGCGGCGCACCTCGGCCACGTGCTTGGGACCGGGGCCTCGCTCCTCCTTGACGTATTCGATAGAAGGAACCTCCGCGGCCAGTTGGGCGATCTGCTCTCCGCGCAGGGGCGCGTACCCGTCGGCGTTCTGGATCATGATCGGCCCGTCAAAGGCGTCCCCCAGGCGATGGAACATCTCCAGGGCCACGGCCTGGTTGGTCCGCGCCGGAGCCATGGCGATGACCGCGTCGGCGCCGGCCTTGGACGCGGCCCGGGCGTACTGGAGGACCTGGGGCACGGAGATCCCCGAGCAGCCGAAGACCACCGGCAGCCGGCCGTTGACCGCCTCGAGGACCGCGTCGAGGTTGCGGATCCGCTCCTCCTCCCCGAGGAAGTAGAACTCGCCGACCATCACCGGCCAGACGATCCCGTGTTGGCCGCTGCGGCAGCAGAAATCGGCCACCGCCTTCAGGTCCGCGGTGTGGATCTCGAAGTCCTCTTTATAGGGCGTGGGCAGCAGACCGAAGAGCCCCTTCATGTGCTCGAAACGCCTCATCGCGCCAGGTCTCCTGGGTGAGGGGACAGTCACAGGGGTAACACGGACCTGTCCCAAGATACTCAGCGGCCGCGACCGCGGCCAGCCAGGGACGATGCACAGCGAGGCGCTCGCGGTACCGCCACCTTGTGGCGGACCGAACCCCCGGGTACCTTCGGGCCACCTCCCTTCTCCGGTCCTCATCCATGCGCGCGCTTGCCTGCCGGTACCTGTTGCTCATCGCG
>JBAZUN010000163.1:0-11659 GCA_041661365.1 Candidatus Latescibacterota bacterium
CCGGGGTGTAGTCGCCGTGCCCCACCCAATCCTCGGCTAGCCGCGCGTACGCCGGACCGCCGTACTCCCGGCAGAGAACCTCAACCCGGCTCAGGCAGCGATCGAGTAGCCGCTGGTCGTCGACCTCGACAACGGTCTTCTTCAGGGCGAGCAGGTTCCGCCGCTGCAGCTCAGGGTCGTCCAGGCGCGGGCTGGTCCCACGGTCCAGCCCCAGGGCGGCGTACTGGCCGATGACCTCCGCGGTGGTATCGGCCGGCCGGAACGACCGGGCGGCCAGATGGAACCTGGCCAGGACCTGCGCCGCGGCCCCCACCTCGGCCGGCCGTCCCGGCACCAAGGCCCGCCCCTCGACCCAGGGGTAGAGCTCGAACATCCCGGCCGGACTCTCCAGCCAGGTCCGGCCCGCTGGCCCGGGCAGGGGTGCAACCGTGGGCAGTCCAGAGGCGGCAAGATGACGCCGCAACCCGTGGTCGAAGGCCAGCCGGGCCGGGGACGAGGTCCGCGCCCCGCGCAGGCGGAGGAAGTACCTCCCCTCGGAGGTCGTCACCATCCAGGTCCGACCGGCCGTGCCTCCGGCCGGCTCCAGCCCGAGCACCGACCCCACGGGCCAGGCTGCCAGGGCCTCGAGCGGTCGCGGCTCGCTCATCCCCTCACCGTCCCTCGGCCCAGACCCGGTAGTTCCCCACCGCCTCTGAGGTGCGCAGGGCCCGGCCGTAGATCCGCAGGGCCTCGAGGTCGGCCAGTCGGGCCTGTTCGGCCCCGGGAGCACCCCGCAGATGCGGGCTGAAGCGGCCCCAGCCGAACTGACGATCCTCCCCGCCGTCGTTGAGCCGGCCGTCGACCACGAAGGTGATGATCCGGGGACCGCCGTCCACAATGACCACGAGGTGATGCCGTCGACCGGCCTGCAGGAGTCCCGGGTCGCAGGCCCACCGGTTCTCGGTGCGGCCGTCGTTGAGCGCGATCTCCACGGTCCGGTCCTCGGCCGTGCGCAGACAGCAGCCGCGACCGTCCGGGGTCCGGCTGTCGAGGAGGATCCGACCGGGATCGAGCCCGCCTGGATTCAGCACCAGTTCAAGCGAGAATCCCTGGCGCAAGTCCTCGGTGCCGTACGGACTGGTCCGCTGCCGGCGGACCAGCTCGGGGAGCCGGGGCATGGCCACGGCCGGCGGCAGGTCGGCCTGGAGCTCGAGGAGCAGTCCCTCGCGGGCCACCTCGGGCGGCTCGAACTGCCCCCACAGACCGGCCAGCATCCCCGGGTCCAGCTCGTGGATCCGGGCGATCTCCTTCTGGGTCTCGGTGACGAAGTACCGGCCGTCCTCCTCGATCAGGTCGGGGTAGCTGACGCGGATGAAGGGATCGTCGTCGTACAGGGCGATCTCCGGCTCGGACCAGCGGATGACGCGGCCCGCCGGCGAGTCGGCCTCCACCCCGCCCGACAGCCAGACCGGGTTGCGGTCGTCGTAGGCCATGGTGCGCCGCCGGGGATGCTCGGGGATGAAACGGCCGCCGTGGTTGTGGAACCAGTAGAGGTATCTCCCGTGGCCGCAGGCCCAGGCGAAGTTGGCGGCCCGCGGGTGCTTGACCGGCCGGCCGTCGGCGAACCGCAGGTACTCGGACGGGCTCCAGGTGCGGCCCCGGTCGCGGCTGTAGGCGCAGGCCGGGTGACCGTCGATGGTGCGGAACACGCAGAAGATCGACCCGTCGCTCAGGACCGAATAGCTCTGCTCCTCGGCCACCGGCCCGCCACCGGCCGGAGCGCGCAGGCCGACCTCCCCCTCGGGAAGGGTCTCCCAGCGGAGCCGCTCGGGGTCGGGCTCGAAAGCCAGGTTGTCGCTCCGCAGGAGCACCCCCTCGGAGCGGGTGAAGAAGCCGTCGCCGAAGCCGCCGACCTTGTGCAGCGACACCAGGGCGTCCCCTCCGAGGAGGAACGGCTTGCCCACGTTCCAGAAGTAGAGCAGCTCTCCGTGGTCCGCATTCTCGCGGTCGATGGCCGTTCGTCGCTGCGGGATCTCGTACCGTCGCGCTGACCAGGTGCGACCGTGATCGTCGCTGTACCGGCAGACGAAGTGACCGAGGGAGTCGACCCGGCGGCAGTACCCACCCGCGAAAGGAGGGTCGTCGGCCTTGACCTGGCGCAGATCGTCGGTGTTGTGGTTGTAGAAGGCGTAGACGCGGCCCGTGGGAACTTTGAGAAGGACGGCGTACGAGGCCTCGGGACCGTCTCCGGGCTCGAGGGGCACGGCCTCCTCCCAGGTGCGGCCCTGGTCGCGGGTGCGGCGGCTGACCACGTGCTGGCCCGGCGCCCCCTCGACGCCGGGGCCGGTGGTCATGGCGCAGAGCCAGGCCCCGTCATCGGTCCGGACGATGTACGGCTGGTCGCAGTACCCTTCGCTGGGGATCTCGCGGCCCTGGTGCAGGTGACGGGGATCGGGGATCGACGGCATGGGAACCTCTCAGCAGCCCGTTGAAAAAGTCGCTTTGTCTGGCGAGGCCGAGGGATGGCGGGGCCTGGCTAGGCGCGCGAGCGACAGCGCATCGAGGGAAGATGCGCAGAGCGAGCGGAACGACGCCAGGGTCCGTCAGCACCGGCCGCAGCCCGAATGGGCTTTTTCAACGGGCTGCTAAGACAGGGAGACTGGGAGCGGTCCCCAAGATACGGATCGCCGGCATACCGGCTCAAGCAGCCCGAGGAGGCACCGCGCTCGGACGGCGGCCTTTGACCGCATCCCGTGGCTTGGCGTAATTCGGGACAGGATCCCCTGACCGCGAACCCGACGCCCTGCAGGCAAGATGAGTGCCCAGCCCGACCCCGAGGCGCCTGACCTGGCCCTGATCGTCCGCCAGCCCGGCCGGCCCCAGGAGCTCCTGATCCGGTACCTCACCCTGCTGCTGAACTACCGGTACGGCCTGGAGCTGGTGGTGGTCGACCGGTTCGTCGAGGCGTTCTCCGCCATGCAGCGGCACCGGGAGCGGATCCGCTGCGCCTTCGTCATCCGCAACCGCCGGGTGGAGAGCCGCGCCTCCATCGCCCCGTTGAGCCCCGAGGACGAGGTGCCCCTGTTCTTCCTCCTCCCCAGGTCGCTGATCGAGGAGCACCGCACCCTCTGCCACCGGATGCAGAACGTCCACTTCTGCGCCTGGGAGACCGCCTTCAGCCACACCGACTCGGCCTTGACCGAGGTGGTCGGCTCGGTCTTCGCGGCTCAGGGGATCGGCGACCTGGCTCGCGAGGTCGAGGGACTATCTCCGGAGGAGTCGGAGCGGCGGATCGAGCACCGGCTGGCCCGCCTGCAGACCCTGCCGACCCTGCCCGAGGTGGCCCTGCGGATCATGCGGCTGGTCGAGGACCCCGATTCCACGGTCGAGGAGCTGGAGGCCCTGCTGACCCGCGACCCGGCCGTGGTCCACCGGCTCCTCCAGGTGGTCGGCGCCGCGGCCATCGGCGGTGCTACCCATCGGTCGCGATGGACCCTGCACGAGGCGATCGTCCGCCTGGGCCGCAAGCAGGTCGGCGCCATCGCCCTTCAGGTCAAGCTGATGAACAGCCTGGTCCGGCCCGAGGAGAGCGAGTTCGACCTGGGACGCTTCTGGCGCCACTCGGTGGGGACCGCGGTGGTGGCCGACCGGCTCTGCCGGGGCGGACACCTGCGACTCCCCGAGGCCATCGGCTTCGACGACTACTGGATCGGGGCCCTGCTGCACGACATCGGCAAGCTGGTGCTGGGGTTCTTCTTCTGGCCCCAGTTCGCCGAGACCCTGGCCAAGATGGACGAGGCCGGCCGGACCTTCCGCGAGGCCGAGACCGAACTGGGCGACCTGGCCAACCACGAATTCCTCGGCCGGGTCCTGCTCCAGCGGGCCAAGGTCGGCAAGAACCTCGTCGAGGCGGTGGGCTCCCACGAGGACCCAGGCGAATCCCCCGCGCCCCTGGTCTGCCTGGTGCACGTGGCGGACAACCTGGCCAAGGGGCTGGACCTCGGGTACCGCAGCGGCGAGAAGGTGGTCTTCCGGGCCTCGGCCCTGCAGACCCTCGGGCTGGAGCCCGGGACCGTGGATGAGCTCAAGGCCTCCCTGGGGCCGGCCCTGGTGACCGAGGTCGACGAGCTGGTGGAGCGGTGCCTGGGTGGGGAGAAGTAGGGTCCACGGTATCGCCGCGGTATTGGCCTAGCCGAACAGCGGCGGGAAGAGGACGACGACCAGGCCGGCCCACCAGGAGTATGCCGGCAGGTACGCGGTCTGCCATCGCTCCAGGGCCGCGAACGGACCGCGACCGAGCAGGAAGCGTCCGTAGAGCCATGCCGACCAAGCCAGGTTGACCAGCAGGAGGAGGTTCTCGCCCAGGGCCGCCACCTTGTTGGCGCTGAAGCCGAACTCGGAGATCCTGGCCGTGATCGCGGCCAGGGCCAGGACGTCGATCACGAGGGCGCAGAGCACCAGCAGCAGTTGCAGCACGTCGAAGGCATCCGGCGGCGCCTGCGGATCGCGCGCCGAGGCGGCGTAGAGGAGCAGGCCCAGGATCAGCACCAGGAGCAGGTCCAGGCCGATGAGCAGGTTGCGCTCCACGGCGATGCCGCGCCCGGTCCAGATCATGGTCCCCAGCACGGCGAGCAGCACAAGGACGAAGAGCGGGGTGAAGATCCGCGTCAGCACCGGGGCCATGTTCTCGATCACGCTCTGCTTGGCCTCCACCAGCCAGGCCCCGACGATGACCGCCCCCAGTGCCCCGCACGGCAGCAGCCAACCGCCCGCCAGCCACTCCACCTTCAGGCCGATGGCGGCGAACATGCCCATCGTGAAGGCCGTGAGCACCCCCCCGCCGCAGGCGATGAGCACGTAGTAGATGAACAGCTCCCCGGAGAAGCGCACGAAGTCCATGCGCCCGGCCGCGTCGTGCCAGCGGTCGCCGGCGTAGGCCATGCCGACCACCAGCCACAGGGCGATCGGCAGGTGCAGCGTCGTGAGCCACTCGGTGGCGCCGCCCGGGAGGAAAGGGTAGGCGTTGGCAAAAGCGCCGGCGGCGATGAAGGGCAGCACCAGCCGGTACCAGCCGGCCATGCTCGACCGGCGCTTCCAGGCGAAGTAGCCGGCAAGCAGGGGCAGGACGAAGAGACTGAAGTTGCGCGCGTAGAAGCCGGCATCCCCCTCCGGCCCCAGGATCCGAAGGCCGAACAGCTCCGGCGTCTTGACCGCCAGGGCCGCGATCCCTGCCAGGCAGAACACCACGAGGACCTCAGTGCGCGCCGGGTTGCCGGATCCACGGGTAGCGCTCGGGGCTGAGACGAGCTGTTTCCACAGCCGCTCCGAGTGCTCGCGACCGAACTCCCGCGACAGCTCGTCGAGACTGCCCAGCCGTCTGACCGCCACCAGGAAGGCCTCGTCCTCGGCCAGACCGGCGGCAACCAGCGTGGCAACCTGGCCGCGCAGGTGGTCCTCCAGCTCCTCGACGTCGACCTCGTGGATCGCCTGGCGGCGTCGCAGGTAGGCGCGCCACTGGCCGATCCGCGCCTCCAGCCCTCCCCCGGATTCCCCTGCGGTCATCGCGCTACCCTCCTTGCGGCAGCGGCGCCAGCCCCTGTCCATCTGCCTGGAACGGCATGGTCCAGATGCGGCGCAACGCCTCGTCCACCACCTGCCACTGCCGGTGTTGTTCGGTCAGCAGAGCCCGGCCTTCCGGCGTGATGCGGTAATACCTGCGCCTACGGCCGCTCTCCGAGCTGCCCCACCTGGCCTCGACGCTGCCGAGTCGCTCGAGCCGGTGCAGCACCGGGTAGAGCATGCCGTCGGTCCACTCGAGCTGCCCGCCGGACAGCTCGCGCACCCGCCGGAGGATGGCGTAGCCGTAGCTGTCGTCCTCGGCCAGGATAGCCAGGATCAGCGGGGTTGCCGAAGCGGCGACCAGATCCTTGCTGATGATCATCGTTCCTCGCCAGCGGCCGCCCCGGTCCCGGTATCCCTGCCAGAGGCGGAGAGAGGATGCGTATACCTGGTGATATTATACATTGATCTTCTATGTATGTCAAACCGATTTCGGCTATCGCGCGGACAGCGCTGATCGCCACCTCAGCCGCGGTCGTTGCTGATCAGGGCCCGGACGTCCACCTTGCCGTAGAAGGCGATGTGGTCCCCGAACCGCTCGAATAACCGCGGCAGGTCCATCCCGGCCTTCCCTCGTGATGCGGCTCAGTGCGCGATGCGGGCCCAACGGGCAGCGAAGGAGAAATCCGGACTGCGCGCGGGTGTGTGGCACTGCCTGCAGTTCTCCTCGGTCACCTCCGACACCGGCGACTTGGCCGGCCACGAGAGGTGCTTGCGCCGCATCACGTGACAGGAGGTGCAACCCACGTGCTGCAGCCCGGGCGTTCGCTCCTCGTCGAGGTAACCTCCCTCGGCCCACCCGGTAGCGTGGCACGGCAGGCAGCCAAGGTTCCCGCGCCGATCGGCCGGAAGCTGGTCATACGCACGGGCGTGACCGCTCTGCAACCACGCCTGCATGGCCCGGGGGTGGCAGACGGCGCACGGCTCGCTCGGGGTGAAGAGCCTGCGGGTCGACCGTGGGGACGCCGTCTCCTTCTGGCTGCCCGCTTCCCCGACCGAGACTCCCTCCACCGTGCTGGCGACCACTGGGATCAATGCATGCCGGTACCCCGTAATCCGGCGCGCGCCGTCGAGCTGCAGGTCCAGTCTGCCGATCTGCTCTCCGCCGGTTCCCGGCCGCACGATCAGCGTCGAGCCGACCTTGATCGGATCACTGGTCGCCGGACCGGGATGGCCGCCGACGATGACGTCAATCTCCGGCACCTCCTCCGCCAGGTCCCTGTCTCCCTCGCTCCCAAGGTTGGACAGCACCACCAGCACGTCCGCCTGCCGTCGCAGGGAGGGAACGAAACGCTGAACGGTCTCGGACAGGGAGGCCGTGGTCACGCCCTCCCATAGGCGCGGATGGATCGCGGTGAAGGCCTGCGCGTCCACCAACCCCAGCAAGGCTACCCGCAGTCCGGCCGTCTCGCGGATCAGGTACGGCTCGACGAAAAGCCCCCCGGTCTTGCCGTCTCGCAGACCGGCGGACACCAGCGGCAATCCCGCGCTCAGCACCTCGTCGCGGAAGAAACCGGTCCCGTTGATGAACTCCTGGTGGCCCACGTTGACCGCATCGTAGGCCAGGAGCCGGTAGACCGGCGGCACCCGCCGGTCGCCGACGGGCCGCCCCCGGGCCGAGAGCAGGTCGCCGGAGTCCACCAGCAGCAACCCCGGCGTCTCCCCCTTCAGCCGCTGCAGCAGCGCGGCCCTGCGGGCCAGTCCCCCGCGCGGCTCGGCCGAGCAACTGGCGCAGGCCCAGATGACGCCGTCCGTGGAGCCGGTGTAGATCAGGGTGAGCTCGCTGGCCTCCGAGCCTTCCGACCAGATCAAGGGCAGCAACAGTATCAGGCCGGAGAGCAGGACAACCCACCCGCCGGACGCCCGCACGCCGCGAATCACCCGCCCAGACCGGCGAAGACGCTGACGAAGGCCGTCGTGCTCCGCTCGGTCTTGCGGATGAAGACCTTCCTTTCGTATTGGAGCCCGACGTGAGTGGTCAGCGCATACCCCTGGTAGGACGAGCGGTTGGCGAACTGGCAGGCCAGCACGAGACCGTCGTAATCGTTGTACTTGTCGTTGAAATCCCAGAACTGCGTGGCCTCCACGCCGAACTCCAGGTTCGAGCGGGTCAGTACCGGAAAACGCATGATGAGGAACTGGGCCTCCGTCAGCTCCTTGGTCTCGTTCTCGCCGCCGGTCTGCTGCTGGAGGTACATGCTCTTTGCCTGCGGCGTGATGGTGGCGACCCCCCCCAGCGAGAAGCTGTAGTCCACCTGGTTGGCCACCGCCAGCGACCATGAGTCCTCCGCGGCCAGGGTGTCCTGCTTGCCGTCGACCCAGGTCGGCACCGCGTGCTGTCGCTGCCGGTAGGTTTCGAGCTTCAGCTTGTGCGCGGTGTTCAGACGGCGCGCGCCCCGGTGGTCAAGTCCCAGGTACGCGGTATTGATGATCGCGTCACGCGCCCGTAGCGGATCCCGGAAGAGCTGCCGCCCGCCTTTGGTGCCCCGCGGCTGGGTCCAGATCCACACGTCGTCCGGCAGGTCGTCCTCCACCAGTTGCAGGTGCTCGTAGACCTGAAGACTGCCGAGCCTGGGGTGATCCATGTCCAGGGTGAACAGGGCGTAGTTTCCCCGGCTCTCCCGGTCGTCGTCCCAGGTCCACTCCCGCTGGTGGCCCACCCGCAGCTTCATCTCCGGGGTCATCTGGAGGCCCACGTACCCGTTGTACCCCCGGTGGCCCCGCCGATAGGGGAAATCCGGCTCGTCGTCGTCCTCGAACCGGTCGATGACGGTGTTGTGGTTCATGTCGATCCCGAAGAGGAACTCGGGGGGGGACACCGAATAGCGCAGGAACGGCTCCTCGTAGTCCGGCCGGACGTTGTCGTTCTGGTTGTAGTCCGAGCGATAGTCGTTGTTCTCGTCCAGTCCGGGGAAGACGCCGTTGTCGTCGCTGCGCTGGTTCTGACGCGACCAGTCGGGAAGCCGGTCCTGGTCGTCGTTGTCGTCGACCAGCTCATAGAGGTACTTCACGTCGTCCTCGTAGTCCAGCAGGCCCGCGGAGTCCACCATGTAGGCGGTGGTGCTGTAGTCGTCGTCCAGGCCGAAGGCCTCGGCGTAGGCGAACCAGGGCCAGGCCAGCTTGGTGGCCGTGAGGTAATACGCCTCCGCCCGGTCGGTGGTTGCCTTGTGCTCGGTGAAGTTCACGTTCGGGAACCGGCGGTACCGCTGGTTGGTGTCGTATTCCCCGCGCAGGCTGATACCCCACACGTCGTGCACCTCGAGGGTGACGCCGTAGATCTCGTTCGCCGTGGGCAGACCGTATTCGAAGTGCACCACCCGCTGATTGGAGTTGTCGTCCACGTTCTGCGGTGCCCGCGCCACCAGCAGGTAGACCGGGAATCCCTCGGCGTCGGTCTGCAGGTTCGAGGCCACCTCCACCCGGTAGTCGTTGGAGAGCACCAGATCGAAGCCGATCCGGTCGACCAGCCCCGGGTCGACGATGGTGTAGGTCAGGGTGATCTCCTCGGCCCCGTCGGCGGCCAGGTAGCCGCGCTTCTGGTACCCGCCGTCGATGACCGGCTGCGCGCCTTCCGGACCCCACTCCTTGATTACGGCCCCATCCGCGTCCACCCGCCGCGTCCACAGCGTCGAGGAGAAGTAGGCGCCCCCGGCCCGGCCGTCGGCCGGCGAGTCGTCCGCGACGCGGATCGCCACCCAGCGCACGACGTCGCCGTTCTGCACCGTGCTGAGCTGCCCCTTCCGCATGTCGCCGAGCATGAGCTTCCGGTCGGTGCGACCGATGTAGGCGTTCACGTAGGTGGCCCCGACCGTGGCGTAGTCGCCGACCTGCGCCGTGCCGCGAAAGCCCACCAGGTTGGTGAAGTCGGTCTCGTCGTAAACCATGTCCAGGGCCTGGGCGAAACCGGGGGAGTTGGCGCGGGAAGCCAGCACCGTGGCCGCGTACTTATCGGATAGATAATCCCACTGCATCCCCGAGTAGGCCGGTTTCGAGAAGGTGAGCGGGGTCAGCGTCGTGCGGATCTCGTCGCCGATGGTGATGGTGGTGAAGTGCTCTCCCTTGGAGTCAGAGGCGATGACCAGGTTGCTGAACCAGCGCGAATACTGGGGTTGCTTGAGGATGGCGCTGCCGAAGGTAAGGGGCTGCTCCTGCCGCCAGTCGTAGATCTGCCAGCCGCGGGTGATGTAATTGCCGTAGATGTCGTACCAGCGCTCCCCCTCCAACTCGATGTCCGTGTACCGCTGGTAGATATCCCTGGCGTAGTTGCTGTAATCCCAGGCGCGCCACTTGTACTGGCGGTACAAGTCCTGTGGGAGGTACCACCGGCGGATCACCGGATCGATGGCGTCGAAGACCACCCGCTGCCCGCTGATGGAGATCAGGTAGGGGGTGGTGATCTCCTGGGCGCACGCGGCGGAACTCCTGAGCAGATCAAGGGGCGCGTCGCGGTCCACCCCGGCCCAGCCGAGCGTCAACGCCACCGCTGCCGCGGTCAATCTCGGGATCGCCACTCCTGGTCGCATCGCACCGGCTCCTTCGACGCTGGCTGGAATCGCAGACGGGCACCGGCCCGGACGGCCGCAGACGGTCCTGCTGACTTTAGGAGGTCGGCAGGCCGTCGTCAGTAGGCCACCGCGATCAGCCGGGTCAGAACTTCACTGTGCTCAGCACCATCGACAAACGCCTGGGTCACGTACAGTCCTGGAGGCACGAGCTCGCCCGCCTGGTCGCGGCCATCCCACCCGATCCGGTAGCGGCCGCTGGGACCGTTCTGGTGCACCTCCCGCACCAGGACTCCGGCTAGGTCGAAGACGCGGATCCCCCACGGACGCGCCTCGGTCAGCTTGTAGATCAGCAGGTCGAACACCAGCTCGTCGTTGTGGCCGTCACCGTTGGGGGTCAGCATCGAGGGCGGCGAGCCGGCCCAGTCGAGCAGCCGGTTCTGCACCGGCGTGCCGACGACCAGCCGCTGGCTGACCACGCTCGCGTCGGCCTCTCCCGCCTCTACGCTTTGCGTCGCGCCAGGCTCCGCGGACAGCCCCACCGTGGCCTCGAACGGGGTGCCGTTGAGGAACACCGCGCACCGCAGCCGTACCTCGACGAGGGGGTCGGCCTGGGTCCGCACGAGGGGCAGCCGGAGCCACAGGGAGTCCTGACCAGCGTGGACCGAGTCCGCGGGGACGGCCAGACCTCCGACGCGCAGACCGAGCAGCTCCGGTCGCGATGGCGTCCGGATCAGGATCTCGTCGAATCCCCGGTTGCCGGGCGTAAAGGTCGGGAGGAGGTAGACGGCGAAGTCCTGCGGCAACCCCGGACTGGTCACCTCCGCGGGAAAGATCTCCCCCACGACGCTCTGGGCCAGGGCCCCGGAATAACGCACGACGATCCGGTCCAGCACCGCCGCCGCGGCGGGGTCCGTACTCGCCAGCACCGCCTCGAGCTGGAGATACCGCCGGGGAGTGGGCGAAAGGAAGGACGCCCCTGACTGCAGGTACGGCCGGCTCCACGCGCTCCATCCCTCTCCCGCCTTGACCAGCTCCTGGATCTCTCCCTTGCGGAAGGGGGGCAGGATGGAATACTCGTCCTGCGAGGTGCCGTTCCCGTTGCGGTCCCTGACCTCCTGGCCGTCCGCGGTGTAGTAGTGAACCTCCTTGACGATGCCGCCGCCCGTGCGGGTGCGGATCTGCACCCCCGTTCCGGGGGGCGTGTCGGCTGCCCATTCCACCGAGGACACGGTCGAGGTGCTGCCCAGGTCGAGGAACGCCGACTGGAGGGTGGCACTCGGGATGTACCCCTGGCCGTAGGCCTGCAGTTCCCGCACCCGGATGCGGCCCGGGTTGGTTCCCTGAGGGGTGAGGTGGTCGTAGTAGATGCGGCTGGCCTGGCGCGGGACAAACTCCGTGGAGAGCACGTAGAGCGGCCGGTCCGTTCCCGGCGGAGGGTTCTGCGAGACCTGGTCCACCGTGGACCAGACGTACGGTCCCTTGGCCTCCCAGGCTTCGGCCATGCCGGGCTGCGGCACCCCGTCGGAGACCTCGAGGCGGTGGTGGATGGGCGGCGT
>JBAZUN010000164.1:0-11559 GCA_041661365.1 Candidatus Latescibacterota bacterium
GGACCGGTGCCGCCGGGCAGGTTGCGCAGCGCCAGGCTGTGACGCAGGTCGAGGAGGGCGGCCGCGTCCGGGCCGAAGGCCGCGGCGTGCCGCTGCAGCTCGGTCAGCCCGAAGGAGCGCAGGGGCCGATCCTCGGCGATGGCCTGGCGCACCAGGCCGCCGATGATCCGGTGGGCCTCGCGGAACGGGATCCCCTGCCGGACCAGGTAATCGGCCAGGTCGGTGGCCAGGGCCTTGTCGTCGATCGCCGCCTCCATCCGCGCCGGCCGCAGGGTCATCGTCTCCCAGGCGCCGGTGAAGACCTCAAGGCAGATCGCCACGGTCTCCAGGGCGTCGAAGAACGGCTCCTTGTCCTCCTGCATGTCCTTGGCGTAGGTCAGCGGGATCCCCTTCATCGTGGTCAGCAGCGACACCAGACTGCCGTAGACCCGCCCGGTCTTGCCGCGCACCAGCTCCAGGGAGTCGGGGTTCTTCTTCTGCGGCATCATGCTCGAGCCGGTGGCAAAGGCGTCGGCCAGCTCGACGAAGCCGAACTCGGCCGAGGACCAGAGGATCAGGTCCTCGCAGTACCGGCTCAAGTGCATCATGGCGATCGCCGCGGCGGCCAGGAACTCGAGGAGGAAGTCGCGGTCGCTGACCGCGTCGAGGCTGTTGGGCGAGATCCGGGAGAACCCCAGCTCGCGGGCCAGGAGCTCCCGGTCCACGGGGAAGGTGCTCCCAGCCAGGGCACCCGAGCCCAGGGGCAGACAGTCGGCACGGGTCCAGGCGTCGGCCAGCCGGCCGCGGTCCCGGTCGAGCATCCAGAACAGGGACAGGGCATAGTGCCCGAAGAGGATCGGCTGGGCCTGCTGCAGATGGGTGTACCCGGGGAGGATCACCGCGGCATGGTGTTCGGCCGAGGCCAGCAGCACCTCCTGCAGCCGGCGCAGGCCGGCGTCCAGCGAGGCGGTGGCCTGCCGCAGGTAGAGCCGCTCGTCGAGGTTGACCTGGTCGTTGCGGCTGCGGCCGGTGTGCAGCTTCCCCCCGACCGAACCGACGATCTCGGTCAGCCGCTGCTCCACCGCCATGTGGATGTCCTCGAGCTCAGCCCGGAACTCGAACCGGCCGGTGGTCATCTCCTCCCGCACCTGGGCCAATCCCTGGGCGATCCGGTCTGCCTCGTCCGCCGAGAGGACCCCGACCCGCTCCAGGGCCCTGGCCCAGGCCAGGCTCCCGGCGACGTCGACCTCCATCAGCCTGCGGTCGAACCCGATGGAGGCGTTGAACCGCTCCATCAACTCGGCCGTCCCGCTGGCGAACCGGCCGGACCAAGCCTTGTCCCCGGCACCCATCGCTTCTCCCGCTTCCTCAGTCGAGTCCCTGCCGCAGGATCTCGTCGAAGATCCCGACCACCTCGTCGAGCCGCTCCTGCTCCATGACCAGCGGCGGCAGGAAGCGGACCACGTTCGGGCCGGCCACGGCCACCAGCACCTGCCGCTTCCGGAAGGCGGCGACGAAGTCGGCCGCCGGCCGCTCGGTGACCACCCCGAGGATCAACCCCCGACCACGGACCTCCTTGAGCTGGCCGGGCCAGCTCTCGACCAGGGTCCGCAGCCGGTCGGCGAACCGATCGCCGCGCTCCTTGACCCCGGCCATGAAGCCGTCGGCCGTGAGCTTGCGCATGACCGCCAGGGCCGTGGCGCAGGTCACCGCGTTGGCGCCGAAGGTCGAGGCGTGGTCTCCGGGCTTGAGGGCGTCGGCCACCTTCTGGCGCATCAGGGTCACCCCGATCGGCAGGCCGCCGCCCAGGGCCTTGGCCAGGGTCATCAGGTCAGGCTCGACCCCGTACTGCTGGTGGGCCCAGAGCGAGCCGGTCCGGCCCAGGCCGACCTGGATCTCGTCGAAGACCAGGAGCATCCCCCGCTCGTCGCAGAGCCGCCGTAAGCCCTGGAGGAACTCCTGCGTGGCCAGGTGGATCCCCCCCTCGGCCTGCAGCGGCTCGACCAGCACGGCGCAGGTCTCGTCGGTGACCTGCCGCTCGACCGAGGCCAGGTCGTTGAAGTCGGCGAAGTCGATCCCCGGCAGGAGCGGCTGGAACCCCTGGTGGTACTTGGGCTGCCCGGTGGTCGAGATCGCCCCACAGGTCCGGCCGTGGAAGGAGTTGTTCATCGCCACGAAGCGGTACTTCGGCTTGTCGAAGGTGGTGTTCCCCCACTTGCGGCAGAACTTCAGCGCCGCCTCCCACGACTCGGTGCCGCTGTTGCAGAAGAAGACCCGGTCGGCAAAGGAGCGCTCGACCAACTCCCGGGCCAGCAGCACCGACGGGATGGTGTGGTAGAGGTTGGAGACGTGGATCAACCGGCCGGCCTGTTCCTCCATCGCCTTGAGCAGCTCGTAGTCGCCGTACCCGAAGGCGTTGACCGCCAGGCCGCTGACGCAGTCGAGGTAGCGGTTGCCGTCGGTGTCGAACAGGTAGACCCCGTTCCCCCGCTCGAGGACGATCGGGGCCCGGGTGTAGCTCTGCAGGATGTACCGGTTCTCCAGGGCGATGATCTCTTCGGTGCGCATGAGCGTCCCTCCGTCCTACTGGACGATTTGGGTGCCGATCCCCTCGTTGGTGAAGAACTCGAGCAGCATCGAATGCGGGATGCGGCCGTCGATGACGTGGGTCTTGCGGACCCCGGCCCGCACCGACCGCACGCAGGCCTCGACCTTGGGGATCATCCCACCGCTGATCACGCCGTCGGCCACCAGCGGCTCCACCTCCTTGAGCCGGATGGTGGAGAGGAGGCTCTCCGGATCGGCCGGATCGCGCATGATCCCCTTCACGTCGGTCAGGAAGACCAGCTTCTCGGCTTGCAGGGCCGCGGCGATCTCGCCGGCGGCGGTGTCGGCGTTGACGTTGTACGCGCCGCCTCGGGCGCCGCGCCCGATCGGCGCTACCACCGGGATCAAGCCACCGTTGATCAGGTCCCACAGCGGCGCCGCGTCGATCCGCGAAACCTCGCCGACGAACCCCAGGTCGACCGGTCCCTGCGGGGTCTGGGCAAGGTGCTTGCGCACGTGCATGATCCCCGACTCCTTGGCCGATACCCCGATCGCCTTGCCGTCGAGGGCCTGGATGGCGCTGACGATGCCGGCGTTGACCTCGCCGAAGAGAACCTCCTCGACCACCCGCATGGTCGCCTTGTCGGTGACCCGCAGGCCGTTGACCCGACGGCTCTCGACCCCCAGCTCCTGGAGCCGGCGATTGATCGCCGGACCGCCGCCGTGGACGATCACCGGGTTGATCCCCACGCTCTCCATGAACACGATGTCCTTGAGCACCGTGTCGTCGGCCTCGTCGTCGGTCATGGTGCTTCCCCCGTACTTGACCACCACGACCTTGTCGCGGAAGGCCTGGATGTAGGGGAGCGACTCGATGAGGATGCTCGCCTTGTCGATGTACTGCTGCAGATCGGTCATCTCGTAGGTTCCAAGGCTAACAGCCCGTTGAAAAAGCCCATTCGGGCTGCGGCCGGTGCTGGCGGGCCCTGGCGTCGTTCCGCTCGCGCTGCGCATCTCCCCTCGATGCGCTGTTGCTCGCGCGCCTAGCCAGACCCCGCCATCCCTCGGCCTCGCCAGACAAAGCGGCTTTTTCAACGGGCTAAGGGAACCGCAGGACCCCCGTTCCACACCGCGGGTCTGGACGGGTCGCCGCGCGCCGGTTCCCCTTTTCGTCGCGCGGTCAGTGCTGACCGGAACCGCCGATGAACTCGGCCATGCGACCGGCCAGGGTGGCTCCGGCCGCGGCCGAACGGGTGGCGACGAAGATGGTGTTCTCGCCGGCGATCGTCCCCACGGTCTCGGGCCAGCCGATCCGGTCGATGGCCTCGCAAACGCTCTGGGCGTGACCGGCAGTGGTCTTGACCACCAGCAGGTTGTCGGCCTGGACCACCGAGACCAGGAAATCCCGCAGCTCGCGCTCCAGCACCAGCCGGTCGTGCAGGGTGGCACCGGCCTCGGGCAGCACGTAGCGGAATCCGCCCTCGGCCCGCGGCACCCGGACCACCCCCAGCTCGCGCAGGTCCTTCGACAGGGTCGACTGACTCACCGGGATACCCCGGGCCGCCAGGGCCGCGGCCAGGCTCTCGTGGGTGTCGATGCTCTCCGCCGCCAGGGTTTCGCGGATGCGGGTGAGGCGAGCCGCTTTGACGCGCATGAAGATTTCCAGATAATTAGTCGGTAAATCGAATAATTATGATAAACAACCGCTCCCCCGATGTCAAGACTCAGACCTCCTCTTCCCGCTCGTCTCGCACCGGCGGCCGCGCCGACCCCATCAGCTCGTGCAGCCGCAGCCCCAGCTCGCGCTGGTCGAGACCGCGGACCAGACCGCCGCCGGAGGCCAGCGAGATGGTCCGGGTCTCCTCGGAGACGACCACGGTGACCGCGTCGGACTCCTGGGACAGCCCCAGGGCGGCCCGGTGCCGGGTGCCCAACCGCTGGTCCTGCACCTCCTCGGCCAGGGGCAGGGTGCAGCGGGCCGCGACGATCCGCTCCCCCTGGATGACCACGGCCTGGTCGTGGAGAGGCGACCGCGGGGTGAAGATCGTGGTGAGGAGATCGGCCGATACCTCGGCGTTGAGGGACACCCCGGACTCGACCACCGAGTCCAGGCGGGCCTGCCGCGCCAGCACGATCAGGGCTCCGTACCCCAGACCGGCAAGCTGACCGGCCCCCCGGGCCACCTCGTCGGCAGCCCGGCTCGGCCCGGCCCGGTAGAACCAGCGGAGAAGCGGCGTCTGGCCCAGGGAGACCAGCATCCGGCGCAGCTCGGGCTGGAAGAGGATCACCAGCAGGATGAGGAGGATCGAGCGCAACTGGGCCAACAGCCAGGCCAGGGCGTCCATCCGCAGCCAGGGTGCGGCCGCGGCCACGGTGACCATGACCAGGAGCCCGACCAGCATCTGGGCCGAGCGGGTGCCCCGGATGAGGGTGAACAGCCGCTCGAAGATCAGCGCCACGAGCAGGATGTCCACCACCGAGATCACCGAGAAGGGGATGAACCCGAAGAGGCGGAACAGGACCAGCCGGTCCTCGATCACCGCGGTACCTGCCTTCCGTCCTCAGGAGCAGGAGCCGGCCGCACCACGGCCTCGGCCATCCGCACCACCCGCACCGTGGCCCGCACGTCGTGGACCCGCAGGAGGTGGGCGCCGCCGGCCACGCAGAGCGCGGCCACGGCGAGGCTCCCCTCGAGCCCCTCGGCCGGCGAGAGACCCAGGGTTTTCCAGATGAACGACTTCCGCGAGGCGCCGACCAGCACCGGGCAGTCCAGCGGGGCGAGGAACCCCAGCTCGCGGACCAACTGCAGGTTCCCCTCCGGCGACTTGCCGAAGCCCAACCCTGGGTCCACGGCGATCCTCCCCTCTGCTACCCCACCTGCCCGCGCGACGGCCACCCGCTCTTCGAGAAATCTCCGCACCTCGGCCAGCAGGTCGTCGTAGTGGGTGTCCTGCTGCATGGTGGTCGGACTGCCGCGGCGGTGCATGAGGATCACCGGCACCCCGGCGGCCGCCACCACGGCCAGCATCCCGGGGTCATCGCGCAGGGCGCTGATGTCGTTGACGACGTCGGCGCCGAGGTCGAGGGCCCTGGCCGCGACCTCGGCCTTCACCGTGTCGATGGAGAGGGGGATCGGACTCTGGCGCCGGATCCCCTCGATGACCGGCAGGACCCGGCGGCATTCCTCGGCCACGGGCACGGTGGCGGCCTGGCCGTAGACCGGCGGACGCGAGGACTCGCCGCCCACGTCGATCAGGTCCGCGCCCTCCTCGACCAAGCGGAGGGCCTGCTCCACGGCAGCCCCGGGATCGGCGTATCGGCCGCCGTCGTAGAAGGAGTCCGGGGTGACGTTGAGGATCCCCATGACCTGGACCCTGGCCCGGAAATCCAGGACCCGATCCCCCAGCCGCCAGATCACGAGGGGGGGCTCCCGGCAGGCGGATCGTCCTGGGTCTCCGTCGGCTCGGCTCCCTCGGAGGTGACCGGCCGATCGGTACCGGTGGCGTCGGCCGCGGCCTGCTCCTCGGGTCGGTGCGACCGGGCCTGGCGCGCCAGCGGCTCGCCGGCCAGGATGCGGTCGATCTCGAGATCGTCGAGCACCTCGAACTCCAGCAGGGCGCCGGCCAGCAGCCGCAGCCGGTCCTCGTGCTGCCGCAGCAGCTCGGTGGCGACCCGCTCGGCGTCGAGCACCAGCTCGCGGACCTCCTGGTCGATCGCCTCGGCCGTGTGATCGCTGAAGGCCCGCCGGCGGGTGAACTCGCGGCCGACGAAGATCTCGTCGTCCTCGCCGCCCAGGGAGAGCGGCCCCAGGGCACGGTTCATCCCCCAGTCGCAGACCATCGAGCGGGCCAGGGCCGTCACCTGCTTGTAGTCGCCCTGGGCCCCGGTGGAGCGCTCGCTGAAGATCAGCTTCTCGGCGCAACAGCCGCCCAGGGCCGTGGCGAGATGGGCGCGCAGGCGGGTCTCGGTGATCGACCGTCGCTCGTCGGCCAGGAAGGAGACCATCCCCATCGCCTGACCCCGGGGGATGATGGTCGCCTTGTGGATCGGCTGGGCCCCGGGCAGGAGCTTGGCCACCAGGGCGTGGCCGGCCTCGTGGTAGGCCGGGAGGCGTTTGTCCTCCTCGGTCATCACCAGGCTGCGGCGCTCGGCCCCCAGCATGACCTTGTCCTTGGCCTCCTCGAAATCGGCCATGGAGACGGCGGTCAGGCCGCGGCGCGAGGCCAGCAGGGCGGCCTCGTTGACCAGGTTGGCCAGGTCGGCGCCGGACAGTCCCGGGGAGCCCTGGGCCACCCGCCGAAGATCGACGTCGTCCCCGATCGGCACGTTGCGGACGTGGACCCGCAGGACCCCCTCCCGGCCGCGCACGTCCGGCAGGTCGACGACCACGCGGCGGTCGAAGCGGCCGGGCCGCAGCAGGGCCGGGTCGAGCACGTCGGGCCGGTTGGTGGCCGCGATCAGGATGACCCCGTCGTTCGACTCGAAGCCGTCCATCTCGACGAGGAGCTGGTTGAGGGTCTGCTCGCGCTCGTCGTGACCGCCGCCGATCCCCGCGCCCCGGTGGCGGCCCACGGCGTCGATCTCGTCGATGAAGATGATGCAGGGGGCGTTCGCCTTCCCCTGCTCGAAGAGGTCGCGCACCCGCGAGGCGCCGACGCCGACGAACATCTCGACGAAGTCGGACCCGCTGATGCTGTAGAAGGGAACCCCGGCCTCGCCGGCCACGGCCCGGGCCAGATGGGTCTTGCCGGTCCCCGGCGGCCCGACCATCAGCACCCCCTTGGGGATGCGGCCGCCCAACCGCTGGAACTTATGGGGATCCTTGAGGAACTCGATGATCTCCTCGAGCTCCTGCTTGGCCTCGTCGGCCCCGGCCACGTCCCGGAAGGTCGTCTTCTGCTTGTCCTCGGTCAGCAGCCGGGCCCGACTCTTCCCGAAGGAAAACAGCCCTCGCGGCCCACCCTGCATCTGCCGCAGCATGAAGATCCAGAAGGCGATCATCAGGAGCCAGGGGAGGAAGCCCAGCAGCACGTTGTACCACTGGAAGGGGCGCTGCTTGAAGCGGAAATCGAGGCCCTGAGCCTCCCACTCGAGCTTGGTAGCCGCGTCGATCGGGCCCAGGTTGACGGTGAACCGCTCGTCGTCCCGCAGAACCCCGTGGAACTCGTCCTGCCCCACGACCACGCCTTGGACGATCTGGCCGGCCTTGAGGTAGTCCCGGTACTCCTTGTAGGAGATCACCCGCTCGTCGCTGGGCATACTGCCGAGGAACTTGGCCGCCAGGATCAGCCCGAGGACGAAGAGGATCCAGAAGGTCTGGGTGCGCGAGGGACGCCGCCACCGTCGGCCCCGATCCTCATCGGTCCCGGGCCCGGACTTGCCGGTCCGGTGCTCCTGGCCGTTGGTGCCCCGTTCGCGCCGCGAGGGTTGGCCCTGTCGCTTCTCCATGCCTCGGCTCAGCTCCGTCTCCCCTCGTCCACGATCTTGGGTTCCCACTCGAGGAGCAGGATCCGCCGTGTCTCCGGTCCCACCGCAAACCGATGCGCCACCCGCCCGCCGACCAGCCAGAGCAGCTCCTCCTCCTGATCGCCGGTGCCGGGCCGGGTGAGCACCAGCACCTCGGCCCGCAGAAGGCGCGGGTGCTTGGCGTCGACGAGGATGTCGCTGACCTTGCGGCTCCCGGTCATCCCCAGCGGCTGCAGGCGATCCCCCGGCCGCGGCCGGCGCAGCCTGAGCCGGTCGCCGGCCAGGTCGGCGTCGAAGGCCACCCTCGAACCGCCCAGGCCGGGGCGGAGGGCCGCGAAGTCGGAGGCCGGCAACAGGCTGGCGCGTACCCCGGCCTCGTGCTCGGGCACCGCCGTGAAACCGGGGATCGATACCGGACGGTCGACCGGAACCGCCGCAAGGCGCCCGAGGATCAGCCGGTCCCCCGACCGCTGCGCGGCCAGTCCTGCGGCTACCGTGAGGTAGACACCGGCCGACTGCCGCAGCACGAACAGAACCCGTTCGACCTGAGAGAAATCAAAAGGCCCTTCGCGCGTCGAAAGGCCCTCGAGCGCCGCCCGGATCACCCGGCGCTGCAGGGCTAGATGATAACCTAGCAGGCGTGGGGCATCAAGCAGGAGTCGGCGCCCGGGTGCGGCCGGCACCGGGCCGGGAACCGTGACCGCGGCCAGGGCCTGGCAGGCCAGCTCGGTCAGCAGGGCATCCTCGTCACCGAGGAGGGTGGCCGCGCGGCCCAGGACCGCGACCACCGCCGGGTTCAGGGTCTGCAGGACCGGCAGGACCTGGTGTCGGATTCGGTTCCGGGCAAAGCGGAGGTCGCGGTTCGAGGGGTCTTCGCAATGCGACAGGCCGGCCTGCTCCGCGTATGCGGCCAGCTCCTGCCGGGTGAAGCCGAGCAGGGGTCGAAGATAGCGGCCGTCCCTGACCCCGGCCATCGCCGCCAAGCCGGAACTGCCGCTCCCCCGCACCAGCCGCAGGAGCACGGTTTCGGCCTGGTCGTCGGCCTGGTGCCCCAGGGCGATCCAGGAGGCCGCGGCTTCTGCGGCCACCCGGTCCAGAAAGGCGTACCGGGCCTGGCGCGCGGCCTGTTCGAGAGAGAGCCGGTGACGGCGGGCCAGGGCCCGCACCTCCTCGACCCCGGTGGTGCACGGCAGGCCGCGCCGCGCCGCCTGAGCCGCAACCCAACGAGCCTCGTCAGTGGATTCGGGCCGCAGACCGTGGTCGAGATGGGCCACGTGGAGCGCCAATCCGAGCGGATCCTGCAGGCGGTGGAGGAGGTCGAGGAGAACCGTGGAATCGAGGCCGCCCGAAACGGCCACGACCATGGTCCCGGCCGGCGGCGGGGGAAGCCACCGAGACAGCACCTCGTGCACGCGCTGGAGCAGGTCCGCGGGCATGGGGTAGGGCCTTCTTCCGGCAGCGGACCGCCAATGGAGGGCGGATAGGGGGCAGAGCTGGAACGGCTCTTGCTTCCACTCCCGCGAACAGACGCCGTTCCCATCCCCAGGCTCAGCGCCTCTCGCCGCGAGGAGAAGCCGATGGCCGCCCCACCCCTCAGGCTGGACCGGATCCGGGTGCAAACCGCCAGGATGGTGGAGATCTACGCTCTGCTACAGCGGGATCTGGAAGAAGCTACGCACCTCCATCTCTCTCCGGAAGACCGGAACCGCCTGACCTTGGCCATCGACACCATCGAGGCCAACATGCGTCAGCTCCTCGGTTGGCTGGTCACCTACCAGGAAGAAACTGCCCACGACCAGGTCGAGGCCACCGAGCTGGGCGAGATCCTGGATTCGGTCCTGCGCTGGGTGCAGGAGAACGGCACCTAGGGGCCTGTCGGAGAACCCCATTCGGGCTGCGGCTGCCCCCGGTGTCCGCCATCTGCGTGTGCCGGATCGGTCTCGATCCGGCCACGTCCCTGTGCTCGCTCGCTTACCGCATCTCCCCTCGATGCGGTGCCGCTCACGCACCTTGCCGGCGGCCATCGGGATGCAGCCTCGCTAACCAAAGCAGGTTCTCCGACAGGCTCCCTAGCCCGCCGCCCTGAACCTCAGTTCTTCACCTCCACCGAGAGCGGGTCGGTCCAGTCGCTGGCCCGCTGGTCGATATCCCGCGACCTCACCCGGTAGTAGTAGGTCACCCCGCGCGTCACGCCGTTGTCGGTCCGCGAGGTGGACAGGGTATTCGGCGTCACCGAGGTGTAGTCGGCGTCGCTGGTGCTGTTGGCCACCGTGGTCCGCTGAACCTCGTAGTAGAGGATGGCCCCGGCGGCACCGTCCCACTGGACGGTCACCACCGGCGGGGAGGTGGAACTGGAGGGGGTACTCGCCGATAGCCGGACGTTCTTCGGCATGTCCACCCCACCCGTGGTCAGCGCCGTCGTGGAGGACAGGGTGCCGGCGTTTCCGTCGTCATCGAGAGCCTGGACCCGGTAGTAGTAGGTCGTGTGCGCGGTCAAGCCGGTATCCAGATAGGCGGCCGTGGTCGTGCTGCCGATCTCGGTGAACGGCCCCTGAGTGCTCGAGGCGCGGAAAACCAGATATCGACTGATCCCGGTCAGATCGCCGCCGGACAGATCGGTGGTCGGCGGCTTCCAGGTCAGGCTCAGGTGTTCGGGGTTCCCCACCACCGGCTCGCCTTCGACAAAGCTCGGGACACCGGGCGCCTGGTCATCGATCCGCGCCGTGGCCCCGGAAAAGGCCGACTGCGGGCTCTCCTGGGTCGAGGTCACCACCGTGACCCGATAGTAGTAGGTAGTTCCGCCCACCATCCCGGAATCGATGTACGCGGTCTTGCCCGTGGTAAAGGTGCTCCCCTCGATCCCGGTCAGCCGCGTGAACCCGCCGTCCGAGCGCGTGGACCGGTACACGTTGTACCCGCGCAGGGCATCGGCGGTGCTGGCGTCCCAGGTGACGGTGATCCGCCGGACCCCGGCGGTGGCGGCAACGTCGGTCGGCGCCGCAACCCCGGCGGTGGTCGCCGACACGGACGAGGAGCGGGCACTGAGGTTCCCTGCCGCGTCCACGGCGCGCACCGCGTAGTAGTAGAGGGAGGCCGCGTCGAGCCCGCTGTCGACGAATCGGGTCTGCGATGCAGCGACCGTATCCACGGCGACAAAGGAGGTGCTGCTCCCCTTGGACCGCGAGACGATGTAGGAGACCACCCCGGTCAGGTCTCCGCCGTTGCTGTCCGCGGCCGGTGGGCTCCAGGTCAGGGTGATACGGGCGGAAGAGGCGTCTGCCACGGCGGACAGATCACCGGGAGCGGCAGGCGGCGAGGTATCGACCAGCGACCGGCCGCTGACAAAGACGCTCCGGTCGCTCTCTCCGCCCGTCGCCACCGCCGTCACCTGGTAGTAATACAGCGACCCGCCACTCACCAGCGAGTCCACATACCCCGTCTCTCCGGTGGTGTAGCTCCCCCCCTCCACCCCCGTCAGCCGCTCATACCCTCCGTCCGACCGCGTCGACCGATAGACGTTATACCCCCGCAACCCCTCCACCACCTCGCCGCTCCACCCCAACTCCA
>JBAZUN010000165.1:0-11513 GCA_041661365.1 Candidatus Latescibacterota bacterium
GAGCACACCGAGGCCCGCATGCTGCAAACCCTGGGGAAGCGGTTCGACGCGGACCAGATCGCCCGGTGCTTCTCGGTCTGCCAGGAGGAGGGGATCGCGTACCACGCCTTCCTCCTGCTCGGGGGGCCGGGCGAGGACCGGCACAGCATACAACGCGCGGTCGAGTTCCTCTCCCGGTTCGAGCCGGCCTTGGTCAACGTCAGCGTGGGGATCCGGCTCTATCCGGGATGCGCCTTGACCCGCGTGGCCATGGAGGAAGGTCAGTTGAGCCCGGACGCTGACCTGCTCACCCCGCGCTTCTACCTGGCCCCCGGGGTGCGCGACTGGATCTGGGAATACATCGACGGGATCGTGGCCGCGGATCCGCGTTGGGGGTACTGACGAGGGAGTCGCCGCGGATCACCAGACCGCGTCGACGGTCTCGCGGGCCAGGCGCACCCAGCGGGGCAGCCGGTCGGGCTGATCGCTCAGGGTGTGGACGTCCTTCATGATCAGCTCCACCCGGCAACTGCGGGCCGCCTCGAGGGTGCGCCGCAGGTCGGCCCGGATGGCCGACTCGTCGAAGACCGGGGTGGAGATCAGGGTCGGGTTGGGCTTGCGCGAGTAGACGATCTCCGCTCCGCAGCGGGCCGCCATCTGCTCCTCGTCGCACCAGGGCGAGACCGAGACCCGGACCAGCCCCGGCAGCCGCTCGAGCACGTGGAAGCGGTTGTGCACCGGCTCGCAGCAGCCGTAGTAGACCAAACCGAACCGCTCGGCGATGGCGAGCTGGTACGGGAAGATGAACTCGGCGAACTGGTCCGGACCGACGCCGACCGTCTCCTGGGACTCGAGCAGCACCCATTGGTCCCGGGTGCGGACGGTGCCGTTGGTCGAGCCGTTGCCGGGCAGGCGTCGGGTGTACCCCATGCTCCCCGAGCCGATGTAGTCGTTCTCGTTGTTCAGGGAGAGGAGGCCCTCGGCCTCCAGCCAAGCGGCGAACCGCAGGTGATCGTCCCGCAGGAAGGTCATCAGCCGGTGCAGGCCGTCGGGGTTGTCGTAGATCACCATCATCAGGTTCTCCAGCCCGATCAGCTCGATGGCGGGCCAGGTCATCCCGAGGGTCCACCAGTACCCGCCGCGGATACGGACCGGGAGGATCCCGGCGAAGACCGCCTCCAGTCGCGCCTTCTCGTCAAAGGTGGCCTGCCGGTCGACGGTGAAGGTGCGCGGCCGTAGCTTGCCGAGGTCGCGGTCGAGATCCTGGATCGGCGCGTCCCAGCGCTCCGAGCCGAGGTGGCCGTCGTTCTCGGCCCGGCGGTGGACCGCCTTCACCCCGTAGTCGCCGCTCTGCACGCGCCAGTTGGTGCTCACCCAAGGCTCGACCACGTGGTCGTCCTGGAGCACCTCGTACTGGTAGATCTCGAAGCGGAGGCCGCGCTCCAGGCCGCGGGCCCAAGGGTCCTGGCACTCGCAGATACTGTCGGGGAGGGGGTGCACCCGGTCGCGGATCCCGCCGACCTCGGCCAGGACCATCGGCCGGCCGGTACTGCCGGCGTCGTGGCGGTACCACAGGTCGCGGCGTTCGAGGTTGTCCGGGGCTTGGGCGATCTCGGCCTTGCGGCTGGCCAGACGGCGGAGGAGTTCGAGGTCGTGCGGCGACAGGTCGGTCGACATGGCGGTGATCCTCTGGATGATGTAGCCGTCGGGTCCCCGGGGACGCCGGCTCGGTGGGCCTCTCGGACGATCCGCGATCCGGCGTGGGTCAGTCGCTGGTGATGGCCAGGATCTCCTCGGCCTCGGCCCGCGACCGGGCGCCGATGCTGATGAGGCAGCGGTTGAGCTTGCGGCCGAACTCCCGCTTGAAGGCGTGCAGGTTGTCCAGTCCGGAGAAGCCCAGCAGGGCCATCCCCTTTCCCGCCTCCAGGGTCTTGTGGTAGAGCGGCCACCAACGGCGGTCCGTGATCGGCGCCACACCGGAGCCCGGGGTCCACTGGATCAGGTCGAGGTCGGGTAGGGAGAGCAGGTGGTCGTGGTGGGGGATGGCGCCCGGCCCGTCCCAGTGGTACATGCAGTGGTCGAACCGCGCGGTCATCCGCCGGAGCACCGGCAGCATGAACTCGGCGAACATCCCCGGCGAGATCATGGCGGAGAAGTCGCACTGGAGCTTGGCCATCCGACCCGGGGACCAGGCCCAGAAGTGGCTGCCGCCCCGGTCGTCGCGCATCAGCTCGTAGAGCGCGTCGTAGTACTGGAAGTAGAGGTCGGTGATCCGGTCGAGGGAGTCGTGCACCCATTGCGGCCGCTGCAGGAGGTCGACCAGCAGCTCCTCGGTGCCCCGCATGGCCGCCAGGGTGTCCAGCCCCTCGATCAGGTCGGGGAACTGCAGGACGAAGCGGCCGCGGCCGACCTTCAGCAGCTCGCGGGTCAGACGGAGGGTGAAATCCCAGTAGAAGTTGTCGGGATCGAAGGCAAAGCGGGCCCGCGCGGGGTCGACGATGCACGGCCGGAACCAGACCGTGCCCGGCATCTCCACCCCGGTGCACCCCAGGTACAGGGCCAGGCAGTCAGGGCCCAGATCGGGCGCGGTCTGGGGCACGGCCTCGCCGAGGAACTCGGTCTGCAGACAGGCCCGGGCCGCCAGGTTCACCCGGTACTCGAAGCTGCGCGTCGAGTAGTTGGTGACCCACCCCTCGGGCTCGGGCAGGGCGGGCACCGGTTCGGCGGGCGTATCGCGCGGGGCGGTGATGAGCATGGCCGGCCGGCCGAGGTCGGCCCCCTGCCACCAGGCGGCCAGTCGGTCGCGAACCTCGTCGAAGTCCTCGCGGTAGAGCAGCGCGGCCATCCCTTGTCCTCCCCCTCAGCGGGGCAGCGGCGCCAGACCGAAGTACTCCCGGTACGCGGCCGCCGCGGCGTGGTAGTTGGTCCACGGCATGTCCTCGTGGACCGAGTGACTGGCGTGGATGACGTGCCCCCCCGCGGTTGAACGGCCGTAGTCGAGGCAGCGGATCACCTCGGCCCGCACCTCGGCCGGACTGCCGTGGCAAAGGTTGTGGCGAGCGTCGAGGTTGCCGATGATGCAGATCCGGTCGGCCACCCCCTCGCTGATCAGTCGGGGCCAGGTCATCCCGGCCGCCTGGTCGACCTCCTTGTACCCGTCGATCCGCGAGGCGAAAAAGAACTCCTCCTTGATCGGCCAGTGGTTCCCGTCCGAGGTGTAGACCGCCCGCGCGCCGAGGGAGTGGATCAGGTCGACGTGCTCCTGGATCACCGGGAGGATGAACTCGCGGTACAGGGCCGGCGAGATGAAAGGACCCTTGTCGCAGCTCACGTCGCCGCCCATGGCGATGACGGTGCAGCCGTCGGCGATCTGTTGCCGGGTGGCGGCAAAGGCCCGGACCTTCTGCATCTCGATCCAGCGCCGCAGCAGGTCGGGCTCGTCGAGCATCCACATGAGCATGAAGGGCGGGTAGAAGGCCACCCCGGTGCCGGCCCCGATCTCGCCCATGTAGGCCCACTCGACCCCGTCGGTCTTGGCCAGCCGCTGTACCCCGGCCAGGACCGGGTCGTGGCCGGTCTCGGTCGGCGCCGCGCCGTCCCATTCCTCGATCTGCCGCCGCAACTGGTCCTCGTCGTACCGGTGCGAGTACCCGGCCTCGGCCGCCGGGTCCTCGAGCACCACCAGATCGGTCTTGGGGTTCCGCCAGTACCGTACCCCGTTCAAGGTCCAGGTGTTCGGGCCGGTCTTCACCGGCGGCGGGTTGTACCAGGCCGGCCCGCCGTTGAGCCTCACCATGTCGACGTGGTAGTAGCGGCAGATCTCGTATTGAGCCTTGATGTTGAGGTGCAGCAGCTCGTCGTAGCCGATCCCCTCGGCCAGGGCGTCCCAGGCCAGGCCGTTGTCCGTGGCCGGGTTACGGCCGCAGATCTCCCAGTGGATCGGGTGGTACGGGGAGAAGATCTCGAAGAGGGGGGTTCGGTCGGGACGCTGGTGGGCCAGGGCACAATGGACGCGGTCAACGGAGGCGGACATCGGTCACCCGTTTTCTCCAGGAGACGGCCGCTGAAGCGGCGCGGTTGAGCACCGTGACCCCGAGGTCGGCCAGGGCGTCGATCCAGCCGTCGACCGTGGCGCTCGACGGTGGCTCGATCTCCAGGGGGGAATCCCCGTCGAGTCCGAGCCGCTCGCGCTTGGCCAGGCCCAGCCGGTGGTAGGGCATCAGTTCGACCCCGTTCCGATCGAACGGAGGGAGGGAGGCGACCAGCGCGGCCACGGCGGCGAAGTGATCGGGCCGGTCGTTGAGCCCGGGGATCAGCGGCAGGCGCAGGCGTACCCGGGCTCCGCGGCGGCAAAGCTGGCACAGATTATCGATGATGCCGCGGTTCGAGGCGCCGGTGAACTCGCGATGACGCGCCTCGTCGGTCTCCTTGAGATCGTAGAGGAAGAGATCAACCAGGGGGAGGACCCGTTCGAGGTGGGCAAAGGGTACGGCACCCGAGGTCTCCACCGCGCAATGCAGACCGGCAGCGCGGGCCGCGGTCATCAGGGCTTCGGCGAATTCGAGCTGGCAGAGCGGCTCGCCGCCGGAGAGGGTGATCCCGCCTCCAGAGTTCCGGTAGAACGGCAGGTCGGGCAGGCATTCGGCCAGGACCTCCTCCACCGTGACCTGCCGGCCGATCAGCTCCAGGGCCCCAGAAGGACAGACCCCGGCGCACCGACCGCAGGCGGCGCAGACCCGGCGGTCGAAGGCGTGCCGGCCGTCGAGCATGAGGTGGCTATGCCGTGGACAGGCGCGGACGCACTCGCCGCAGGCCACGCATTGGGCGGCCTGGTAGGACAGCAGCGGGCCCGCGGCCCGGCCCTCGGGGTTATGGCACCACAGGCAGTGGAGCGGGCACCCCTGCAGGAAGACGGTGGTGCGGATCCCGGGACCGTCGTGGATCGAGAAGCGCTGGATCTCGAAGACTCGACCGGCCCGCTCAGGCATCGCCGAACTCCGTCCGCAGGATGACCTCGGCCTGCATCTCGGGCGACAGGCGGGTGAAGTAGTCGGTGTACCCGCCGATGCGGACCACCAGGTCGCGGTGCGCCTCGGGGTTCTCCTGGGCCAGCTTCAGGGTCTGGTGGTCGACCACGTTGATCTGGGTCTCGAACCCGCCGCGCCGCAGATAGGTGAGGATCAGGTCGCGCAGGCGGCCGAACCCCTCCGGGCCGCGGAAGAGGGAGGTGTTGAACTTCATGTTGTAGGCCAGTCCGCCGATCATCGGGCTGTGGTCCCAGCTCGTGGTCGAGAGGATCGCCGCGGTCGGACCGAAGCGCTCGCGGCCCTGGGCCGGACCGCACCCGTCGGCAAAGGGGAAGCCGGCCCGGCGGCCGTCCGGGGTGGCGCCAGTCCGGCGGCCAAGGTGTTCGTGCATGATCCAGACAAAGGCGCCGGGGACGTAGGGACTGTCGTCGGGCGCCATGCGGAAGCGGCGGCACAGCTCGACGACGAAGGCCACGGTCTCGCCCACCAACTGGTCGACCTTGGAATTCCCCTGGCCGTATTTGGGGTACCCGTTGAGGAAGCGCAGGCGGATCTCCTCGTGGTCGTCGAACCCAACGTCGAGGATCTCCTTGAGCCGGGCCAAGGTCAGGCGTCCCTGGCGGAAGACCTCCTGGTCGATGACGTGCAGGGAGTCGGCCAGGTTGGCCAGGCCGACGAAGGAGCACTCGACCCAGTTGTACCGGCCGCCGCCGTCGTCGAGGTCGCGACCGCGGGTCAGGCAGTCGCGGGTGAAGACGCTCTGCAGCGGCTTCCGGCCGCGCTCGTACCGCCCGCAACGGGCCTCGTTCTGGTCGGCCACCCCCTTGGCCACGGTGTCGGCCAGCCGCTGCTGGTACCGGGTCACGAACTCCTTCAAATCGTCCGGCGGGTCTAAGGCACTGGCGGTGATCTCCTCGAGCAGGAGCTGACAGGTGTTGTAGTAGGGCGAGGCCACCCAGACGTTGCTCGACCCCGAGGGGGTGATCTCGACGCAGGTCGAGTTGATGTACCGGCTCGACTCCCCCTCCGGCATCCCCAGCGACTGCAGCCCCCGCTGGATGGTGGCGTCGCCGAAGAAGGCCGGGTTGGCGTTGCCGCGGCCGATCAGGTCGACGGCCAGGTCGATCAGGTCGGCCGGGGTCCCCTCGTGCCAGCAGATCCCGACGCTGGGGTAGATCAGCGCGGTGCGGCGCAGGGCCTCCAGGCAGAGGTAGGAGAGCGTATTGGTGACGTCGTTCCCCGCTTCGTCGCGGCCGCCGACCATCACCGCGATGGCCAGGCCGTCGGGGATGTACTCGTTGACCAGCAGGTAGAGCGACTCGATCAGGACCAGGGCCTCCTCGCCGTCCAGGCGACCGGCCTCCAGGTCGGCGGCCAGGAAGGGATAGAGGGTGCGGTCGAGGTGGCCGGGGTCGACCAGGCCGACCGGCTCGCCGTGCATCACCCCCATGACCGCGAACCAGAGGAGCTGCAGGGCGTCGCGGAAGGTGACCGGCGGCTGATGGGCGATGGTCCGGCACGAGGCCGCGATCGCCTCCACCTCGCGTCGTCGGTCCGGTGTAGCCCCCATGGCACTATCTAGGGCTGCGGTCGCGGTGGCCGCGGCATTGGCGACCATCCGCGCGAGCCCCTCGAGGGCGTAGAGGAAGGACTGGTACGCCTCGGCAGCCTCGCCCTCGGCCGTGGCCAGGCGCCGGCGGACGCGGGCTGAGAGTCCATCGATCCCCAGCTCCATCAACTGGTCGAGGTAGAGCTCGCAGTGACCGTTCTGGCCCGGGGGGCCGGGGTACTGCTCCAGGTACCGGAGGGCCTCCTCGATCTCCTCGGTCGTGCCCTCGGCGCGGTCCACGTCCACCCGGCCGGCCAGCAGCTCCAGCTCGTCCAGGGCAAAGGGGATCGCCGCCAGTCGGTCCCGCACGGCCAGGCCGCGGCGCAACTGCCACGAAGGCACGGCCTCGCTGGCCCGCAGGGAACGGGCCGTGGCCACGGGCAGGCCACAGGTGGCCCAGCCGCCGGGATGCCGTCGCTTGCGATCGAACAGTCTCAGGCGCAGCGCGGCAAGGCGGTCGCCGGCAGCGGTCGCGGCTCCCTGGAGATCGGTCATCGTGCTCATCGGGTCACGCTCTCCCCTCCGTCGTACACGGACACCTCCAGTCCCTCGCCGTCGAGGAACAGGTTGACGCTGTCGCGGAACGGCCGGCTGCCGCGCACGTACCGCAGGTACTCGGCCAATTGCTCAGCCAGGTTCACCGAGTTGTGGGCCAGGACCACCGACCCGGGCCGCAGGGCGTGCTCGGCCGCCTCGACCATGTCGAGGTAGATCGACTTGCCGCGCCCGTCGGCGCCGTCGGCGTCGAGGTAGAGCAGCTCGAGGGTGCCGTCGAGCCGACGTAGGTACGGCACCCCGTCCTCGGCCAGGATCTCGGCCTGGCCCTCGGGATCGACGCTGGCCACGTTCCGGGCCGCGCGGGCCGCTTCCTCGGGCTTGATCTCCAGACCGACCAGCCGCCGGGCCCGGTAGCAGGCCCCTGGCCCCACGGCGGCCCCGGCGTTGGCGATGAAGGTGTTGCCGCAGAAGATCCCGGCCGCCACCATGGTGGCCGGCTGGAGGACGGCGCTGACCGCGTAGAGGAGGCGCTGCATCCGGGGCGTGATCGCGGTCCAGGGGATCTCGAACCGCTCGGCCACGGCCCTGCGGTGGTCGAGGAACCGCTGATGGTCGTACCGGGCGTGGGGCAGGACCCCGGCCTCGACCAGCACGGCCAGGGCTTGGTCGACGATCTCGATCTCCTGCTCCGGCGGCTCCAGCTCGCGGTGCGGGTCGCGCATCTCCATCCGGTACTGCTGCCAGTCGGGTGCCTGGTATACGCGGGCCAACGGGTTCTCCTTGGTGACGGGCAAGGCAACAGTTCGGCCTCGCTCCTGTTCGCGCGCCTTCGTGACGCGGGCGGGGGGCGTGCCCGGTGCCTACTCGAGGGCGGCCTCGGCCATGGCCTGCACGTTCTGCGGTGAGACGTTGGGCAGCAGGGCCTCGTGGCTGGGACTGACGATCAGCCGCGGTCCGAGCACCTTCTTGACCCGGCGCACGTCGGCCTTGACCTCCTCCGGACTGCCGTGGACCAGGAGCTGCTGGGTGTCGATCCCGCCCAGGAAGGAGATGCGGCCCTTGAACCGCTGGGCCAGGCTCTCCGCGTCCATGTCGGCGGCCAGGGCCTGCAGCGGGTGCAGGCACTCGACCCCGGCGTCGATCAGGCGGTCGATGACCTTGGCCACCGACCCGCAGGAGTGGAGGATGACCTGGTACCCCCGCGCGTGCGCCTGCTCGGTGAAGCGGACGAACCAGGGCATGACGAACCGGTCGAACTGGGTCGGCCCGCAGATCAGGTCCCGCTGGGTGCCGAAGTCGTTGCCGAAGAAATACCCGTCCATCAGGTCGCCGGCCGCGTCGAAGAACCGCTCGTTCGCCTCGTGGAAGAAGGAACAGACCCGGTCGGTGACCGCCTGGACCAGCTCGGGGTTGAGGTACATGTTCATCATGTACTTCTCCATCCCGAACAGGTCCATGACGTGGTGGTAGAACGGGGCCCAGAAGCCGCTGGCCCGGTAGTAGGGACCGGCTTGGCGCAGCCGGGCCAGCACCGGCTCGAAGTCGAGGTAGTCCGGGTTCGGCCACTCGTAGAGGTCGTCGACCGCGGCCGGATCCTCGCACTCGGCGAACGGGCCGGGGGTGCCGTGGGCGCTCTTGTTGGGGATGTCGAACATCCCCTTACCGGCCGGGTGGCGGTACTCACCGGCCGGGATCCACCGATAGTCGTCGCCCAGCTTGCGTCGCAGGGCTTCCTCGTTCTCGGTGCCGAACCAGGCGTGGTAGATCGGCCAGGTATCGGGGTACGGGTTCCCCAGCCAGAAGCCGCAGCGGTCGGCCTCCTGACCGGCGATAATGGCGCGGATCCGTTCGCGGCTGTTCACCTGTCGTCTCCCCCCTCAGACTGGGTGTGAACCTGCAGGTACGCTTTCAGTGCCTGCCGTTGAACTCCTTCACCGCGGCGATCATCGCCGCCACGTTGGCCACCGGGGTGTTCATCTGCACGTTGTGGATCGCGTTGAAGACGAACCCGCCGTCGCGGGAGAAGATCTCGCACCGCTGGAGCACCTCGGCGCGGACCTCGGCCGGGGTGCCGAAGGGGAGGGTTCGCTGGGTGTCGACCCCGCCCCCCCAGAAGGCCAGGCGGTCCCCGTACCTCGCCTTCAGGGTCGCCGGGTCCATCCCCGCGGCCGAGCACTGCACCGGGTTGACGACGTCGAAGCCGCAGTCGGCCAGCCGTCCCAGCAGCGGTTCCACCGCGCCGCAGGAGTGCTTGAAGGTCTTCCACGAGGTGTAGCGGTGGACCCAGTCGTTGAGCCGGCGCGTAGAGCTCGTCGAAGGTGGCGGGGGAGCAGAAGGTCGAGATCTGGGTGCCGAAGTCGGTGCCGCAGAGGAAGAGCACGTCGAGGGCGTCGGCCAGCAGGGGATGGACCCGCTCGAGGTTGACCAGGGCGATCTCGCACTGTCGGGCGAAGACCTGGTGGACGTAGTCGCGCCGGGCCACGGTGGAGACGTACCACTCCTCCACGTCGCGGATCCCCTTGGGATGCTTGAGGAAGGGCGCGGGGACCAGGGCGATGTCGCCCAGGCCGGTGCCGGCCACCGAGCCGATCCGGGCCAGCGACGAGCCGGCCACCCCCGCGGCCTGTGCGGTCAGGTGCTCCAGATCCGCGGTGGACAGGGGGCCGAACTCCTCGAGGTTGTCGGCCGGGTCGAGCCGGGCCTCGTCGATCGGCTCCTGGCGGATGATGGTGTCGAAGTAGAACCCGCCGACCGGCATGCGGCCCGAGGGCGGGGCCGCGAGATCCCCGCCCGGGTAGAGGAGGAGGTCGCCGTTGAGGTCGGTGGTGGTGCGGAACTGCTCGGAGACCAGCACCCGCTGTCCCCACGGCGCGGTGAACGGCTGCCAGTTCTCGTTGGGGAAGCCGAAGAGGGTGTTCCGCGAGGTGAGCCCGACGACGTCCAGACCGAGCAGTTCGGCCAGGTCCTCGTCGATCCAGCCGAGCATCTGATACGGCTCCCAGACCTTGACCGGCCGGGGCTCCAGGCCGTAGTGGTCGCGCAGGGCCGCCACGCAGGTGACGTGCATGCCGGTCACCGCCGTGGCCCCGAACTCGACCGGGACCTGGTCCGGCGTGCGGTGCGCCAGGGCCGCGCGCACCCGTTCGCGGGACGTCATCGAGCACCTCCTCCAGCGGCCGGGCTCGGTCTTCAGCCGTTCGCGGGCCGCAGCCCCGGTCCGCCCACCGCGGTGAAGACCAGCTCCGACTCGACGTAGATCTCACCCCCGCCGCCGTACCCGTCGGGGGCGGTGCGGTCCTCGCGGGTCATCTGGACCTCGGTCTGGGGGGCTCCGGCCTGGCGGGCCAGGGCCTGCAGGTGGGGCACCACCGTTTCCTGGGCTCGGGCGATCCCGGTCTCGAGGTCGGCGAAGTCCAGCACCTGCTCGGGCAGGTGGAACCGGTAGAGCACGTCGTGGGGCCGCACCAGGACCCGCAGGCGCTGGACCACGCCCGTAGCCACCGAGCCGAGGGCGTTGGCCACCCCGGCGTGCGGGGGGATGACCAGTTCGGTGTGCAGGTACCCGGCCGCCTCGGGCAGGTAGGCCTCCACCGGCGCCCCCACGGCCACCACCGGGGCGTTCAGGGTGAGGGCGCAGGACAGGGAAGTGTCCGGAACCCGGCCCAGGGCTCGACCGAGCAGGGCCGTGGCACCGGGCTCCTCCTCCCAGGCCGGCGGACACCCCTCGTCGGCCAGGGCCTTGGCCGCCAGCTCGGCGGCCAGCCGGCGCGAGAACTCGGCGACCACCCGCTCGCACAGAACCTCGACGGCGACCCCGAGCTGGGCCGCCAGCAGCTCGGCGCCCAGCCTGGCGGCCTCGGTGTTCCAGCGCTGGAACCGGCCCAGGACGTGCAGGGCATCGGTCGGGGTGAACCCGGCCCGCTGGACCACCTGTCTGGCTTCCAGCTCCTCGAGTTGGTGGACCACGAGCAGGCCGGCCGGCAGAACCCGGGCCAGGTGGAGCAGGGAGCGCGGCGTCGAGTCGAGGTGGTCCAGCAGCTCCTGGCCGCGCGGATCGAGGGCGGCCCGGGACCGGCGCTGGGGCAGGGAGAACTGCCCGGTCAACGGTAGGTGCTCCCGCGCGGCCAACTGCCGGCGCAGCTCCTCGACGATCGGGGGATGCCCGGCGGCAAGCTGGCAGAGGGGGACCGAGCGGCGGGGGCCGATGGTCAGGACGCGGGTGCCCGGCGCTACCCGCACCTGGCTGTCGCCGCCCAGGCCGGCGGTGTGGACGTCGACGGTCTCGATCATCGTCCGCCACCGACCGACCCGCGCACCCTCGGGGCTGAGCCGGGGGAAGCCGTCGCGGAGCACCGCGATGTCGGTGGTGGTGCCGCCACGTCGATGACCCACCCGTCCTT
>JBAZUN010000166.1:0-11469 GCA_041661365.1 Candidatus Latescibacterota bacterium
GAGGAGATCGGCCTGGCGCTGGCGGACGCCTCGCGCGACTGACAGGAGCGTGACGGCGATCCCACGCCGATCGGTGATCGCGGTCACCCGCCCCTTTCTGCGCTTCGCCCCCCTGCATAGGTTTTGGGCCTGATCCGACCGGATATTCCCCCTTGCCCGTTCACGAGGAGGGCTCCATGGCCAATGCCGCCGTCCGACCCCACGGTGGTGCCCCGACCCTGTTCATCGACGACCGACCGGTCTTCGGCGCCGTCCACTGGGCCCCGGACCCGCCGCTGGAAGGGGACTGGTTCGCCGCGGAGTTCGTCCGGCAGTTCGCCCGGGCCGGGGTCCACCTGGTCCACTTCCAGGTGGGGATCGGCGGCCTCGACCCGCGGGTCGACCCGGCCGAGAGCGGGGGGTACGAGCCCTACTTCGATTCCCTGGTGCCCCGGCTGCGGCGGGTGCTCGACCTCGACCCGGAGGCCTACTTCATCCTTCGCGTCCATCTCGAGGTGCGGATGCCCTGGTGGCACGCCCGGTACCCCGACGAGCTGGAGCGCTGGGGTGACGGCCGCACCGAGAACCAGTCCTACGCCTCGATGATCTGGCGGCAACAGGCCGGCGAGTTCCTGGCCTCCCTGGTCCGCTACCTGCGCCGGCTCCCCGAGGGTCAGCGGGTGATCGGCTTCCAGCCGGCCGCCGGGCAGAGCGGCGAGTGGGCCAAGGAATCCTCCATGGAGGGGCACGCCTGCGACTATTCGCCCTCGATGCAGCGCTGGTTCCAGGGCTGGCTGAGCCGCAAGTACGGCGGCGACTTGAACGCCCTGCGCCTGGCCTGGCAGGACGGCCGGGCCATGTTCCACACCGTCGAGGTGCCCGGACCCGAGGAACAGGAGGCGGCCGACCTGTATCACTTCCGCGATCCGGCCCGGAGCCGGCGGGTGATCGACTACTACGAGGCCTTCAACGACCTGGTGGCCGAGTGCATCGACTACTTCTGCGGCCGGGTGAAGGCGGCTGGAGACGGCCAGGTCCTGGCCGGGGTCTTCTACGGCTACGTCATGGAGATGACCTGGTCGAACGGCTTCTTCCACCAGCGGCACGACATGGTCCACCCGGCGTACCAGCGCTCCGGTCACCTGGCCCTGTCCCGGGTGCTGGCCTCGCCCCACGTCGACTTCCTGGCCAGTCCGTACAGCTACGGCTTCCGCGGGGTCGGCGGCGACGGGCCGTTCATGTCGCTGACCGAGTCGGTGCGGCTGCACGGCAAGCTCTGGTTCAACGAGGAGGACACCCGCACCCATCGCTTCCCGCCCAACTCGGGGTACGGGGTGGCCCGCGACGCGCGCGCGAGCGTCAGCGTGCTGACCCGCAACTTCGCCACCGGCCTCGAGCACGCCACCGCGGCCTGGTGGGCCGACTGGGCCTCGCCGGGGAACGGACCGTACGATGACCCGGCGATCCTGGCGGCACTGAAACGATTTGTCGAGATCGGCACCCGAAGCCTGGGGTGCCCGGACCGGTCTCCCGGCGCCGACCTGGCGGTGATCGTCGACGAGCGGAGCTTCCTCTACGAGCGGCTCGTGCGCACCCTGGACTGGCCCCTGGTCTTCCGGCAGCGGCACTGGGGCCTGTCCCGCCTCGGCGCGCCCCACGACCTCTACCTGCTCGACGACGTGGAGCGGCTGCCCAAACCGTATCGCTGTTACCTGTTCCTCAACGCCTTCCACCTCTCGGCCGAGCGACGCCGCGCGATCCGCCGGCATCTGTGCCGCGACCAGGCGGTGGTGGTCTGGATGTACATGAACGGCGCCGTCGAGGAGAGCCTGTCGCCCGCCCACATGACCGACGCCCTCGGCATGGAGATCCGGTGGGACATGACCGCGTGGTCGCTGAACCTGCTGGTCACCGGCTTCGACCACCCGATCACCCGCGACCTGCCGGCCAACACCGCCTGGGGGACCGACGAGCACCTCGGGCCGATCCCGTACGTCGACGATCCGCGGGCTCAGACCCTGGGCACCCTGGTCTCGGTCCGGGGCCATTCCCTGCCCGGGATGTGCGTCAAGGAGATGGGCGATTGGACCTCGGTCTACGTCGGAGCACCCAACGTGCCGTCCCAGGTGCTGCGGGCGATCCTCCGCTTTGCCGGCGGCCACGTCTTCAGCGAGAGCGACGACGTGCTCCACGCCGGCCGCAATTTCGTCGGCCTGCACACGATGAAGGGAGAGGCCAAGACCATCCACCTACCGCGCCGGGCCGATGTCTGGGACGTCCTGACCGACCGTCAGGTGGCCGCGGGGGTGGACTCCTTCACCGAGCGGGTGGAGGCCGGCGACACCCGGATCTTCTACTACGGCGAGCTGCCCTGGCCGGAGTTGGGACGATAGGAGAGGATGATACCGCTGGCGACCGGATCGGGCTTCGACCTCAGGCGGCTCCGCGAGCTGCTCCCCAACCCGACCCGGCCGCCGGTCAGTCCTCGAAGAGGGCGCGGGCGTAGGCCTCGGCGTCGAACGGCTGCAGGTCGTCCAGGCCCTCGCCCACGCCGATCAGCTTGACCGGTACGCCGAACTCGCGCCGCAGGGCGATGGCGATACCGCCCTTGGCCGTACCGTCGAGCTTGGTGAGGACCAGGCCGGTCACCGGCGTGGCCTGGTGGAACTGGCGCACCTGCGAGAGGGTGTTCTGGCCGGTGGTGGCGTCGAGCACCAGGAGGGTCTCGTGCGGGGCCGCGGGGTCGTGCTTTGCCAGCGACCGTCGGATCTTCTTGAGCTCCTCCATCAGGTTGACCTTGTTGTGCAGCCGGCCGGCGGTGTCGACCAGGAGCACGTCGATCCCGCGGGCCCTGGCCGCGGCCAGGGCATCGTAGGCGACCGCCGCGGGATCGGCGCCGGTCTGGGCCCAGATCTCGAGCTGCGGGATGGCCGCGGCCCGGAAGGTGTCACAGGCCGCCACCAGGACCTTCTTGTCGGCGTCGACGTACCGCTTGGCCAGCTTGCCGATGGTGGTGGTCTTGCCGACGCCGTTGACCCCGGCCACCAGCACCACGAACGGCTTGGCCGGGAGGTCCCCCTCCAGCGGCAGCCCCTGGTCGCCCAGGGCCACGACGGTCGCCACCTGGCGCCGCAGCACCGCCATCACCCCTTCGGGCCCCTCGGGCGCCGCTTCCTCCCGGAGCCGGGCTCGCAGCTCGGCGATCACCTCCCCCGCGGTCTCGAGACCGACGTCGGCCTGAACCAGGATGGCCTCGATCTCGTCGAGCTGCTCGTCGTCCAGGCGGGTGCCGCGCGGCACCACCGCGGCGATCCGCTCGGACATCGCCGTCCGGGTCTTGGCCAGTCCTTCCTTGATCCGGTCGAAGAGCTTACCCAGCACGCTCGTCCTCCCCTCTGTCGAGCACGTCCTCCTCGATCGCCGGGTCCACGATGTAGAGCATCGGCTCCTGTTCGAGGTCGAGCTCGCGCGGCTCGTCGTGACGACGCCCTCGCGCGTCGAGCAGGATCTCCAGGATCGGCCGGGTCGGGTGGGTGCGGCTCGTGGTGATGACCCGGCCCACGTCGCCATTGTTCAGCTTCACCAGGCTGCCCAGGGGGAAGATCGAGACGATGTGGATCAGCGCCTTGATCAGCGGGCGCTCGAACAGGGTGTTGCGCAGGTCGATGATCTCCTTGAGCGCGTGGTAGGTGACCCGGGCCTTGCGGTCGGCCCGCGGGTGGGCCATGGCCTCGTAGGTGTCGGCCAGGCCGATGATGCGGGCCATCTCGTGGATCTGATTGCCGCGCAGGCCGTGGGGGTAGCCGCTGCCGTCCTGCCGCTCGTGCACCTGCACGACGATCTTGCCGATCCAGGCGAAGGCGGCGCCGAAGCCGGTGACGATCCGCTGGGATTCGGCCGGGTGCTGGCGCAGCACCTCGAGCTGTCCGGGGGTCAGGCGGCTGCTGGTGAGGAGCTCTTCCGGGACGCGGGTCATCCCCAGGTCGTGCATCAAGGCGCATAGACCCAGGGCCAGGCAGGGGCGCTCCTCGTATTCGATCTCCAGCCCCAGGCGCATGGCCAGCAGCGCGGTGTTGGCGGCGCGCTGCGGCCAGCCCCGGCTGGCCTTGTGGTGCAGGCTGACGGTCTCGGCCAGGAGGCCGTGGCTGACCCGCAGCCGGGTCAGAGCCTGGCGCAGGGACTCGAGGAGCTCCTTCTCGTCGGGCATGCCGCCGCCGGTAGCGGCGGTGAAGATCGCGGCCGCGGCCGACGACAGCCGCTCGTACGCCGCGTGTTCCAGGCGGTGCCGATCGGCGGCGACCTCGGCCGGCGGTGGTGCCGTCACCGGCAGCGGCAGGGCGGCGCCGGCCAGCGGGTCGGCGTCCGCAAACCCGTTGCCGGCCCCCTCGACGGGCGGCCGTCCGGTGAGGGGCCGGCGGGCCGGCGCTCCCGGGCGGCGCACCTCCTCCGAGGTGCGCAGCATGCTCGACATCCTAAGCGCCATCGCCGCTTTCGGCCTGGATCAGGCGCGCGATCGCGTCGGTGTCGATCTGCTGCAGGTGGCGGCTGAAACCGATCACCAGGGCGATGTCGCACAGGTTGTTGATCCGGCGCGGCACCCCGGCGGCGTGGCGGTCGACCAGGGCCACGGCCTCCTCGGTGAAGATCGGCTCGGACCGTCCGGCCACCTGCAGCCGGTGCTCGATGTACGCCCCCACCTCTTCCTGGGCCAGGGGCTTGACCAGGCCGCGGGTGGCGACGCGCTGGTCCAGGGGAGGGTACTCGCGGATGTGCTGGGCCAGGGCCGGCTGGCCTACCAGCAGCAGGTTGATGAGGAAGGCGTCGTTGAGCTGGAAATTCAGCAGCAGCCGGATCTCCTCCAGCACGCTCCGGTCCTCGAGCAGTTGGCCCTCGTCGATCAGCACCACGGTCTGCTTGCCGGTGGAGTAGTTGTCGTAGAGCATCTCGTTGAGCCGGTGGATCACCTGGGCGCGCTCGGGCAAGGGCCCCTCCTCACCGAGCTGGTAGAGGATCTCGCGCAGGAAATCGTCGGCGCTCCAGCGCGGGTTGTTGAGCAGGGCCACCTCGGTCTGGGCCGGCTCGAGCCGCTGGATCAGGGCCCGCGCCACCAGGGTCTTGCCGCACCCCGAGGGACCGGTCAGGACCGCGGCCCCGCGGTGGCTCTGGAGGGCGTAGAGCAGGCGGGTGAAGACCTCTTCCCCTTCGTCCGAAAGGAACAGAAAGCGGGGATCTGGGGTGTTTTCGAAGGGTTTCTCGCGAAGGCCCCAGTAGGCCTCGTACACGGGATGCTCCTTGATCGACGGATGGGCACGGAGGGCGCGCGCGAGGCGGCCGGCAGGGCGATGAGCGCCCCTACCCGGGAGACCTAGCAGCCCGTTGAAAAAGCCCATTTGGCTGCGGCCGGTGCTGACGGGCTCTGGCGTCGTGTGCCGGATCGCTCTCGATCCGGCCACGTCCCTGTGCCGCTCGCTTGCCGCATCTCCCCTCGATGCGGCGTCGCTCGCGCGCCTAGCCAGATCCCGCCATCCCTCGGCCTCGCCAGGCAAAGCGACTTCTTCAACGGGCTAGGGCCGCCGAGTCTACTCCGACAGGCTCCTCGAGGCCGGGGTCCGGTGACCTAAGAAACAGCACCCTCGGGCGATTTGTCAAGCCGGCCGAAGGGGACGGACTGACCGCAGAACTTATTTTGCGGCAATCTGTTAGAGGGTAGTATTCACACTTGGGACGCTTGACGCGGGGAGGTCGCGGGCCTACCTTCTCTCCCTTCACAACGGGGGATCTACTACCTTGCGGCAGAGCACCTTAGGCTTGACCTTCGCCCTCCTGTCGGCCCTGGTCGAGGAGCGGGGACGATGACCGAGGCCGCCGCGTACATGCGTCGTGCCCTGAGGTTGGCCGAGCGCGGTCGCGGGCGGGTCAGCCCCAATCCGATGGTCGGGGCCGTGCTGGTGCGGGGCGGCCAGGTGGTCGGCGAAGGCGCGCACCAGCGCCTCGGCGGCGAGCACGCCGAGGTCAACGCCTTTGCCCGAGCCGGCGAGCAGGCCCGCGGGGCGACCCTGTACGTGACCCTGGAACCTTGCTCGGTCCACGGCCGGACCCCGCCGTGCACCGAGGCGATCGTCCGGGCCAAGGTCGACCGGGTGGTCTGCGCCATGATCGATCCCGACCCGCGGGTCAACGGCCGCGGGGTGGAGCGGCTCCGCCGCGCCGGCCTTCAGGTCGAGGTCGGCCTGCTGGCCGACGAGGCGGCCCGGCTCAACGCCGCGTATCTGAAGCACCGGAGCCAGGGACTGCCCCTGGTGGTGCTCAAGCTGGCCCAGACCCTGGACGGCCGGATCGCCACCCGCACCGGCCAGTCCCGCTGGATCACCGGGGAGGCGGCCCATCGGGAGGTCCACCGGTGGCGCGCCCGCCTCGACGCGGTGATGGTCGGTGCCGGCACGGTGCTGGCCGACGACCCCGAGCTGACCGTGCGGCTGGTCCGGGGCCGGGACCCGCGTCCCCTGGTGGTCGACGGCCGGCTGCGCGTTCCCCCCACGGCCCGGGTCTTCTCGCGGTCGGGTGCGGTGCTGGTCACCGGCGAGGGAACCGACCCCGAGTGTCGGGACGTCTTCACGCGACAGGGGGTGGAGGTGTGGACCTTTCCCGCGCCCGGGGGGCGTCTCGACCTGCGGCTCCCCCTGGCCCGGGCCGCGGCAGCCGGGATGACCAGCGTCCTGCTGGAGGGGGGCGCCGGGCTGGCGGCGGCGGCCCTGCGCGACCGGGTCGTCGACCAGGTGCAGGTCTACCTGGCGCCGATCCTGCTCGGGGAGGGGATCGCCTCCCTGGGAGACCTGGGGATTACCGAGCTACGGCAGGCCATCGGCCTGGAGGAGGTGCGCGTGCGCAAGCTGGGCTCCGACCTGCTCTACACCGCGAGCGTGAGGTACCCGTGTTCACCGGTCTGATCGAGGAGGTGGGCCGGATCGCCGGCCGGACCCGGCGGGGATCCTTCCAGCGACTCGAGGTCAAGGCCGAGCGGGTGCTGGACGACCTGCGCGAAGGCGACAGCGTCAACGTCGACGGGGTCTGCCAGACGGTGGTCGAGGTCGGGGCCGACCGGTTCGCCGTGGAGTCGGTGGAGGAGACCCTGCGGCGGACCACCCTGGGCGAGCTGGCCGTGGACCGACCGGTCAACCTCGAGCGGGCCCTGCGGGCCGACAGCCGGTTGGGCGGTCACCTGGTGCTGGGCCACGTCGACGGGGTCGGGAGGGTCGCGGCCATGACCAGCGGGGAGCACGCCTGGGTCCTGCGCCTCGAGCCGCCGCCGGAGCTGTGCCGGTACCTGGCGGAGAAGGGCTCGGTCACGGTCGACGGGATCAGCCTTACCATCGCCGCCGTCGAGGGGGCGGGGTTTACCGTGGCCGTGATCCCGCATACATTTCAGCACACTACCTTGGCCGAGCGCCGCGCCGGCGACCGGGTGAACCTCGAGGTGGACGTCATCGCCCGCTACCTCGAACGCCTGCTCGCCGACGGTCCGCCCTCCCCGGGTGGCTTGACCTTCACCCGTCTGCGGAGCATGGGATACTGACTCCGCGGCGGGCCGTCCGGCGCCGCCGGGAGGACCCCGCGATCCCCGCCACCATGTCTGACTTCGACACCATCCCGGAGGTCCTGACCGAGCTGCAGCGGGGTGCCATGGTCGTGCTGGTCGACGAGCGCACGCGCGACCTGGACGGGACCGAGACGGTCGGTGAGGGGGAGCTGGTGATGGTGGCCGAGCTGGCCACCTCGGACGCGGTCAACTTCATGATGCGTCAGGCCGGCGGGACCCCGGTGGTGGCCGCGCCGGCCGAGCGCCTCGAGGCCCTCGACCTGCACCCGATGGTGCCGGGATCGGCCGGGCCGCGGGGGGTGGCCGTGATGGCCTCGGTGAACGCCGTGGAGATCTCCGGCACCGGGGTTTCGGCCCACGACCGCGCCCTCACCATCCGCCGCCTGGTCGATCCGCGCAGCCAGGCCCGGGACTTCGTGCAGCCGGGCCACGTGACCCCGCTGCGGGCTCAGCCCGGCGGGGTGCTCAGGCGCGCGGGCCACACCGAGGCCTCGGTCGACCTGGCGCGCCTGGCCGGCTTCGAGCCGGTGGCCGCCATGGCCACCATCCTCGACGAGCGGGGCGAGCTGGCCTCCACGCCGTACCTGCTGGCCTTCGCGCGCCGCCATGGGCTGCGGATCGCCACCATCAAGGATCTGATCGCCTACCGGCGGCGGACCGAGAAGCTGGTGCGGCTGGAGGCGAAGACGGTGATGCCCACCCGCCACGGCGAGTTCGCCGTGCTGGCCTACCGCAGTCTGGTCGACGGCAACCCGTACATCGCCCTGACCATGGGCGAGGTCGCCGACGGCGGCGACACCCTGGTGCGCATGCACTCGGCCTGCCTCACCGGCGACGTGCTGGGCTCGCAGTTGTGCGACTGCGGCCTCCAGCTCGAGCGGGCCTTTGAGATGATCGCCGCCGAGGGGCGCGGGGTGATCGTCTACATCCAGCACCACGAGGGCCGCGGGATCGGCATCATCCACAAGCTGCAGGCCTACGAGCTGCAGCGGCAGGGACTGGACACCATCGACGCCAACCACGCCCTGGGGCTGCCGATGGATGCCCGGGACTACGGCATCGGTGCCCAGGTGCTCTACGACCTGGGGTTGCGGCGCGTGCGCTTCCTGACCAACAACCCGACCAAGCGGGTCGGGCTGGAGGCCTACGGACTGACCGTGGTCGAGCAGGTGCCGATCGAGGTGCCGGCCAACCCCCACAACATCCGCTACCTGCGCACCAAGCGCGACCGCATGGGGCACACCATCCACCTGGACGCCACCGACCTGAAGAGAGGATGACGCGATGTCGAGGATCACGCCGAAGCAGGTGCACGAGGGCCAGCTCACCGCCCGGGGACGGCGGTTCGGGATCGTGGTCAGCCGCTTCAACGACCTGATCACCGCCAAGCTGCTGGAGGGGGCGCTAGACTGCTTGAGTCGCCACGGGGCCGACGGGGCCGACGTCGAGGTAGCCTGGGTGCCGGGTTCCTTCGAGCTGCCGATCGCGGCCCAGAAGCTGGCCGCCACCGGCCGCTTCGAGGTGGTGATCTGCCTGGGCGCCATCGTCCGTAGCGACACCCCGCACTTCGACTTCGTCGCCGCCGAGGCGGCCAAGGGGATCGCCCACGTGGGCCTGGCCAGCGGGGTGCCGGTCACCTTCGGGGTGATCACCGCCGACACCGTCGAGCAGGCCATCCAGCGGGCCGGGGTCCGCGCCGGCAACCGCGGCTGGGACGCGGCGCTCAACGCCATCGAGATGGCCGACCTGATCCCCCGCCTGAGCTGAGATGCCGGTCGAGTCGTTCGACGAGGAGTTCGGCGCCGAGGAGCCGCCGGTGCCCAACAGCCGCCGCGGCGCCCGGCAGGTGGCGCTGCAGGCGCTCTACTGGGACGCGGTCTCGCCGGGGGACGCCGACCGGGCGCTCGGCGAGCTGGCCGCGCGGTTCTCCCTGTCGGACGAGGTGCGCGCCTTTGCCGACCGGTTGGTCGCCGCCGTCGGTGCCCACCGCGAGCGCCTGGACGGGCTGATCGCCGAGTCGGCCACCCACTGGCCCCAGGAGCGGATGGCCCGCGTCGACCGCCTGATCCTGCTTTTGGGGCTGGCGGAGATCCTGTACTGCGAGGAGATCCCGACGAGGGTCTCCCTCGACGAGGCCGTGGAGCTGGCCAAGCTCTACGGCGGCGGCCCCTCCTACGCCTTTGTCAACGGCGTGCTGGACGCCGTGGCCCGCCGCCAGGGGATCGCCGTCTGAATCGCCCCTGCCCGACCGACCGGAGGCCGGGCTGCCCCCGGCCGGTTCCGGTCTACCGTCTCCGACGAGAGGATGAGCGTGATGTGGGGTAGCGTCCTGAAGAAGGTCTTCGGTTCGCAGTCCGACCGCGAGTTCAAGAAGGCCCGACCGCTGCTGGACGAGATCAACCGTCTGGTCGAGGAGTACGCCGCCTTCGGTCCGGTCGAGCTACGGGCGAAGACCGGCGAGTTCCGGGCTCTGCTGCAGACCCGCGCCGGCGAGGCCCGCGCGCGGCTGGAGGCCCTGGAGACCCGGCTACGCGGCGACCAGGAGCCCGAGGAGCGCGAGCGGCTCAGCGGCGACCTGGCCCGCCTCGACCGGGAGGTTCGCGACGCCGAGACCGCCGTCCTCGACGAGCTGATGCCCCAGGCCTTCGCCCTGGTCAAGGTCGCCTGCCGCGCCCTCCTGGGCCGCACCTGGGAGCGGGCCGGGGAGGCGGTGACCTGGGACATGGTCCCCTACGACGTGCAGGTCTTCGGCGCCGTGGTGCTGCACCAGGGGAAGATCGCCGAGATGGCCACCGGCGAGGGGAAGACCCTGGTCGCCACCATGCCGCTCTACCTCAACGCGCTGACCGGCCGCGGGGTCCACCTGATCACCCACAACAACTACCTGGCCCGTCGCGACGCCATGTGGATGGGGCCGATCTACCACCTGCTCGGACTGACGATCGGGATCATCCAGGACCACCGCCAGACCGGCGGCGCCGAGGCCTACGTCCTGACGGCCGGCGACGAGGCCCCGGAGCGGTTCGACTGGCGCCCGGCGACCCGCCAGGAGGGGTACGCGGCCGACGTGGTCTACGCCACCAAGGACCAGGTCGGGTTCGACTACCTCTACGACAACATGGCCACCCGCCCGCAGGACCTGATGCAGCGGGAGTTCAACTACGCCATCATCGACGAGGCGGACAGCAACCTGATCGACGACGCGCGGACGCCGCTGATCATCTCCGGTCCGGTCCCCGAGGCGACCAACCGCTACGGCGAGCTGAAGCCGCTGGTCCAGAAGCTGATCCGGGCCCAGAGCAACCTGGTGGCCAACGTCGTCGGCGAGGCCGAGAAGCAGTTGCGGGAGGGGGGCGACGGGTACGCCATCGGCGTCGAGCTGCTCAAGGCGATGCGCGGCATGCCGACGCACCGCCGCCTGCTGCGCCTGCTCCAGGAGGAGGGGGTGAAGCGGCAGATCGCCCGGGTCGAGGCCGACTACATGCGCGACAAGCGCCTCAGCGAGATCGACGAGCAGCTTTTCTTCGCCGTCGACGAGAAGATGCACACCATCGACCTGACCGAGAAGGGCCGCGACCTGCTCTCGCCGGACGAGCAGGCGGTGTTCATCCTGCCCGACCTCAACGAGCTGGTGGAGGCGATCCGTCAGGACGAGCAGTTGGCTCCCGAGGAGAAGGCCCTGCGGGAGGAGGAGGCCCACCGGGCCTACGCCGCCAAGAGCGAGACGGTGCACAACATCAACCAGCTCATGAAGGCCTACACCCTCTTCGAGAAGGACGTCCAGTACATGGTCACCGAGGACGGCCGGGTGGTGATCGTGGACGAGTCGACCGGCCGGCCCCAGCCGGGCCGCCGGTTCTCCGAGGGACTGCACCAGGCCCTGGAGGCCAAGG
>JBAZUN010000167.1:0-11382 GCA_041661365.1 Candidatus Latescibacterota bacterium
ACCGCCCCAGATCCGCAGCAGGTTGAAGTTGGCCTCCAAGGCCCGGTCCGTGAGCACGTCGTACCGGGCCTGGTCGGCCCGGGGGAAGATCATGTCCGCCGGGACGAAGTTCCCCCCCTTGATGAAGATCTTGCGGCCGTTGATCTCGAAGGTGAAGTACCGACCCTGGACCGGGTGCGGGCTCTGGTTCACGCGGAAGTGCCGGAACCCGACCCGGGCCTGGGCCTGGCCGACGACGCGATCGTCGAGCCGCAAGGTGGCCGTCACCGTGTATCGGTTCTGGGGGCCGTGACCGGCCGGCCACCAGAGCGCGGGATCGGCCAGCTCGACCGTGGCCTCACACGGAGCCAGCCCGGGTTTGATGGTCACCGTTCGAGTGGCGCGGTCGCCGGTTTCCTCGACGGCGACCGTGAGCTCGCCGGTCTGCTCGTCCGCGGCGAGTCCCTCCACGAACAGCCGGGCCCGCACGGTGCCCTTGCGGAGGTCGGGAGAGAGCTCGGCGAGGGGCACGAACTGATCGAGGCGCACCGGATCCTCGGTCCACTCCAGGGTGACCGGGCCGGTGATCCCGACGTTGACCAGGCGGGTGCTCCAGTCCCAACTGAACTGGGATTGAGGCTTGCGCAGCCAGTGGCGCTTGTGCAGCCGGGCGTCCGGGGAGACGCCGTGCCCGGCGAACGGTCGCTCGGCCGCGTCGAACAGACCGCCGTCCAGGTGCACCGCGAGCACGTTGCGGCCCGGACGCAGCTTGCCGGTGACCTCGAGCCGGCAGGGGTAGAAGCTGTTGCGGTGCCGGCCGATCTCCTGGCCGTTCAGCACCACGGTGGCGACCAGATCCAGGCCCTGGAGATCGAGCCAGACCCGGGCCGCGGAGAAGGCCGCGTCCGGAGCCTCGAACTCGCGGCGATAGCTCCAGATGCACTCCTCGACCCAGCGCGCGGCCAGGCAGTTCAGGCCGACGTACGGGTCCGCGATCCACCCGGCCTTGAGGGCATCGAGATGGATCTCGCCGGGCACGACCGCGTCGATGTACCGGGCCGGGTCGGTTTCATCCCGCTCGGCGTACTCGGTGCGCCCGCGCTGGCCGTCGGACCAGCGCACCTTCCAGGTTCCGCTGAGATCGAGGCGCTGCATCATGGGAGGCCTTCCAACCCGGCCAGCACCTCGCGGTTGACCACGTGCTCGGGGGTCCGGCCCTGGAGCAGGTCGACGATCGACCGGGCGGCCCAGACCGACATCCGCTCCCGGGTGGCCCAGGTCTTGGAGCCGGCGTGGGGCATGGCCACCACGTTGGGCAACTGCACCAGGTCGAGGGAGCGGCCGGTCGCCGGTTCGGCGGCCTGGACGTCCAGCCCGGCCCCGGCCAGGTGGCCGCTCTGCAGAGCCGCGATCAGGGCCTCCTCGTCGACGATCCCGCCGCGCGCCGTGTTGACCAGAAGGCTGCCCGGCTTCATGCGGGCCAGGAAGCCGGCGTCGACCACGTGCCGGCTCTGCGGGGTCAGCGGCAGGTGCAGGGTGACGATCTCCGCCGACGCGAGCAGGTCGTCGAGGGAGACCGGCTCAGCGCCCAGGGCACGGATGCGGCCGGGATCGACAAAGGGATCGTGCACCAGCACCCGCATCTTGAAGGCCAGGGCCCGGCGGACCACCTCGCTGCCGATCTGCCCGCCGCCGACCACGCCCAGGGTCAGGACGGCCAGGTCCTCGCCGTAGGGCACGTCGTACTGGCCGGCCTTCACGGCCCGGTCACCGTCGCACAGGTGCCGGGTCAGGGCCAGGATCAGCCCGAAGGTCTCCTCGGCCACCGCGTCCGACAGGGCCCCGGGGGTGTTGGTGACGACGATCCCGCGGCCGGTGCAGTAGGCCACGTCGACCGCGTCGTATCCGACCCCGTTGCGGGCGATGACCCGCAGCCGCTCGGCCCGGCAGAGGGTATCGCCGTTCAGCGGCTCCATGCCGGCCAGGATCGCGTCGATGTCGGCCAGGCGGTCGCGCCGCTCCTCCGCGGTCCCGGCCGGCCGGTCGGCCGGGTAGACCACCTCGAGCCCGGCGCTGGTGAGCAGGTCACGGGCCGGGGCCCGGCCCCGGAAGTCGATCGGCACGCTGACGAGGACGCGGAATGCGGCCATGGAGCGGCTCCTCTCAGAGGGTGAAGCGGGTGTGCTCGTACCGGGCGAAGGGGGTCGACAATCCCAGCTCGTCGGCCATCCCCTGCAGCCCCTGCTGGTGCGCCGGGCTGACCGGGATCCCGTCCCGGGCGTAGTCCTGCTGCCGCTGCCACTCGAGTCCGCCGGGAAGCTCGGCCCGCTCGAACCCGGGGAAGGGACGCATGGCCCTGGCCTCGGCGATGAACCGGTCCATCTGGGCCTTGGCCTGGTCGAGGGGCATGAAGCAGGCCAGGTCGTAGACCGCGATGAAGGCCCCCTGGTTCGATTCCCACGGCGATTCGGGCGGCTGGAACTGCGGCAGGAAGATCCCGGCCAGGACCCCGCCGAGGGTCCGGTTGACCGCGGCGATCCCCAGCTCCTTGAAATAGGAGAAGGGGCTCTGCTTGAACAGCTCCTCGCTCCAGGGAAGGAGTCCCGCGCCCATGTCGAGGACCAGGGGCGGCTGGTCCCCCGCCGGGACGGCGATGCTGATCGGCGAGCCGCCGTTGACCCGGCCGATCGGGGCGTCCGGCCGCAGCGGATAGCGATGCGAGGAGATGGCGATGCCGATGCAGTCCCGGTCGAGGGCCAGCAGGGTGTACTTGCTGGCCGCGCCGAAGTGGAAGTGGTTGCGGGTGGTCACCGCCGCGGTGCCGTACCGCTTGGCCGCCTCGATGGCCCAGACCGTCCCCTCGTAACAGGGGAAATGCCCCATGCCGCCGTCGCCGTCCACCACCCGGGTGGTGGCGGTCTCGTGAACGACCTGCAGCCGGGGCTGCGGGTTGACCCGGCCCTGGCGCATCAGCGCGGTATACCCGGGAGCCTGCTGGGTGCCGTGGCTGTGGACGCCGCGCAGGTCGGTCCGGACCAGCAGGCGGGAGATCAGTTCGGCGTCGGCGGCCGAGGTGCCCGACGCCGCGAAACAGCGGGCGACCAGGTCCTGCAGGTCGCCTTGCGGCACGCGGATGCCGCTGGTGGGTGGAACGTTGGACGCCAAGCCGTTATCCCCCTTTCATCGTTAGTGTCGCGTCCGAGAAATAAGTTGTGTCATCGAGCGGGCCGAGTAGCCCGAAGGGCCATGAAGCGCCCGGCCAGCTAGGCGCGCGAACGCCCTGTATCGAGGGGAAGATACAGGAAGCGAGCGAGCACAGGGATGTGGCCGGATCGAGAACGATCCGGCACACGACGCTGGCCGGGATGGATCGGTCCGCAAATGCCAAGGTATTTCTCGGACGCGACACTAGGAGGCGGAACAAGATAGGGGGAGCAAGGGGCATGTCAAGCAGACTCGTACTAGCTAGATTATCAGCCGTCTTCCCTCACTCAGCGAAAGGATGCCGCGGTGTTTCAGCATACCGATGACCTCCGGATCGCCGCCCTGCGGCCGCTCCTCCCGCCGGCGATCCTCATGGAGGAGCTGCCCGTGTCCGAACGGGCCTCCGTCACCGTGGCCCAGGCGCGCCAGGAGATCGGCGCCGTGCTGCTGGGAGAGGACGACCGTCTGGTGGCCGTGGTCGGGCCCTGTTCCATCCACGATCCCGAGGCGGCCCTGGAATACGGGGCGAGGCTCAAGGCGCAGGCCGACCGCCTGGCCGCGGACCTGTGCGTGGTGATGCGGGTCTACTTCGAGAAGCCGCGAACCACCGTGGGCTGGAAGGGACTGATCAACGACCCGGACCTGGACAACAGCTTTGCCATCAACAAGGGGTTGCGGCTCGGTCGGCGGTTGCTCCTCGAGCTGGCCGACTTGGGGCTGCCCGCCGGCTCCGAGTTCCTCGACACCATCACCCCGCAGTTCATCGCCGACCTGATCTCCTGGGGTGGCGTCGGCGCCCGCACCACCGAGAGCCAGGTGCACCGGGAGCTGGCCTCGGGCCTGTCCATGCCGGTGGGGTTCAAGAACGGCACCGACGGCAACGTCCAGATCGCCGTCGACGCCATCCGCGCCGCGCACCATCCGCACCACTTCCTCTCGGTCACCAAGCAGGGGATCTCGGCCATCGTCTCGACCCGGGGGAACGATCGCTGCCACCTCATCCTGCGCGGCGGCAGCCACAAGCCCAACCACGACGCCGACAGCGTGCAGGGCATCGCGCGCAAGCTGCGCAAGGCCGGTCTGCCGCACCGGGTCATGGTCGACTGCAGCCACGGGAACAGCGCCAAGGATTTTGCCCGCCAGCCGCTCGTGGCCCGCGACGTGGCGGCCCAGGTCGCCGCCGGCAGCGAGGAGATCTTCGGGCTGATGCTGGAGAGCCACCTGGTCGAGGGGAGTCAGCAGCTCGAGCCCGGCGTAGCGCTGGTCTACGGCCAGAGCATCACCGACGCCTGCATCTCCTGGGAGACCACCGCCGTCCTGCTCGAGGAGCTGGCGTCTGCCGTGCGCCGGCGCCGCGGTCGTGCCGACCGGCGAGAGGAGATCACACCATGACTCGGGCAAAGCCGATCCGGGGCACCTGGTTCGAGTTCCAGCACCACAGCCGGGCCGAGGGGATCTACTGGAACCCGGCCTGCGCCCGCTTTACCGCCATGGACTGGGACGCCAAGGTCGCCGAGGTGGCCGGTACGGGGATGGAATACCTGGTGCTGATGGCCGTGGCCCTCGACTACCGCGCGTTCTACCCCACCCGCCTGCTGCCGCCCTGGGACCTGCCCTGCGAGGACCCGCTGGAGGCCCTGCTGACCGCGACCGACCGGCACGGGATGAAGGTCTTTGTCGGCAACGGCTTCTGGGGCCAGTGGGACAGTCCGGCGATCCTGGCCGACCCCGAGGCCCGGCGGCGCCGGCTGGCCGCGGTGGACGAGCTGGCCGCGGGGTACGGCGCGCACCCGAGCTTCCACGGCTGGTACTGGCCGAACGAGGCCGAGATCCGCGGCCACTACAAGCCCGAGTTCATCGAGTACGTCCGCGAGGGGGTGCGGCTGGCCCGTCAGGTCATGCCCCGCGCCCTCCACCTCATCGCGCCCTACGGCACCAAAATGGTCCAGGCCGACGACGAGTACGTGCGCCAGCTCGACGCCCTCGAGGTCGACGTGGTCGCGTACCAGGACGAGGTGGGGGTGCAGAAGTCCACGGCCGACCAGACCGGGGCGTACTACGAGGCCCTGCGGCGGGTCCACGACCGGGCCGGACGGGCCGCGCTGTGGGCCGACGTGGAGATCTTCGAGTTCGAGGGGGAGGTCTACCGGAGCGCCCTGCTCCCGGCCCCCTTCGCCCGGGTCGAGCGCCAGCTTGCCGCGGTCTCTCCCTGGGTCGACGAGATCCTCGTCTACCAGTACCAGGGGATGATGAACCGGCCCGGTACCCCGGTGTTGGCCGGGCATCCCGCTTCTACCCGCCTGTACACCGAATACCAGGACTGGCGTCGCGATGGATGAGGTGCCGCGGCCCGCGGTCAGTCCAACTCCGGGCCGATGCGGACGGCGAGGGGGTTGATCAGGCAGATCACCGATTGGCCTGCCGCCAGACCCAGTTCGGCAACGGCCTGGGAGGTCAGCCGGAGCGCCAGCCTGCGGCCGACGTCGACGTTGACCAGGCAGATCCCGTCGGCGTCGGTGACCCCGACCACCTGCCCCGGCACCGCGTTCATCGTGGGGAGGCCGTCGGGTCGCGCCCGGCAGAGGGTGATCTCCTCGGCCCGGATCCCGAGGAAGATGCGGCTGCCGGGCGGTCGGTGGCATTGGGGCACCAGCCATTCCTGGCCGCAACACCGCACCCTGCAGGTCGCCCGGTCTGCCGGCGCCTCCAGCACCTCGGCCGGCAGCACGTTCTCCAGGCCGTAGTCGGCGATCAGCGGCAGCACCTCGGGCTCCTGGGCCACGCGGAAGAAGTCGCCGTGGGCCAGCAGCCGTCCCCGCTGCAGCACGATGACCTGCCCGGTCAATTCCAGAATCTCCGCCACCGAGTGGCTGACGTAGAGGATCGGGATCTGCAGCTCGCTGCGGACCCGCCGCAGGTACGGGATGATCCGACTTTTCAGTCCCTGGTCCAGCGAGGCCAGGGGCTCGTCCATGAGGAGCAGTTGCGGCGAGCGCAGCAGGGCGCGGCCCAGGGCCACCCGCTGTCGCTCGCCGCCGGACAGCTCCCGCGGGTGCCGCTCGAGAAGGGCGCCGATCTCCAGCAGCTCGACCACCGGACCGGGCTCGAACCGGCGCCGGACCGGTGCGACCCGCTCGTACCCGAACCGCAGGTTGCCGCGGACGGTGAGGTGGGGGAAGAGCAGGTCGTCCTGGAAGACGTACCCGACCTGGCGCCGCTCCGGGGGAAGGTCGATCCCGGCGTCGCCGTCGAAGAGGGTTTCGCCGTCGATCCGGATCGCGCCGGCGTCTGGCTGGAGCAGCCCGGCGACCAGGTTCAGCAGGGTGGTCTTCCCTGCCCCTGACGGACCGAAGACCGCGGTCACGGGGTACCGGCATTCGACCTCGAGCTGCAGGTGGAAATCGCCCAGACGACGGCTGACCTCGATCGACAGCATGACTCACCGTTGCCGGGTGCGACGCGCCAGCCACTCGCTCCCCACCAGGGCGGTCAGCGACAGCAGGACCGAGAGGAGTGCCAGGCGGCCGGCGGCGGCCTCGCCTCCCGGCTGGTTCAGGCAGGTGTAGATCGCGGCCGGCAGGGTCCGCGTCTGGCCGGGGATGTTGGCGACGAAGGTGATGGTGGCCCCGAACTCGCCCAGGCTGCGGGCAAAGGTCAGCACGACCCCGGCCAGGACCCCCGGGGTGGCCAGTCTCAGGGTCACGGTGAGGAAGGCGCGCAGCCGGCTCGCGCCGAGGGTTCGGGCGACCTGCTCCAGCCGCGGGTCGACGGCCTCGATCCCGAGGCGCACCGAGCGCAGGAAGAGCGGGAAGCCGACCACGGCCGAGGCCAGCACCGCACCCTTCCAGTCGAAGGCCAAGGTCAGTCCCAGGTACTCGGCCAGGAAGCGGCCGACCGGGGCCCGCCGACCGAAGAGCAGGAGGAGCGCGTACCCGGTGACCACCGGGGGCAGGACCAGGGGCAGATGGCACAGACCGTCGAGGACCAGCCGGCCCGGAAAGCGACAGCGCGCCAGCACCCAGCCCAGCGCCAGCCCCGGGAGCAGACTGACCAGCACGCAACCGCAGGCCACGCGCACCGAGAGGAGGAGAACCTCCACCTCCTCAGGGCCGGGCACCGGTCGCCTTCTCTGGAACCCGCCCCGAGTCGGGTGAGGACAGGGCTGCCGACCGAGGCGGGATGGCGAACCCCCGCCGGGCGAAGACCTCGATGGCGGACGTGGACTGCAGGAAGGCCAGCAGCCGTCTGACCGCTGGCGTATCCCGCCCGCGGATCGCCGCCAGGGGGTAGAGGATCGGGTCGTGGCTGTCCGCGGGGAACCGACCCAGCAGCTCGACCCGGTCATTGGCCAGGGCGTCGGTGGCGTAGACGATCCCGGTGCCGCATTCGCCGCGCTCCACGAAGGCCAGGGCGGCCCGCACGTCCTGGGCCGGGGCCAGGCGCTGGCGCAGGCCGTCCCACCAGCCCAGGTGGGTCAGGGCCTGACGGGCGTAGACCCCGGCCGGCACGTGGTCAGGATCGGCCAGGGCCAACCGACCGACAAAGGCCCGGGCCAGGGAGACCCCCGGTCTCCATTCCACGCTGAATCCTTCCCCGCGGGGCGCGATCAGGACCAGGGCCCCAGCCAGCAGGTCGACCCGGGTCTCCGCGGCCACCAGCCCCTCCTGCTCCAGGTAGTCCATCCACTCCGTGCTGGCCGACAGGTAGAGGTCGGCGGGGGCTCCCGCCGCGATCTGCCGGGCCAGGGTGGAGGAGGCGCCGAAGACCAGCCGGGCCTGCAAACCCTCGGCCGCTGCCGGTCCCTCCATGACCTCGGTCAGGGCCGCGGTCAGGCTGGCAGCGGCGAAGACCGTGGGGATCTCGGCGGGGTGGGCCGCGCAAGGGCTCAGGAAGGCGACGCCGAGGAGCAAGGCGAGGATCGCCCGGCGCCGGAATCCTGAACCGCGATCCAATGACCGTCCGACCGCAACGGTTCGTGTCGATCTGCATGACGAGACTCCAGCGCCCGTGTGTTTCAAAAGACCCACCTCGTTCATCACATCCCTTCCTCCAGCGACGTCAGCCCATCGACCTGCCACTCATCGTCGGTTTCCAGAGGCTCGTACTGGGTCTCGCGGACCCCCTGCCAGAAGCTGGACAGGGAGGCGGCCACCTGCGCGGGGGTGCGTACGCGGACCACCGGCCGCCACCACGCCGGCAGGAGGGCGCGGTACCGCTCCTCCCCGAACCGCTCGTCCACGAGCAGAACCACGCCGCGGTCCTCGTCCGAGCGGATGACGCGACCGGCGGCCTGCAGGACGCGGTTCATCCCCGGGTAGGTGTAGGCGTAGTCGAAGCCGGGGAGTCCGTGTTCGTCGAAGTGGTTGCGGATCAGCTCGCGCTCCAGGCAGATCTGCGGCAGGCCGACCCCGACCACGACGGCGCCGACCAGGCGCTCGCCGAGGAGGTCGATCCCCTCGCCGAAGATCCCCCCCATCAGGGCGAAGCCGACCAGGGTCGTTTCCCGGCGCTCGTCGAAGGCGGCCAGGAAGGCTTCCCGCTGAGCTTCGGACATCCCCGGGACCTGGACTAGGACGGCCGTGTCCGGGGCGGCCGTTCGGAAACGGGTGAGCACCGCGGTGAGGTACCGGTACGAGGGGAAGTAGACCAGGTAGTTCCCCGGGCGCTGCGCCACGATGGCGCCGATCGCGGCGGCCACGGCGTCCAGGGTTTGGGACCGGCGACGGAAGGTGGTGGCGATCCGGTCAGCCACCAGCAGTCGCAGATGCTCGCGCGGAAACGGGGAGTCCAGGCTGAGGAGGGGGTCATCCGGCCGGCCGCCCAGCAGCCGCCGGAAGAACTCCAGCGGAGTGAGGGTGGCGGAGAAGAAGACCGCGGCCACGCCGCGCTGCAGGGCCTCGGCCAGCCGGGCCGACGGATCCAGGCAGAGGAGGCGAAGGTGCGTCTGTCGGGCCGTCCGCTCGGCACAGGCCACGTAGTGGTCGTCGAAGACCTCGGCCACCTTGAGGAAGGTGAAGGCATCGAAGTAGAGTTGGGAGAGCCGTTCGCGCGGACCGGGAGGGAGGGGCGAGACCAGCAGCTCGCGGGCCTGTTCGAGGAAATCCTCCAGGATGGGCCGCAGGGACCGCGGCATCTCCCAGGAGACCCACGGCCCTGGCGCGCCTTCTTCGCCGGCGTTCGATCCCAGACCGCGCAGCTCGCGACCCAGTCGCTGGAGCTGCCGTTCCAGGCTCAGGTACTTCCCCTTCTTCAACTCCTCCAGGGAGCGCCTTGCCGCGTTCACCTCAGCCGTGCTCAGCCCGGCCGAGAACATCTCCCGGGCCCGGTCCACGAGGTTGTGGGCCTCGTCGACGAGCAGGAGGTAGCGGCCGGGATGATCGAGGAAGAAGCGCTTGAGATAGACCCGGGGGTCGAAGACGTAGTTGTAGTCGCAGATGATCAGGTCCGACCAGAGGGACAGGTCCAGCGAGAACTCGAAGGGGCAGACCCGATGGCGGCGCGCGATCTCCTCCACCGCCACTCGGGTGAAGTCGTCCCGCGTGAACAGCTCCTCGAGCGCAGGACCCACCCGGTCGAAGTACCCCCGCGCGAACTCGCAGGTCTCGGGATCGCAGGCCTCCGGGCCCGAGGGGTGAAAGCAGATCCGCTCGCGGGCCGTCAGGCTGAGGCACTTCAGCCGTAGCCCCGAGCGGTGCAGGTCGGCCACGGCCTTCTCGGCCACAATGCGGCCAGGGGTCCTGGCCGTCAGGTAGAAGACCTTGTCGACGCGCCCCTCGCCCAGGGCCTGGACGGCCGGCAGCAGTACCGAGACCGTTTTGCCGATGCCGGTGGGGGCCTGGACGAAGAGCCTCACCTGGTCGCGGATGGCGCGGTCAACGGCGGCGGTCAGCTCCGGTTGCCCGGGCCGGGGCTTGGGGAAGGGGAAGGAGAGACCTTGGATCGAGCAATCGCGAACCTCGCACCAGTCGTGGTAGGCCCGGGCCCAGCGCAGGTACTGGCCGACCAGGTTCTCGAAGAAGGTGGTCAGCTCCTCCAGGGTATACGGCCGCCGGATCTCGCGGACCTGCCACGGGTCCAGGCAGACGTAGGTGAGCTGCACCTCGATCCCGGTCAGGCCGCGCTGCACGGCCACCATGTAGGCGTAGACCAGGAGCTGGGCCCAGTGCAACGGGTCCTCGGGCGGATCGTGGTCGAGCGGCTGGTCGACGGTCTTGATCTCCTCCACCACCAGACCGTCGTCCTCGAGGAGCAGGCCGTCGACGCGGCCGCTGATCTCCAGGGAGACCGGCTCCGACTCGACGAGGTGGGTGATCGGCAGCTCGGCGCGATAGGACGGCGGCCGGGAGCGCTGGAGCTGCTGGTGGGCGCGGAGCCCCTGGTAGAGGCGAGAAGTATTGATGAAACCGCCGACCACCAGGTCGCCGGCGCGCAGCACGAAGCCGATCAGCTCGCGGACCGAGATCCTAACGAGGCGGGGAGGCATCGGCGGACGGGAGGCACAGCCCGGGGTGCTCCGCCCGCCACCGGTCGAATCCGCCCTCGAGGCTGTAAACCTCGACGAAGTCCCGCTCGACGAGGAAGCGGGCCACGTCGCGGCTGCTGTGTCCCCGATAACAGCAGACGATCACCGGCTGCGCGCGGTCGGTCGCCGCCAGGAAGGAGTCGACGTTCTCGTTGGTGAGGTGACAGGCCGAGGGGATGTGACCGGCGGCGTACGACTCGGGATCGCGGACGTCGATCACCAGGACCTCGCCCGAGTCGATGCGCGGCTTGGCGTCGGCGACGGAGATCAGCTTGAAGCGGGCCATCGACGGCTCCCGTCAGAGCGGTTGGATGCCCCCAAAGATATGGAGTATCTTTGACCGCGCCACGGGATGGGAGCCTGTCGGAGAACCTGCTTTGGTCAGCGAGGCTGCCTCCCGATGGCCGCCAGCAAGGCGCGTGAGCGGCACCGCATCGAGGGGAGATGCGGTAAGCGAACGAGCACAGGGACGTGGCCGGATCGAGACCGATCCGGCACACGCCGATGGCGGACACCGGGGGCAGCCGTAGCCCGAATGGGGTTCTCCGACAGGCTCCAATAGAGGGAGGAGACGATGGCGGCAGACGAGTCGATCGAGGTACGTCTCGGGGTGATCGGTGGCTCCGGGGTCTATCAGGTGCAGGAGGTCGAGGTGGTGGCCGAGCACGCCTTCGATA
>JBAZUN010000168.1:0-11349 GCA_041661365.1 Candidatus Latescibacterota bacterium
CGACGGCCTGCTCACCGAGGACGGTCACTGCTCGTACAGCCCGGACGGGGGATGGCTGCTGACCGACACCTACCCCGACCGGATCGAGGGGAAGCGCCGCCTGCTCCTCTACGACCTGATCCGGCGGCAGCTCCACGAGGTCGACCGGTACTGGGCCGACCCTGACCGGATCACCGGCGAGATCCGCTGCGACCTCCACCCACGCTGGAGCCGGGACGGCCGTCAGGTCTGTTTCGACTCGGTCCACGAGGGGAGCCGGCAGATCTACGTCATCGACGTCGGCCAGATCGTCGATCACTGACGATCTCGGCCGGCGATCTCGGTAGTGCTTGCTTCTCAGCGGACGGCCGCTGACCTGTCTCCCAGCCCCTCGGCCCGTCTCAGCGTTCCCACTCCGATTCGGGGACCCAGGCGTAGTCGCGGGGCTCGTACCCGATGGCCTGCCGGCCGTGCTCTAGGTCGTAGAGCGGCCAGTTGCTCCCCGAGACCCCGAAGACCACGGCGAACTTGACCCCGGGGTGGGTCACCGCCTGCTCGAAGACCCGCACGCAGTCGCCGTGGCTCAGGTGGTGCGGGTGCTGCGGCTGGTCCCGCTCGGGGTTGAAGTTCCCGATCCGGACGCAGACCATCTCCAGGTCGTGCTGATGGGCGTAGGAGTAGGCGAGGGCCTCGCCGAAGACCTTGCTCACGGTGTAGTGGCCGACCGGGGTCGGCACCAGGTCGACCGTGCGGGTGATCCCCTTCGGATGACGGGTCAGCACCCCGGCCCGGCTGGCGTAGGCGATCCGGCGTACCCCGTTCCGGCGGCAGGCCTCGAAGACGTGGTAGGTGCCGAGGATGTTGCTGTCGTGGATCTCCTGCCAGTCGTCGCCGCCCGGCCGGCCCCCCAGGTGGATGACGGCCTCCATCCCCTCGGTGGCCCGCAGCACGGCCTCGAAGTCGGTCAGGTCGCTGACGACCGTGTCCTCCAGCCCGGGGACCGGCACCCGGTCGTGCCCGCGGAGCTGATGCCGTTCGCCCAGTCCGTGGACCACGCACTGGCCCACGCGCCCGGCCGCGCCGGTGACGAGGATCTTCATCGCTACACCTCCTGCTCGAGAAGGGAAGGCGTGCCACGCTCCAGCACCAGGAGAGGGGCCTGGGGCGGACAGCCCAGCCGGAAGGGGAACCAGTGCCCGACCCCAGCGCTGGTGTAGAGGCGGGTGGAGCCGCGCCGGTAGAGCCCCCACGGGTACCGGCCGGGAAGGAGCGGTTCCAGCAGGCTGCGGCCGTTCAGGCCGAGCTGGAACCCGTGGGTGTGTCCGGACAGGACCAGGTCGACCCCCAGCGGCGCGGCGTGGTCCAGGGCCTGCGAGCGGTGGCTCAGCAGAAGTCGGAAGGCTCCGCTCGGGGCTTGCTCCTGGCTCTTCTCCACCGATCGACGCAGCCGCTCGTGGGAGGCCGGGTTGTGGAGGAGCCGCGGGTCGTCGGCGCCGGCCAGGTAGAGGCGGCCACCGCCGGTCTCGAGGGAGACCCCCTGGTCGACCAGCAGCGGCACCTCGGAGCCGGCGTGCCACTTACGGACCGCCTTCACCCCGCGGAAATACTCGTGGTTCCCCAGGCAAGCCCAGGTCCCCAACCGCGGCCGTACCCCGGCCAGCATCTGCAGGGCCTCGGGGTAGAGCGGTGTGTAGTCGCATAGATCGCCGGTCACCAGGACCAGGTCGGGCTCGAGGCGGGCGGCCCGATCCAGCAGCTCCGCCAGGTCGTCGAGCTGGACGAACAGGCCCAGGTGCACGTCGCTCAGGTGGAGCAGGCGCAGACCACGATAAGGCTCGGGCAGCTCGGGGAAACGGAGCCGCACCGTGGGCAGCTCGGCCGCTCTGGTCGCACCGGTCATCCCGCCGGCGGCCAGCCCGGCAGTGGCCACGGGAGCCGCGCCCAGGGCCCGCTGCAGGAAGGCCCGGCGCGCCGGGTCCGGCGGCGGCCAGGCCAGACCGGGAAGCCGGTGGCACAGGCCGACCAGCCAGAGCAGACCGCGGGCCAGGCCGGCCAGGGCCAGGCCGACCACCGTCCAGCCGAGACCGGCATAGATCGACGACAGCAGGAAGGCGCTGACCCGGGCCGGCCCGTGCGTCTCCCATCGCAGCGACAGCGCGGTCGCCCCGGCCAGCACGCCGGCGGTCAAGGGCACGATCAGGGCCAGCCACCGCACCCAGGGCCGGCGCCACCAGGAACGGTGACCGACCACGAGGAGGAGCAGACAGGCACCGTAGAGAAAGGCGAAGAGGCCGGTGCTGAGGAAGGTGATCCGCATCTCCGGGACCCTTACCCGACAGCCGGGGCGTCGGTCCGGCCCAGGCGGCGCAAACCCCAGGCCGCGAGCCCAGCGAGGAGCAGGAGGAGGACGATCCCTTGCCAGCGCAGGTCGGGTGAGGTCTGGGCCATGAGGTCGATGCTGTACCTCATCCCGGGGAGGAGGAATCCCACTAGGACGTAGGTCAGGGGGTTGTTCCGCAGCAGACCGAGCACCACCCCGCCGGCGAGCGTGGCCCAGGCCAGCCACCGCACCAACGACGGGGTGAATTCCGCGGCCGTATGGGCCTGGGCCCCGGCGACCAGGGTACCCAGGGCGACGACCGCCAGTACCGGTAGGAGCGGCGGGCGGTTGACCTTCCGCGCGTAGTACAGGGCAACCCCGGCCAGCACCGGGAGGGCCACGCTGCCGATCAGGGCCCGGGCCAGGCCGTGGCCCAAGGGGAGCCATCGGTCGAGGCCGACCGGCAGGGAGATCGGGATCGCGGCCAGGTGACCGGCGTGCCGGGAAGTCAGCAGGTCGAGAAGGCGATCGGCGCTCAGGACCGCGGCCAGGGCCAGGCCGGTAGTGACTATCGTGTCCCGTCGACCGGTCGGTCGGGCCGCGGCCCGCAGGCGGGCCGGCCAGCCCGGGTACAGGCAGGAGATGACCGCCAGGGCCGCCACGACCAGCACCCCTGCCAGGGCCGTGGCCAGGAGTATCTCGATCCCCTGCTCCAAGGCGAAGACCAGGGGGCGATCCTCGGTATCGTAGTCGCGCTTCAGGGTCGGCAGGCCGTTCAGGGCCAGGAGGAGGTAGACCGCGGCCACGGCAGCGCCCAGGCGCAGCAGGAGGGGCCAGGGGATACCGTCCCCCCGAGCCCGGCGGACCAGGAGCCAGACCAGGTGTACCAGCGCGGCCAGGGCCAGGGTAGCCAGCAGTCCCTGGCAGAGGGTGCGCGTCGTGGAGCCCTGTTGACGCACCCGCTGCCAGGCCTCGGGCACGTGGAGGTACCGCCGCAGGCCGACCGGCTGATCCCCGGCCAGGCGCAGTTCGCACCGCCACCGCAGCTCCTCCAGGTTCCGGGAGTCGCCGTCGGGCGCTTCCCAGACCAGCCGGTGGTCCCGTCGGGCCTCGAGGGTCTGGGACTGGGATTCGACCAGCTCCAGAGACTCGGGATCGAGGCCGGCGAGCCGAAGCCGGTCCTCGGCGATGGCGCGGGCCTCCCCCTCGTCGAGGCTGGCCCCGGGGGTGTTCTCCGCCAGCATCCGGGTCACCTCGTCGACCTTCCCCGTGCCCGGGTCCACGGTCACCCGGTACTCCTCGCGCTGGCCGGGTCGGAAGAACCGCACCACCCAGACCGCGGGAAGGAGGGCCTGCCGGTAGAGGTGGTTGGCCTCGGCCACCGAGACCCGCTCGAGGAGGTACCTCAGCGCTTCGGGGTCGGACCGCTCTTCCTGCCAGACCACCGTCTCGAAGCTCTCCGGCGTGGTCCCCATCCCGCGCAGGTGGGTTGCGGCCTGTGTTTGCGCCGCGGTCGCGGTCACCGCGTAGTCGACCCAGTCCAGGGGCAGGTTGACCGGGACCAGGAAGACCGTCAGCGAGAGTCCGGTCGCCCCGGCCGCGATCCTCAGGGCGCGGCGCGACAGGGGTCGGTACCGCGACAGCGGGGCGTCTGGCAGGATGCGAAGGAGCTGGGCCTCGGGGGTGTTGTCCTCGGCTCGCCGTCTGGACAGGTCAGCGTCTCCCGGGCCGTCGATCCGGTTGAGCATCACCGTCGGGTCGACGAAGAATCGCCGGCCGAGGTACACGGCCAGGGCCCCGGCCAGGGGGAGGAGGGCCAGTCCGGCGGACAGGGCCGCGGTGGTCACGTAGTAGGGGTTGGGCGAGCGGAGCAGGATCAGGGCCGTGTAGAGCGCATCTACGTTATAATGCCAGACCAGGGCCGGCAGCAGACCCCAGCGGAGGAAGACGGCACCGACGGCGACCCCGACGATCCCGAGCTCGAGCGCGCGGATGAAGAACGGCTGCTGCGGGTAGGCCGCGTGTCCGAGGCCCCAGATCGCGGCCGGCACGGCCAGGGCCAGCCAGCGGCGGCCGAGGCGGCCCTGGAGGAAGGGGATGGCGAAGCCGCGGAAGACCAGCTCCTCGGAGATCGCCGGGAGGAAGCCGGTCAGCAGGACCACGACCCAGGGGATGGCCGTGCTCAAGGTCTCGTCGTACGGGATCTCGGTCGGACTCCACGCCCCCCAGCGCTCGGCGACCAGGTAGAAGACCGTCTGGTAGGCGAAGAAGGAGGCGGTCAGGGTCAGACCGACGAGGGAGCCGGTGACGAACCGCTTGGTGCGGAGACCGTGGGGCAGGAAGAGCACGGCCAGGCGCACCTGGTCGCCGTGCCGCCGTCGGTAGACCGGCTCGGCGGCGGCCACGAGGAAGGCGACCAGGAGGCCCTGGACGATCGCCGCGAACAGCGCTCGGAGGAGTGCCGCGATATAGAACGACCGATAGGTTTCGGTGGTCTCGAAGCCGTGGGCGATGACCGGCAGGCCGTTGAGCCGGGCCAGCAGTCCCAGGACGAAGGCCGCAACGCCGAAGGCCGCGGCCACCCGCCAGCGGACCTGCTGCCGTCGCAGGCTGCTGACCAGGGCCGCGGCCATGGCCACTATCAGGGCGAAGACCAGCAGGTTGGCGACCGATTGGGTCGCCTCGTTACGCGAGCGCAGCTCGGCCCAGCTCCGCTGCCAGGTCTCCGGGGTCTTGAGGTACTCCGCCAGTTCACCGACCCGGTCGCCCTGAACCGTGACCTGGTACCGGTAGGTCGCGCCCCGGGCCTCGAAGCCGGGGCGCTTCCAGGTGAAGGTGTGGTCGGTCCGGTGCAGGCGCTCGACGGTGTTGGTCTCGACCAAGGCCAGGGAGTCGGCCGGTACCCCCAGGACCGCGGTCAGGAACCGCGCGGCGACCTGCCTGGCCTCGGCGACCGGCAGTCGGGCTCCGGGTCGTTCATCCTCGATCAGGTGGAGGAACCCGACCAGCTCGCCGGCGGTGGTCAGCTCGACGCGGAACTCCTCCTTCTGCCGCTCGCGCACCCAGCGGTGACTCCAGCGCCACAGCCGCACCTGGCCACCGATGAGCCGACGGGCCTGCTCCAGGCCCAGCTCGCGCTCGAGGAAGATCCTGGCCTGATCGTCATAGGTGAAGACGGCGCTGTGACGGAACCCCGCGACCTGCAGGCCCTGTCCGGCGAGGAACGCCTCGGCCCGTTGCCGGGCCTCCTCGCGGGTGATCCTGAAGTCGATGGCCGCCTCGGGGAAGGCGTCGTAGAACAGGGGCACGCCCACGACCAGGCTGACGGCGATCAGGACCAGGCAGACGGCGATCAGGCGGTAGTCGCTGCTGTCGAACCGTTGTTCCACGCCGCTGCCGCCCATCCCTCTGGTTCGGACCCTACGGCTCCGGGGAAACCCCGGAGCCGGTCCCGCGTCTGCCCGGTCCGCCGCCTTGACACCCGGGGAGCGGTAGACCAATATACACTTCGTATCTGCGCTCTGCGTTCGCCTAATAATACCCATTCCGCATGCCGCCCTCAAACCGCCGCGACCTCGGTTCTGATCCTGCTCGAAAGAGCGAATAACGTGGCCGGATCAGGCCCTTCCCAGGACCCCGACGACCTTCCGGACGACGGGGTCGTCGAGCCTGACCTCGACGAGCTGTTCGCCGACCTGACCCCGTCCCCGGGGCCAACCGCCGCCTCTCCGGCGAAGCGGCCGACTGGCCGTCAGCGCGACCTCCAAGAAGAGCTGGACGCCGTCCTGCGCGGCCGTCCCGCCGAGCTGGTGATCGCCGCCGACCGGCTCAGCGCCTGGCTGACCCGGGTCGACCCCGGGACTACCGTAGAGGGGATCGTTGCCCTGCTCAGGCGGCACAACGTCTGCTACGGCGTCGACCAGGCCGCGGTCCGTCAGGCCCTGGCTCGGGCCGCGGGCGGCCGGGTGCTCCGCGACGTGGTCGTGGCCCGAGGCACCGCTCCCCGCGTCCTCCAGCCGGCCCGCATCGAGTGCCGCCCCGACCTTTCCTCGTCCCGTGTCATCGACCGGCTCAAGGCCCTGCTCGCGGCCCCGGCCGTGGCGCCCGAGGGCTGGTCAGAGCCGGTCTGCCTGGTCGCCTCCGGCGAACGACTGGCCGAGCGGGTCCCGGCCGGGGTGGAGGCCGGCCGCGACGTCCTCGGCGGTCCGGTCGGTCTGCTCGCGGAGGTGATCGGTCCCTGGGGCGGGGATCACACCGAGATCACGGCCGACGGCCGTCGATGTCTGGCCTCGATCTACGGGTACGTCGGGATCGCCGACGGCAGTCCGACCGTGCTCTCGCCCCTGTGGGTGGCGCCCGATCGGATGGAGGTCCGGTGGGTGCACCTGCCGACGGCCTCGGCCGTCCGTCCGCCGACCCTGGAGGAGCTTCATCAGCTCCTCCGGCTCTCCTGGATCGAGTTCGGCCTGCTCGAGGACCAGTGCGCCCTGCTGACCGCCCGGGTCGGGCGCGGCCTGGCGACTGGGGCGTACGCGGTCGCCCGGGGTAAGCCGGCCCATCCGGGCCGCGACGGCCGCGTCGAGCTGGCCTTCCCCGACGAGGGACCGCTGAGCCACGGCCAGCTCCTGCACCTGTTCTCGGCGCCCGAGGCCGGGGCCTTGCGCGCGGCGATCCGGGAAACGGCCGAGGCCAACGGCGAGATCCCTCTTGGCGCCGCGGTCAGACCGGGCGCGGTGCTGGCCGAGCGGGTGCCATCGACCCCGGGCGAGCCAGGACGCGACGTGGAAGGCGAACTGCTCCCCGCGACCGACGGTCGGGAGACGGCTCTGGCGGTGGGGGATGGGGTGCGCCTGGGCGAGGACGGCCAGCGGTGCTTTGCCGTTCAGTTCGGCTGGGCCTGCCTGCGGCTCGATCAGATCCACGTGGTCTCGCCGGTCTGGATCGCCCCCGACCGTTCGGCCGCCTACTACCTCAACCTGCCCCAGGCCAGGCCGGCCTTGTTCCCCGAGCCGGAGGAGCTGCAAGCCGCGCTCGAACAGGCGGGGGTGATCCACGGGTACGATCCCGACCGCTGGCGGTCCCTGCTCCTCGAGCTGCGCTCCGGCCGAGAGCGCGATCCCCTGATCCCCGTGGCTCAGGCCACCCAGGCCACCCCCGGTCGGGACGCCTCCTTCGAGTGGGCCGTGGAGATGGGGGGGAGCCGGGCAGGCAAGGTTCTCGAGGACGGTTCGATCGACTTCCGCGAGCGCCGCCTGGCCACGGTGGTGCACGAGGGGGAGTTGATCGGGGTGCTGGTTCCGGCGGTCGAGGGTACCCCCGGGACCGACGTCACCGGTCGGCCGATCCAGCCGTCCCGGCCGTTGAATAGCGAGGTGGTGACCGACCCGCGGGTGACGGCGCGTCCGGTCGAGCGGGGGACCGGCTTCTTCGCCGCCAGCGGCGGCGGGGTAACCCGGCAGATCGAGGAGCACCGTTCGGGGCAGCGGGTGCGGCAGCGGATCCGCCTCGGCATCTCCCCGGTCTCCAACGTCGACGGCGACGTCGACTACTCGACGGGGAACATCGACTTCCACGGCGACGTGGTCATCCGCGGCTCGGTCCAACCCCTGTTCACGGTGAAGGCCACGGGGAGCGTGGCCATCGGTGGATACGTCGAGGCAGGGGCCTTCGTCGCCGCGGGGGGCGACCTGACGGTGAAGGGTGGGGTGGTCGGGTCCGCCACCGAGCTGGTCGCCCACGGCTCGGTCTTCGCCAAGTTCATCCAGGAGGCGTCGGTGCGGGCCGGGGGGGACGTGCAGGCCGGGGCCTACATCTTCAACGCCTCGGTCCGCGCCCGGGGCCGCGTCGTGGTGATGGGGAAGGGGGAGGGGAAATCACGGGCCCTGGTCGGCGGCCTGGTCTGGGCCGGCGCCGGGGTCGAGGCCAGCTCCATCGGCAGCCCCTACACCTCGAGCACCCGGGTGGTGGCCGGGGTCGATCCGGACCGGCTCAGCCGCATGGACCAGTTGCGGGCCAACGTCGGGGCCTGCGAGGAGCGGCAGCGCCTGCTCATGGAGCGATACGGTCTGGACTCCCTTGAACCGGAGGCCCTCCGCCTGCGGCTGCAGCGCGCCAGGTCCCCCGTGGTCCGTCAGACCCTGGGAACCGGACTGAAGCGGATCGCCCGCATCGTGGCCCTCCGGGACAACCAGCGGCGGGAGCTGGAGGAGCTGGCCGAGGGGCAGCGGCAGTTGTCCCGTCGGGCCGAGGTGACCGTCTGGAACCGCCTCTTCGCCGGGGTGGAGATCCGGTTGGGCGAGCAGACCCTGACCGTGATGGACGACCGGGACCGGGTGCGGCTGCGGCTGGTGCAGAAGGACGAGGGGCTCGAGGTCGAGATCGGACCGGCACGGGGATGACCGATGCCTCCCCTCCTCCGGCGTCGGGAGCCGGCCAGGCGCCGGACCTGCCCCGCCTGGAGGCGTCCAGGGCCGCGGCCCTGGCTTCCCTGATCGCCATCGGCGCCCGGTTCGGGGACACCGTGGTCGGCCTGACCGCGGTGCGGCGCGCCCCCCATCTGGCCTTGGTGCTGGCCGATGCCCGCCTGGCGAGTCGCACCCTCCACGAGCTGGCCGCGCGACGTACCGCGGGTACCGTGGTCTACCTGGTCGACGATCTCGCGGTAGTGGCCGGGGTCCTCGGCCGGGAGGAGGTCCGGGTGCTGGGGGTCCGTCCCGGGTCCTTGGCCGACGGCCTGTCGGCGCGGCTGCGCCGGTCGGACCCTGGTCCTCGTTGATCCGGACTCAACCGGCCGCCGCGGCGTCGAAGAGCATGCTCAGGTCAAGGGCCGGGGCCGAGTGGGTCAAGGCTCCGATCGAGATCAGGTCGACCCCGGTCGCCGCGATCGATCGCACCGTCGACAGGGTCACGCCGCCGGTCGCCTCGATGGCCACCGGGATACCGGCAGCGCGGATCAAGGTCACCGCCTCGACGAGCTGGGCCGGGGACATGTTGTCCAGCATCACCCGATCGGGAGGGTCGACGAGCAGGTCGCGGACCTCGGCGAGGTCGCGGGCCTCGGCGTAGACCGGGATCCCGGTGCATCCGCGTCGGGTCAAGGCCTGGCGGGCCAGGGCCACGGCCGCGGCCACGCCGCCGACGCTGGCCGCGTGGTTCTCCTTGATGAGCACCGCGTCGTGGAGCCCGAGCCGGTGGTTGACCCCGCCGCCGGCGCGGACCGCCCATTTCTCCAGCAGCCGCATCCCGGGCGTGGTCTTGCGGGTATCGGTGATGCGGGCCGAGGTGCCGGCCACCGCCTCGACAAAGGCCCGGGTCAGGGTGGCCACGCCGGAGAGGTGCTGCAGCAGGTTCAGCGCGGTCCGCTCGCCGGCGAGCAGGGCTCGGGCCGGACCGCGGATCTCGGCCACCGGGGCTCCCACCTCGACTTGGTCCCCGTCCTTCACCCGCGGATGGAACTCGACGCGCCGGTCCAGCCGTGCGAAGACCAAGCCGGCGGCCGGCAGGCCGGCCACCACCCCGGCGGCCCGGGCGATCACGACCGCCCCGGTCTGGAGCCCGGCCGGGACCACGGTGGCCGCGGTCAGGTCAGCGTCCGGCTCCAGCCGTGAGCCGCCCAGGTCCTCGCGCAGGGCCGTCTCGACCAGGGTGGTCGCCGCCTCGATGGGGAAGGTGGCCGTCGTTTCAGCCACGTCGGGCCTCGTGACGGTCGGTTTCGGTCCCTACCGCGTCGTACCGGTCCAGCCCGCGCAGGCAGGCCTCCCGCGCCTGCAGCGAGAGCTTCTCCTGCTCCAGCAACTCGCACTCGATCGCCAGGTCGTCCAGCTCTTGCCGCACCGAGGTCAGCCGCTCCTCCTGCTGGGCCAGCCGTCCCTTCAGCTCGTCCAGCTCCTCGGCCAGGCTGGTCCGGTGGATGTAGAAGTCGGTGAGGGCAAACAGCAGCAGGCCTCCGAAGGTTACCAGGAGGACCACGTAGACCAGGCTCACGCCGCTATCACCTCCGCGTCGCGGAGCTCGTCGGGCTCCACCCAGGTGAAGACGTAGAACCGCGGGTCCGGTTCGAACGACTCGATCCCGTCTCGCGCGGCCAGCGGTTGCACGGCCTCGGCGTTCATCAGCACCGTCCCCGGCAGGGCCCGCTCGAGCAGGCGCCGCGCCCGCAGCAGGTTGCGCGCCAGGATCTGGTGGATCTCCCCGGTCTCGTCGGGGATCGCCAGGCCCGCGTGGAGCGCCGCGCGCAGCCCGTCGGCCTGGTGGGGGGGAGCCCCCGCGGTGAGCCGGTGCAGCAGGTCCAGGGCCCCGTCGGGCCGCGGGAAGAAACAGGTGTAGACCCCCTCGTCGGGTCCCTTGTGCGGCACGGCCTCGTCGGCCAGAAGCTGGGTCAGCCGACCGACGAGCATCGCCTTCCCCTCCTCATCCCCCTCGGCCGGCAGGAGCAGGAGGAGGGAGAGCGGGCCGAGGGCCCGGTTGACCTCCTCCACCAGGGCCAGGTCCTGGAGCAGGCGGAACTCGCGCGTGGCCGGTTCGGCGTGCAGGTCCCGGCAGCGCTCCAGCTCGGCGAGCAGGCTTTGCGGCAACATGGCCGCCAGCCGCACGTAGAGACGGTCGGTGACCGCGCGCAGCTCGCCGGTCTCGCGGGCCAGGGTCCGCTGGCGCGACTGCTGAACCCCGAGTCGCTCGGCGAGCTGGGTCAACCGCTGGTCGTTGCGGGTCACCTCGTGCTGGCTCTGCAGGATGGCCTCCCGCAGCCGCCGCAGCCAGAAGGCGGTGGCGAACTTGGCCAGGGCGTAGAAGATCCCGCTGAAGGCCGCTGCCACACCGAGCCACACGGGAGGCTCCTCCTCATCGTTTCCTTGACGGAGCACCAACGCCGGCCGCGTCGACCAGACCCCTGATACGACGCCCGGCCGCTCCTTCCGGTGCCCGACCAGAGTCTCTCCCGCCGAAGATACGGTCGACCCCCCTACCGGGCAACGCGGGGCAGGTAGACGTTCCGGGGAGACCGGGCTATACTTGCCGGGGCTGACCGATCCCGTTCCAGTACCTGTCCCGCC
>JBAZUN010000169.1:0-5053 GCA_041661365.1 Candidatus Latescibacterota bacterium
CCGAGTTGGATCTGGTGGAGATCGCGCCGGAGGCCAGACCGCCGGTCTGCCGCATCATCGACTACGGCAAGTTCCGCTACGATAAAGAGAAGAAGGTCAAGGAGGCGCGCCGGAAGCAGCACAACGTGCAGATGAAGCAGATTCGCGTTGCCGGCGCCAACATCTCCGAGCACGACCTCGAGTACCGCATGGCCCACATCCGCGAGTTCATCGGCAAGGGGAACCGCGTGAAGGTCAGCGTCCGCTTCCGGGGACGGCAGATGGCCTATCAGGACAAGGGGCGGGTGGTGCTCAACGACGTGGCGAAACAGCTACAGGACGTCTCGGTGGTAGATCAGGAGCCCAGGATGGAGGGACGCGAGATGTCGCTCATCCTGCGGCCGATCTGAGTGAGAGGGCCGGCCGCGCGGCGGACGGGGTCAACGGTCCAGGAAGACGCCCACCCCGGGCGTGGACCAACTGGAACCGTCCACCCGTCCCGGGAGGCTGTAGGCGTCGCGACCGTTCCCCTCGTCGATGAGCAGTCCCAGGTTGGGGGCATTTCGGCCTCCCCAATAGGCGGTACTGCCACCTAGAGCCTGACCGGAGCGTGCCCGGTATTGGTCCCGGCCGCTCCGGTCAAGCAGCATCCCCAGACCGTTCATGGCCGCCGCCCCCTGGGACAGCTCGTCTCCGAGGTAAGCGTCGTCCCCCTTCCCGTCGACCAGCAGGCCGATCGCGGCGTCCCAGCCAACGCCCTGGGACGCTGCCCCGATCCCGAGGTAGCGGTCATCGCCGCTCCCCTCCAGCAGCACCCCCGCGGCCTGGTGGGCCGCGGTCCCCTGGGTATACCTGGCCCCGAGGTACTGATCGCGGCCTTCCCCGTCGGCCAGCACCCCGAGGCCGAAGTAGAAGCCGACCCCCTGGGAGAACTCCCCGGAGCGATAGCGGTCGTTGCCGCGGCGGTCGACCAGGAGCCCCAAACCACCGGGAGCCAGACCGCGCCAGCCGTACCCCGTTCCCTGACTCCAGGCCTGATAGGTGCCGGCGGTACCGTAGGCCGAGGGAGCCCCAAGGCCGGTTGCGTAGAGATCCGCGCCGGCCTCGTCGAGGAGGAGGCCGATTCCGCCGGGGCCGCCGGCACCTTGGGAGGTCTGCACGGCGAGGTACCGGTCGGCGCCGGCTCGGTCGAGGAGAAGGCCGGCGCCGTACAGACCGGCCCCCTGGCTGAAGGAACCGGCGACGTAGGTGTCGTTTCCCTGGCGGTCCTCCAGGAAACCGACCCCGCAGATCCCCGAGCCCTGTGCCGGGCCGGAGCTCGCGTAGAGATCGTCACCGCTCAGGTCCACCAGCAGGCTTACGCCCCCGACCGCGACTCCCGGTCCTCCCCGGCGGTCACCGAGGTACACGTCGTCTCCGGAATAGTCTACCACGAGGCCGACCCGGGGACCCGGTTCGCCGGCAATGGTCCGCGGCGAAGCGCAGGAGCCCAGGTACAGGTCGTCGCCGCCCAGGTCCACGATGACCGCCAGTTCACCGGCATAAACGTTGGGGCCAGGGCCGCCGACGACCACCCATCCTCCTTCGGTCCAGCGGGCATAGCGCAGTTCACCGCGGCAGCGTCGATCGAGTCCCTCGGGGAGTGGCTCGTCGGGAAGCCGCCGCGCTGCCCGCTGCAGGGCCGCCAGGGCAGGCGGGGTCGCGATCCGGCCGAGGCCCATGGCCGCTTCCATCAGAGAGGCCATGCGGACGCGCTTGGCCAGTCGCACCGTGGTGCGGTGGGTGATGATCTCCAGGCTGTCGGCATCTTCGAGGTTTCCCGAGCGCTCCAGATCTGCCCGCAGCGCCTCCAGCCCCTGGTCCAGACGGTCCTGTTCCGCGGGGGAGAGATCGGACATCGCCTCCGTTGCCCGCAACCCCGCGACGGTGAGCGGCCCGAGCAGCAGCTCCTCGACCGTGGTCCCCGGCCGGTCGGGTTCGCGACCCGCGGCCGCAACGGCCGTATCCTCCAAGGTAAGGTCGAGGTGCAGGGCCGCCTGGCGCACCACCTCGGTCAAGGTGGCAGCCCCGGTCAGATCCACCACCAGATCACGGCTCACGGTCGCCGCCTGGAGCGGCCGCTGAAGCAGATAGTGGACGTCCCCCAGACGTCCGTCCGCGCCGTGGCGACCTGCCTCGAAGGACAGCGCTTCCTCCAGGTCGACCAGGACCTTCTCGGCCTCTTGCCTCCGGATCGTCTCGATCGCGGTTCCTTCCTCGGGGCCGGTGGCGGCAGACCAGCGACGGTGCCGGGATGCGGTTCTGTCTCCGGCCCGCTCCCCGTGCTCGGACATGATCGGATAGAGCCCCAGCAGGTCCGTGGCCCGACAGGTGACCTCCCGTTCGAGGCCATCGCGCACCACCACCAGCACGAGGGCTTCACCAGGGGTCACGCTGTTGACGCACCGGCTCAGTTCCTCGGTGGTGCGCGTCCGATAGGGGAGCATCCCGAGGATCCGGTCCCCGGTCCGGATCCCGGCCTGGGCAGCCGGGCTGCCTGGCAGTACCTGGTGCACGATCAAGGTATCCAGGCCGTGGCCCACGGCCCGAAGGCCGATGACCCCGTAGCGACAGGGCAGGGAAGGGGGAAGGGGATCGAGACCAGGGTCCGTGGCCCGGAGCGCCCCGGTCCCCATGAGCAGGGATACGGTCGCGATCAGGGATGCCCGGACGCGCATATGGGTTGGTGCCCTTCGGCCGGCGGAGCGGCGAGCGTCAGAAGCGGGGAGATGGCGGAGGCGTGGCCTCGCCCTTCTCCGAGATCCGGCGCGTCACGTCGTCCAGTCGGCGGTCGGCCTCGTCGAGCAGGCCGGCCTTCCGGTTCCGGGCGTCGAGGACCTCCTGGGCGATCTCCATGGCCGCCAGCACGGCCACGTCGACCGGAGCCCGGTCGCCGACCGCGGCGGCGGCCTGACGCATCTTTTCATCGAGGTACTTGGCCGCGCGGGCCACGTATTCGGGGTCGCGGTCGTCGCTGGTGAACTGGTAGGTGCGGCCGAAGATCTCGACCGTGACGATGCGGCTGGAGGGCGGTTTTGCAGACATGGCAGAGTTAGGCTCGGGCGTGCGCTGCGGAGGACAAATAATGGGGGACTTCCGTGATCTCCCCTGGTCCCGGAAGCCCCCTTTTTGCGCGCTAACCACGTGGTTGATTCCCAATATATTGGGGTCATCCGCGTTTGTCAACGATATCTTGTTGTCAACGATCATTTTCTTCGGATGGAGTTTCAAGGCAATGGGTTCGCCATCTGAGAGCACCTTAATCCCTAGTTTTGCGCCTTAACGGGCTCCGCGCCTAGTGACTACTTCCCGAGGCGATCCTGGGTCACTCCGGCCCTCGCCTGGACGGATTGACGGGCCGGCAGGGGGTGGTATATTCGGCCGCCTCAGCTTCATCGGGCTGGAGGAAGGGGAGCCGTGCAGCCGTTCGAGCAGGTAGCCGGGGAACTGGAGAAGCGGGTCAGGGGTGAGGTGCGCTTCGACGCGGTCTCGCGCATGCTCTACCGCACCGACGCGAGCATCTACGAGATCGAGCCCCTCGGGGTGGTGGTGCCGCTGGACGAGGACGACGTGGTGGAGACGGTGCGCGTCGCCGGGGCTCACGGGGTACCGCTTCTCTTCCGCGGCGGGGGGACCAGCCTGGCCGGGCAGGCGGTCGGCCGGGCGATCCACGTCGACTGCTCCAAGTCGATGAACCGGGTTCTGGAGCTGCACCTGGAGGAGGGTTGGGTCCGGGTTCAGCCAGGGGTGGTGCTCGACAGCCTGAACGCCTTCCTGAGTCCCCACGGCCTGGTCTTCGGTCCGGACGTGGCCACCAGCAGCCGGGCCAACCTCGGGGGGATGATCGGCAACAACTCCTCCGGAGCCCATTCCCTGCTCTACGGCAAGACCATCGACCACGTGCTCGAGCTGAAGGTCGTCCTGGCCGACGGCACGGTCACCGTGCTCGGGCCGGTCACGGAAGAGGAGCGCCCGGCCAGGGAATCCCGTCCCGGGTTGGAGGGGAGGCTCTACCGCGAGCTTCCCCGTCTGGCGGCCGAGAACCGCGAGGAGATCGAGCGTTCCTTCCCCAAGGTCATGCGCCGGGTGGCCGGGTACAACCTGGACGAGCTGATCCGGCCGGATCGGCCCTTCGACCTCAGCAAGCTGATCGTCGGCTCCGAGGGAACCCTGTGCGGCGTGCTCGAGGCCAAGTTGCGCCTCGTCGACCGGCCGGCCAACACGGCCCTGGTGGCCTGTCACTTCCACGACCTGATCGAGGCCATGGAGGCCAACCTGGTGGCGCTGGATACCGGACCGGCGGCGGTCGAGCTAACCGACCGGTTGCTCCTCGACCTGACCAAGGGGTCGATCGAGCACGCGCCGCGCCGGCGGTTCCTTCAGGGAGATCCCGAGGCCCTGCTCTTCGTCGAATACTACGCCGACACCGAGGAGGAGCTCGAGCTCAAGATGGATCTCCTCGAGGATCGGCTGGCCGAGCGGGGCCTGGGGTACGCCACGGTGCGGGCCTGCGAGGCCGTGGCTCAGCGGAGCATGTGGGAGCTGCGCAAGGCCGGGCTGGGGGTGCTCATGGGGATGAAGGGGGACGCCAAGCCGACGGCCGGTCTCGAGGACACCTGCGTTCCCGTGGAGCATCTGCCCGAGTACGTGCGGCGGGTGCGCCAGGTCATGGCCGGGCAGGGGGTCACGGCCGTGTACTACGCCCATGTCAGTGTCGGGGTCCTGCACATCCGCCCGATCCTCGACCTCAAGCAGCCGGACGGGATTCGGGTGCTGCGGCGGCTGGAGGAGGAGATCAGCGACCTCGTGCTCGAATACGGCGGCACCATGTCGGCCGAGCACGGCGACGGCCTGGCCCGCAGCGAGTGGCTCCCCAAGATGTTCGGGGAGCGGACGACCCGGCTGTTCGAGGAGGTCAAGGAGCTCTTCGATCCGCATGGCCTGATGAACCCCGGGAAGATCGTCCGGGCCGGCCGGATGGACCAGGATCTGCGGTACGGTGCCCTGTACCGGCCGAAGCGGGTGGAGACCTTCT
>JBAZUN010000169.1:5063-11348 GCA_041661365.1 Candidatus Latescibacterota bacterium
CCGGCGGTGGGTTCCAGCAGGCGGTTGAGATGTGCTCGGGGGTGGGGCACTGCCGCAAGCAGAAGGTCGGCACCATGTGTCCCTCGTACATGGCCACGCTGGAGGAGGAACACTCGACCCGGGGACGGGCCAATGCCCTGCGAGCCGCCCTTTCGGGGACCCTGGACGCCGATGGGTTGGCCAGCCGGCAGCTCTTCGAGGTGATGGACCTCTGCCTCGAGTGCAAGGCCTGCAAGGGCGAATGCCCCTCCAGCGTCGATATGGCCAAGCTGAAGTACGAGTTCCTCGCTCAATACTATGCGATTCACGGCTATCCGCTGCGGTCACGGCTCTTCGCCCGGATCGACCTCATCAGCCGCTGGGGCTCGGCGTTCGCCCCGATCTCCAACTGGATTGCCGGCGCGGCGCCGACCCGCTGGCTCCTAGACCGGGTGATCGGTATCGAGGCGCGGCGGCAGATGCCCCGCTTCACCCGCCGGCGGTTCTCGACCTGGTTCGAGGGGCACCACCGCCGCCGTTCCACCCGCGGTCCCGTGGTGCTTTTCCACGACACCTACACCGAGCACAGCGATCCGCAGATCGGGATGGCCGCCACCATCATCCTCGAGCGCGCCGGGTACGAGGTGGTGCTGGCCGACGGCAAGGTCTGCTGCGGGCGGCCGATGATCTCCAAGGGGTTCCTGCGCCAGGCGCGGGAGCACGCCCGACACAACCTGCGGGTGCTGGCGCCCCTGGCCGCGAAGGGGTGGCCGATCCTCGGGTTGGAGCCGAGCTGTCTCCTGACGCTGCGCGACGACTACCTCGATCTGGTTCCCGGTTCCGAGGCCCGCCTGGTGGCCGATCACGCCTTCATGCTCGAGGAGTTCCTGGTCGGTCTTTCCCGTACCGGCGAGCTCGAGCTGCCGTTCACCGGCACTGCCAAGAACATCCTCGTACACGGGCATTGCCAGCACAAGGCCCTGGGCGGCACCTCCGACACCGTGGCGGTTCTCAACCTGCCGCCAAACTACCACGCCGTCGAGATCGATTCGGGCTGTTGCGGCTTGGCCGGGAGTTTCGGGTACGAGAAGGAGCACTACGACCTGTCGATGAAGATCGGTGAGGAGCGGCTCTTCGCCGCGATCAGGGCCGCTGATCCGACGGTGGAGATCGCCGCGGCCGGTACCTCGTGCCGGCACCAGATCGCCGACGGCACGGGCAGAACCGCACGCCACTGGACCGAGCTGCTGGTCGAGGCTTTGTAGGCTTCGCCCGGCGGCCGGATCCGTTCACGCCTCGAGGAGGGAACGCGAGATGGCCTTCAACGTCAGAAAGCGCGGACGATTGACCTACTACTACGGGGGGGATCATCCCACCCTGTCGGCCCTGGTCACCGAGGACCTGGGCGGCGGTGACCTGAAGATCCACTTCGCCGGTCTTACCGGAGGATACTCGGCCAAGGGGATCCTCGGTCGCGACGAGTTGGTGACCATGGAACCGCTCAAGGAAGTGGAGATGGTCTTTCGCTGTTGGGAGAAGTGGCTGCAGGAGGCCGGCATCTGCGGTTCCATCTCCCAGATCGACTTCATCGAGGTCCACGCCTTCGGCGCTCAGCCCAAGGGGATCAATCCCGTGGCCGAACCGCAGCGGTACCACGAGGAGCAGCAGCGGCTGTACAAGGAATACGCCGAGGCCTATTCGGGGTTCTTCCGCGACCACATGCCGGGATGCGGGGTCCCCTCGCGATTCACCGTGCACGTCATGGATTTCCCCGACAAGGCCGCTTCCTACGAATTCTACAGCGTGGGTCTGTACCAGAAGGCCCTGCACGCCTAGCCGCCTGGGAGGAATAGCGCCGGTGCCCATCTTCGAGTACGTCTGTCGGAAGTGCAAGGAGGAGTTCGAGGCCCTCGTCCAAGGCAGTGGCGAGGTGACCTGCCCGTCCTGCGAGAGCGATGACCTGGAGCGGAAGCTCTCGGCCTTTGCCGTGCTGGGGAACGGCCAGATCCCCCGGTGCGAAGGAGAGGGACCCTGCGCGGCCTGTCGCGACGGCCGTGGTCCGGCGAACTGTCCGTTGAACTGAGCGGGTACGCGGCGTAGGGACGGGGAGGTCGGGCCGGCGGCGGGAACAAGCCGGAGTCGGCCGGCCTCCCTGCCCTCCTTGGTGCTTGCATCGGCAGGGCGGTTTGTGTATCTTTGCACCAGTTTTCAGGCGTCGCAGCGGAAGCGCTAGCCGCTTCCGTTTTTTCTTTGGGCGGGGGACCGTGATCTCGCCCGGTTCAGAGAGGCCGCGCATGAGCGAGGTGTACCTGTCCCGCGAGGGGTACGAGAAACTTCAGGCCGAGCTCCAGGGGCTCAAGGAGACCGAGCGTCCGGCGGTCCGGCAGGCCCTGCAGCAGGCCAGACAATACGGTGATCTGGCGGAGAACGCGGAATACGCGGCCGCCAAGGAAAGGCTGCTGTTTCTGGAGCAGCGGATCAATCGCCTGGAGGAGACCCTGAGCCGGGTGCTGCTGCTGGAACAGCAGTCGATCCCCAGCGACAAGATTTACATCGGTGCCAGGGTCGAGCTGCTCGATCTGAAGTCCAACCGTCAGCTTCGCTACACCCTGGTCGCCCCGGAGGAGGCCGACTTCGAGGCCGGGAAGATCTCGACCGTGTCCCCCATCGGCCAAGGCCTGCTCGGGCACGCCGAGGGAGAGGAAGTCGAGATCCGCGTTCCCGCGGGGGTGCTCCGCTACCGGATCGAGAGGATCTCGCGCTGACCGAGACTGGTCCGGATCCGGCAATGAACTCCCGGGGGCCCGTTCTCCGGGAGTTCCCTTTTTCTGCCGCCGGTGGCCCTGACGAGCCGACCGCGCGCGGTGGATGGGGGTGACGATGATCGACACGTCCAGCTTCGAAGCCGCCCTCTGGCGGGAGGCCATCGACCTCATCGTGGAGCCGCCGTCCATCGTCGAGGGGCTGGCCACCCTTGCCGAGGTGCTCAGGCGACGCTTCGCGGTCGCCAGTTGCGCCGTGCACCTGCAGGACCAGGGGACCGAGGAACTGGTGCTGCAGGCCGTGGCCGGCGATCGCCAGGGGATCGAGGAGCGGCTGCGGCTCGGGCAGGGCGTTACCGGGCTGGCCGCCTGTCACGCCAGGCCGATCCAGGTGGCCCGGCCTTACCCGGTTCTCCCGGGGGCGGGTCAGGGGGCCGTTACCCGCAGTCTGGCCGCCGCTCCCTTCTGGGACCACGATCAGCTTCTCGGGATCTGCACCCTGTGCGACGCCCAGGGGCGGGCCTTCTCCGCCGCCGAGATGTCCGTGCTGGAGCACGCCGTGCCGCCCCTGCTCACGGCCCTGATCCGCGCGGCCCAGCGGCAGGAGATGCTCCAGCGCCGGACCAGTGAGGTGCAGGCGCTCAACGAATTCGGCCAGGCGATGAATTCGGGGCTGGGGCTCGACGAGACTCTGGAGCTCATCGCGGCCCGGGCCGCCGAGGCGCTGAGCGCCAAGGGGTCGGCCGTGCGCCTGGTGGTCGAGGACGGCACCCTGGCGATGGCCACCATGGTGACCGACGCCGAGACCCCCTTCGATACCCGCTACGAGAAGCGGATCGCCGAGTTCGTGGCCGCCACCGGCGAGCCGATCGTGATCGATGACGTCCGGACCATTCGGGACCTTGGGGCGGGGGGGTCGTCCGTCCTGTGCGTGCCGCTGGTCGTCGAGGAGCGGGTGGTCGGCACCCTGGCCCTGTTCGACAAGGTCGAGGCCGGTGGCCGGCGCAAGCGGCTCTTCGACATGGACGACCTCAACATGCTCTTCGCGCTGTCCAGCCAGATCGCCGCCGAGATCGAGGACATCCGCCTGACCGTGCGGCTGCAGGATCTGGTACGAACCGAAAAGCAGCAGGGCGAGGAGTTGCGGGTCCTCTACAATCGCTCCCAGGCCCTGCTGCAGTCGATCTCGGACGGACTGCTGGCCATCGATCGCGACGGTACCGTCGCCGAGGCGAACACCGTGGCCCGGCGGGTCTTCGGCTGGGTCGAGCGCTCGGGGCCCCTGCCGGCCATCGGCGAGTTGGTGGAGGACAAGCCCCCGTTGCGCGAGTGGCTGGATACCGGGGGACAGTTTAGCAACCGGGTCATCAGCCTCCGGACGGCCAACGGCAGGATAGCGGCGCTGGCCAACCTGCAGCCGATCCTCGACGCGGGCCGGCGGTCATTGGGAGCGGTTCTCACCTTCCGCGAGATGGGGGAGGTCGGCCGACTCGTGAACCGGGTCATCGGCACCCAGCGGACCTTCGTCTTCGACGACATCGTCGGCGGGAGCGCGGCGATCGACAAGACCAAGGAATTGGCGCGGATCGCGGCCGGTACCACCTCCAACATCCTTATCCAGGGAGAGACGGGAACGGGGAAGGAGGTCTTCGCCCAGGCCATCCACAATGCCAGTGCCTTCAGTGAGGGACCGTTCCTGGCGGTGAACTGCGCCGCCATGCCGCGGGATCTGATCGAGAGCGAGTTGTTCGGGTACGTGGAGGGGGCCTTCACCGGAGCCAGCAAGAAGGGTCGCCTGGGGAAATTCGAGCTGGCCAGCGGCGGCTCGCTCTTCCTCGACGAGATCGGCGACATTCCGCTCGAGGTGCAGGTGAAGCTGCTGCGGGTCCTCCAAGAGAAGGCGATCGTCCGGGTCGGCGGCGACCATACCATTCCCATCAGTTGCCGGTTGATGGCCGCCACCAACCGCGATCTCCAGCGGGCGGTCGAGGAGGGTAAGTTCCGCCGCGATCTGCTTTACCGGCTCAACGTCATCACCCTGGAGATCCCGCCGCTTCGCGAGCGGCAGGGCGACATCCCGCTGTTCGTCGATCGTTTTGTGCGCAGCTTCGCCGAGCGAAACGCCAAGGTGGTCTCCGAGGTGGAGGACGAGGTCGTTGCCCGCCTGGTCGAGTACCCCTGGCCAGGGAACGTGCGGGAGCTTGAAAACGCGATCGAGCACGCGGTGGCGATGGTCAAGGGACGGGTTATCGGCTGGGATGATCTGCCGGCGCGTCTGCGGGAGGAGCTGAAACGGACCCCTGGCCCGGGAGAGGAAAAGCTAGGGGCCTTTGAGCGGGCACAGTGGGATCACGAAGAGTCGGTCAAGAAAGTGATCCTCGAAGCCCTTCGCGCTCAGGGTGGAGACGTGGTCGCCGCCGCACAACTGCTTGGGGTCAGTCGAGCTACCCTGTACCGCCGGTTGCGAAGGTTGGGGTTGCAGTCTGAAGTCGTGAAAATGCGATACCAGTCTCATTTTCGAGCTTAGATTGTAAAATTTGTAATCTATTGTTTCTACGGGGACAACTGCAAATTTCCGGATATGGATAGTATCGATAGTGAGACGGTGGTGTCAGCAGTAAAGGAAAAGGCTCCTCAATGCCCTCCGCCAAGGGAGGGCGGGATAACCAAATTGCATATCGGTGCGCTGTTTTGCTTCTGTGGTCTGTGATGTTCGCTCTTTGATAAATGCCTGATAGAGTGGCCTTGATCTTGCTTGAGCCTAGTGGTGAGAGGTGTTGATCCTCTCTTTACCACGAGGTGGCTATCATGGACAAGATCGTCAAGGCCATATGGCGCCCGGTATGCCGGGCCGGAGGGTGCGAGCGCGAGGCCAGGACCGCGGGGTATTGCCCGCGGCATTACCAGCAGGTTCGACGCCATGGTCGGTTGACCCCGGAGCGGGAGTATCGGCGCCGGGGGGACCAGTGCCTGGTCGATGGATGCCAGGAGCCCCAGATCGCCAAGGGATTCTGCTTCCGGCACTATCAGCAGACCCGGCGCTATGGGCGCCTGACCCCCGAGCGGGAGCGGATCTACGGCCGCAAAGCCTGTCAAGTGCCGGGCTGCACCGAGAAGCACTCCTCGCGGGGGTACTGCAAGCGCCATTACATGACGGAGTATTATCTCCCGCGCCTGGCCGAACAGGAACGAGTGGCACGCCGGACGGCCTAAGAGCTGGAGTTGAGAAGAACACGGGGCGACCGGACCGTTCGGGTTCGGTCGCCCCTTCTCTTGTGGGGTCATTCCATGACTAGGGGATGCGCCACTTGACAGACTTGAGACAGCGGCGTAATTTTACAAGTCTGTGAGTTTGAGTTCATGATATACTTGGTCAGGGGCGACGCGGGAATAGCTCAGTTGGCTAGAGCGCGAGCCTTCCAAGCTCGATGTCGCGGGTTCGAATCCCGTTTCCCGCTCCACATGGCGTAACGCTCTATAGTCACACCACGTTAGAGCCGATGTAGCTCAGTTGGTAGAGCGCGTCCTTGGTAAGGACGAGGTC
>JBAZUN010000170.1:0-2423 GCA_041661365.1 Candidatus Latescibacterota bacterium
TATAATGCCACCGTTGCCACGATCTCTCTAACGTTTGTTGATTCGAGCTTTGCCGCTTCAAGCTCCGCCTTTGCGGTCGTTGCTTCCTGGCGCGACTCTGTGAGTGCTTTTTCGGACACTGCAATACGTCCGTCCATCTCTGTTACTTTTACTTGCAGATCTTCGAGGGTCATTGAAGACTCCTTTCTTGATTGTGATGTTGGTTTGTTATTTATTTTTTGAATCATACTTCGAATCTGTTGATCGTCTGCTGTTTCTGGTAAACCAAGCTGTGCGGCGCGCATGGAACGAATCTTCCCAAAATCATCCGCGCCAATTGGCACCAGCGAGAGTTCACGCCGTGTCCATTGCGTTGCCACTTTTACGGGACCGGTGAATTGACGTCCGTTCACTACGGCGGTCGTCCCATCTTCAATCCACACCGCTTGATCGACGGAATAGCCGAGCGAGACGCTATCAACGTGCCCTTCGCGAATTTTTGTTTCTGCCTTCGCTCCTTCTTCAACCGATGACAAATATCCGCGGCAAATGAGTTTGTCCCCCTGTACATTCCAATCGCGTCCGCTTCCGAGCACCGTATCGATTGACCATCGCATGTGCGTATCGAGCAAGGGCGACTTATCGGGAGAACTTGCGGGCGAGCGATAGCCGGACATCAATAGAATTTCATCGACAATTTCCCAGCGCTCGTAGTCGAGGACTTGTACACGGTTTTCCGTTGCGGCTACGCATTCAAACGAGTGTGTTTTTTCATCGTAGGAATTTGGCGTTACCGGAATTGCGCGGGTTTCAATTTTCTCCGCCTGCAAGCGGTGCATCTTTGGTATCGGCATATTTTTTCCTCCTTAGGCGGCGACCGATTGTTTGGTGTGGCCGTTTTGTTTTCGTTTTAATAAAATCATCAGTGCGCTTTGCAGCGTCCGTTCTTCCATTATCTCTTCTTCGGAGCGCTGTGTATTTTTCTTTTGCGATGGTTCGGCATTGGAATCGTTTTGATTGTTTGCATTGTCTGCATTGACGGCGTTCATCGCCAATTCGGAATTGAATTTTAGGACGATACCGGCATCCTTCGCGTCTTGCTGTTCTTCCGCCAATTCTGCGTTGATCTCTTCGATGTCTTTTCCAAATTCCGCCAGTGCGTTTGTCCGTGTTTCAAGTCCGTATTCGATTGCGAGCGCAATTGCCATGACATCTTTCAGCGGATCCATCATTCCCCACCGGCGACCGATGAACCATGGTTTTGTAAATTTTTCGAGCTTTGAAATTGGCAGATTGACCGCGCCGTTGAGAATGGCAAACTTTATCCACCGCTTGAACCACGGAATGAGAATTCTTTCGATGATTATTTTTTGGCGGAGCTTGTAAATTTCACGCACATCCATTAACCCGGTGCGCGATGACGAATAGGATGTATCACCGAGATCGTTTGTGATGGATGAATACGCATCGCCCATACCTGCCGAGAATGAATGCGCCGTTGTTTTGAAAATATCTTCGTGCTGCGGCGACGGGAATTCCGCTTTCATCTGCGTATAATCTTTGAACCCGATATCTTGCTGCAAGCCGGGAACGATCTCCACGACTTCATCGCCGGTCTCTTCTTCGTTTCCGTCTTCCGTTACTTTGGTTACGGCATCACCGAGCTTGAGATCTTCCGCTTCTTCGGGAAGTTTATCCGAGAAGAATCCGGGGTTTGATGCTGCATACTGTGCGGCGAGCAAAACGGCTTCTTCATAATCGGAGAGCCGTTTTAACCGAATCATTGACTGCACAAGAAGCGAGATTCCGCGGGTTTGGTTCGGATATTTTTTGTCGAACAAGTGGAACATTTCGTCCGCGGGAATGATCTCATAATCGGCAAGCGAGTGACTTGTGCCGTAGCCCCACAGTTCGCTGGATGTTGTTTTCTTTTTGAGATAATAATTGACCGGACGGCGCCACTTGTCGATTTCGATTCCCATTTTAATGATGTTGCCGTTGTCGAGTTTTTTATTCAAAAATTCGTCAACAAGTTCCGGCTCGATGATCTGCACTTGCGATCCGTACTTTGCTTCGGCGTTCGGAATAATTCTGAGAAATGCTTCACCATCACGCGCCCATCCTACGGCGAGTGCATCTTCAATTGCGCGGCGTGTGTATTGGCCATCGATGGAACATAGATCGGCGGAATCGGAATAGTCTGTGAACGCTTCTTCGATCTTCTTGTTGGCGAGTGTGTCGGGAACGTGATTCCATTTTCCGTTTTTATCTTTGGTTAATTCTTTAATTATGGATTGAAACGTGAAACCGTTCGGTCCCGGAATGTTGGTGCGGATTTCGAGAAAGAACCGCTCTGCAAAGTCGTTCGATTTTTCGAGGAAGCGGGCGCGTTCGCGAATGAGCCAATTGGAGGTAAGAATTTTTTCCAACGGCTCCATACTGTT
>JBAZUN010000170.1:2434-9347 GCA_041661365.1 Candidatus Latescibacterota bacterium
GGTGTTTGTTGCGGGAAGCGACCGCCTGCCACTGCGTTTGTGTTTGGCACCGCTTACTGCAAGCTCGCCGGAAAAGAAATGACGAACGTTCTTTTCGACGTTTTCTGCGAGCTTAAATATTTTTTGCGTGACTAATGGCATTTTATTTTCTTCATTCTTCGACTTCGCTCAGGATTACTTTTTTATGCGTTGCTGAGTTTCCACAAATACCGTTTTCGTTTTCCGCCGCGCTGTTCGCTGTTTAATGTTTTTTCTACGGCTCGGCGCTGTTCTTGTAATGCTTTTAATTCGACACGGCGATAGGTTCGTGTTCCGACCGTTACTTCGGCAAGCCCGTCTTCAACAAATGCTTTAATGATGGTGTTGAGCAGATCTAATTCTTGCTGCGCTTGCGACCGTTGATCGACGAGTGTTTCTGTTTTTAGCGACGCTTCTATGGTGAGCGATACTTTTTTTATTCCGTATGTTTCTTCGGTGGCATCGGCTCCTTTTGTTGCGAACAGATAGAGCGAATAGATTCCGGCGGTGAATATGTTTTCGTTTGCTTTGAGCGTGAACGTCCATATCCCTCCGGAAAAATTTGCCGTGATTGTTTTTTTGCCGCCTGTGCCGTTGATTGTACATTTTTGAACGAAGCCGGATGATTGCGGATAGAGCGACGAGTCGTATTGGTGGAAAACGATTGTTTCGCCTGCGGTAAATTTTTTTGGAATTATGGTTGTAATTTCTGCCATTGAATTATTTTTTTGGTGCCCGCTCCGGTAACGCGCCTTTTTACGGGCGCGCTGCCATTGCGTGGTTTCTCACGGGAGTGAGGGTGTTTCGTTCAATGGAAGTTTACATAAATATTAGAAAGTAGACAACAACCGTTTTAAACATTTTTATTAAAATAGGAAGGATGAATTATGAGGGATGAAATAGAAACAAGGCAAATTCCGTTGGTAAAGAGGTAATATCTACGTTTTCATTTGCATTCGTAATTTTTTTCTAAATTTGATCGGTGCCGTCCCCGGTCGTACTGAATTATTCGGTAATACATCATCTTTCAGTTCGATTTCAGTTGTTTGCTCCATCGCCATAATATTACGGATCAAAAAGTGCGCAACATAATCGGCACTCCATCCCGTTTTTTGCGATACCTTGCGAATGTATTCGCTTTCTTCGCCCTCGAAATAAATATGAAGTTTGTCAATTTTATTATTCATTTTATCGCCGCATTTTCATTGTTAGTTTTTTGCGTTTGCGACCGACCGTGAATTTTTGCTGTGCTTCTTTCGGTGCGGTTGTTTGCTCTGGTTGACTGTCATCATTAAGCTGCAGATCCTTCGACTCTCTCGCTTCGCTCGTTCGCTCAGGATGACTGCCGAGCGCTGCCTGCATTTTTAATTCGAGCGCGGTTTTTATTCGATCTAAAAAAATATCGATGTTCCGAGCGCCGCCGGGTGTTATGACGTGCAGTGCACCTAATGCGTAATCGGTGGCATCGAGGACGTGATTTTCTCTTCCGCTTGGCAGTGACCATACCTGACGCGGGTGGCCGTTGATGCGTTTGACGATTAATCGTTCGGATGTTAACTGGTCGAAAAATTCTTTTTCAACACTCATTGGAAAATGCATGTATTGCGGCGTCGGCAGTAATTTTCCAAACTCATCTTTTTTTGCTTCGATGTTCATCCGGAAATAGATCGATTTTTTTCCCTGAAATGTATCGATGAGGATTAACGGATTGCGGAGTTTTTTATTTGCCGAACGGACGACAAAATCTTTTTGCCGGTCCTTCGCGCCTTTGACGGCGAACAATCTTTTATTTTTTCTTGCCGCAACATACGCATTAACTTCTTTTGAGTGATCGCCGCTGTCGACCGCAACACCGAGGATGCCGCCGATCTTTCCGAACCGTGACGGAAATCCGTTTTCAAATTCGCGCGGGCGCGTGATGTATTCGTCGAGCATGTCCCACGTTGTTTTTTCTTCCGGCGAGCCGGTGATCATCGCATATTCTATGAGCCATGCTTCCTGCTCTCTTCCCCATCCCCACAGCGTGAGCACAAAACGATTATCCTGCACATCTACACCGAGCGTTAAGAATGCGACGGCATTCGGAATTTTCTCGTAAACCTCTCTGCGCATCAACATTTCATCTTCGGTGAATTCGTGCGAAATATTTTCCGTGAATAGTTCCGACAATGCTTTGTTGACGAAGACCATGTAGCGTTCCGGACGTTTGTGTGTGCGTAGAAAATTTTGCGCTACATCTTTCCACGGTACCCAGGGAGAATACAATCGGCTGATTTGAAAGCCGGCGTGATCGGTGACCTGCGGACGAAGCTTCCGCCATTCGCCGTTGCGAACCATGAGGTGTTTGTACCGTGGGAGAATATCTTGGTGGCAATCTCCGCACTCGTACGCTACGTAGGTAACTTCATTCCCTTTGTGCAAAAATTTTAAGTATCCTTTTGTTAAATGACCAAACATTGATTTGGGCGAGAAGATGAGAATTTGCATTGCACCACACAGCGGACATGGAACATGATATAGCCGCTGATCGGATTCGAGCCATGACTCTTCGATGCGTGATGCGCCCTTGATGGTTGGCGTTGACGCGAAACAAAATTTTTTGTTGGGGAAATTTTCGGCGCGCTGCATACCGAGCTCTATCGGGTCGCCTTCTTTTTCTGCGGTCGGCGGATATTCGTCGGTTTCATCGAATAATACTTCTTCCATTGACCACGATGATAATGAGCCGGGAACATTTGCGCCGCCGATGACCAACAACCCGCCGCTGTATGGTTTGAATAAGATTTCGTTTTCCGCCGAGCGTGAATTTTGATCTGGCATCCGTTCTTGAATCATTGGATTGTCGCGAATGAACGTGCGGAGATTTGTTTTGCTCCATCGTTTTCCTTTTTTGTCGGTTGGCTGAATGACAAGAATGTTTCCGGTGTCTTGCACCATCTTGTTAAAGATGCCGCCGTTTTCGAGCACGGTTGTTTTGCCGGTACGCGATGCCCACATGAGCGTGATCTTTTGAATTCGCGGATCGGCAAATACATCCGTCGGCTCTTTGTGATACCACGCTCGTTCGAGCTTATAGGGTCCGGGCTCGTTACTTGTTTCGACGCTGAGTATGCGTCTTCCGTTTACGAGTTCGCTTGGAAGCATTTTTTCCGGCGGCTTCATCAGCCCCCATGCTGTCTTCACCCTGCCCAGAAAGTTCGCGTAGCCGATTGAGTTCACGGATTCCGGTTTCGTATATGTCTGTAAAGATTCCATCAATATTTTCGTTCAATATTTTTTCGCGCTCACCGAATGAATCGACACCATCGAGCTGCGGATTGGTGCGTTTGGAAAATAATTTTCTGCGCTGTGCTTGAAGGGCAAAGAGTTTTTCGAAGATTGGAATAACTTTATCGATCTCGACCAATGCACCGGCTTCTTTTCGCAGGCGGAGTTCCTGCCGCTGTGATTGCACCCGTTTGAGGCGCGTGCTTTGACTCATTCCATCGGCACCGCCGGATTGCACTTCTTTTAATTTTTTTTCTAAATATTTTACCCGCCATTTTACAACATCATCGCGTTTATAAAATCCCGGGTCGGCTTGAGGCAGACCGAATTGATCTTTCCATTTTCTTATTGTTCGAGTGTCGTCCAATCCGAACATTTGAGCGACTTCTTCCGTGGTCATATATCCTGAACGTAAATGGCGTACGATCCATTGACCGACCTGCACAAGATCGTAACTCTGCTTTCCTTCAACCGGCATTCCAAACTTAATCCACCGCTGAATCATCCCCGGTTCAACACCGAATACGGCCAAGAACTGCATTTGCGTTAATAACGATCCTTTTTTTTCTTCAACTTCTTTTGCCATTATTTTATCGCCATAAAGAGCGTGAAGTTCATGTCCTTGTCCATCACCGTGATATTTGTGAAGCCAACGCTCTGCAGTAATGCGTAATTATCTTCATAGGCCCGCAACGGCATTATTCCGCGAAGGGAATCATCTTTATTCAGCACACTCTCCGGAGAAAGACCGCTTTTTTGTTTGTACGTATTCACGTATTGCTTCATAATGTCCGTTGCCATTGCTGATTCTTCGGAACATTTTTCAAACCACAGGAATGCACCGCCGGCATTCAAACAATCATAAATATTTTTGAGAAGATCCTGCCGAATTTCTTTTTTGATGAATTGAATGACCAACGACGCGACAATGAGATCATATTTTTGTGTGAAAAAGAATTTTGTTACATCGAGGCAGACAAAATTGAATGTTGTTTTCGGTTTCTCTCGGTTTCGGAAACGTTTCCGCATTTCATCCACCATCGGCTGACTTGCATCAACAACATCACAGTGCATCGCTTTCCCGCGATTGTTCCAGACCACTTCTAACACACTTCTGCCGGTTGAACTGCCAATATCGAGGTAGGACGATTCGTTTTCGATAAAGAATTGAGAGACGAAGCCGATCTTTTCCATCACCCGTTCGTAGTTTGGAATGGATTTCCGGACATGTTCATCGAAATGTTTCGGAACATCACCACCAAAATGCATCCATTTATTAATTTTCAAACTTTTATCAATATGTTTTTCCGTTGTTTTCATCATCAATTCCTAATCGTTAGTATGAATTCTCCCCCCGTAAGGGGGAGATACAGAAGGGGTTATTGAACGCTCAGGCATAGGATCCCCAATTTTTTATATTCTGCAATTGTTTTCGGGTTGGATTCGATTGCGATCAACACGACATCTTGAAATTTAATCTGGATTTGTTCCGTTACAATTTTTTTCTTGAATAAATGCGGTGCAAGATTGTATTTATTGAAGGCGGTAAACTGCGGAGTCCATCCGGTTTTAGTTCTCAAACTCTCAATTGTTGAAACTTCATATTTTATTGGCCGTGCAGTTATTAGCAAAACGGTATGCGGACGGACCAACTCGATAAGTTCCTTTCGGTACTCTTCACCTTCAATTTGTTTTATAAATGGCGCTTTCTTTTTCTCGCTGTTGGATACTAATGTGTAGTTGAGATCTAAGAGAATGATTGTTTTCATAATAGCCCTCGTTTTGTAAATGCTTTTATTGCGTCCTTCTCCATTCCCAAACTTTCTTCATTCGGGTATGGAAGGTTGAATTCAAAATTGATTGCAGCTCGTAGGTTTGATTTCTTCATCTTCTTTGCACCGCTTCCGGAAACAAAGACATTATTCCCGCCGTCAAATCCAACAACGTTGTAATAAAATTTCCCGACTTGTTCCTTCAACTCAACGAGCGTATAAAATTTCTGTGCCTTTGGCGCACCGGAAATGATCTCTCCGAGAATTGTATTGCTCTCATAGTTCGCCATCATATTTACGTGACCAAAATTTCCTTCACTGAAATTTGTTCGTCCCGTTGCATTTTGAAATTGTGGATCGCGTTCAGCGCGTGTGCAAATAAATACTTTGTCGCTCAACGATGCACAAATGGTGAGAATCTTATCCCGATCTTCTTTGAACGGAACCGAATTGAACACCGAACTGATCACGATACTGTCGAATTTTCTTTTTGCAGCGATCGCTTGCAATAAAGGAATTGCTACATACCTGCTTGCTGTTCTATCCGGTTTGTCTTGCGTTGTTACGTGATACGGTTCAAACGGATAGACATTCATTCCGATACTTCGCAGCATCTCCGTTTCGTGCAAATGTCCCGCGCCGAAATCAATAATTGTTTTCCCGAATCGCTTTATCAGTTTCTCGGTGTTCTCGGGGAGCGTGTGATCAAAGTCCCGGCACTTGGCAAATTCCTGCATTCGAATCCACGCGCTGAACCCGTGCCCGAGAAACTCGCGGCTTAATCGTAACCGGCGAAAACTTCCCCATCGCATTTGTGTTGAGTAGGTTTTCTTCAGATCAAAGTCCATTGAAACTTTATTTAGAAAATATTCAATATACTTTGCGGGAAGCGATGTGAAAACTACCGGCACTTGTTCAATACCGGCTTTTGCGAGTGCGAATAATCGTTTGTTTCCGTTTGCAAGTTTTTCGTCGCTACTTACCACCAGCGGAACCAATACACCTTTCTGCAACATCGATTTTGTGTATTGCCAACCGTCCGCATCACCGTAACTGATTCCGTATTTCATCATCATTCCCTCAACTCCGCGCATTTCGTAATTCATACAGGGATAGGGATTGAATTTTCCCTTCGGAAGCTTCGGAGCTTCGGAAGAAATTTGATCGGTTAGGTTTGCTCTGCGGAAATCATTTGTGGCCAGGTTGAAAAGAATATTCAGTCCGCGCATTTCATCTGCAGAAAGTCCTTCAACTTCCACCACGGGGATCTCGGAATATCCTAAACTCTTCCACGCTCGTGTCCGTTGGTGTCCGGAAAGTAGCACACCATCGCATGCGTATACCGGTAATATCCATCCGAGTTTCCGGAGTGATTCTTTTATCAGCTTAAACCTACTCGCATCAAACGCCCGCGGGTTATACTCAGCGCCCTTAATGGAATCGATCGGCACAAGTTGTATTTTGAAATGACGTTTCATGATTATTTTTTCTTGGATGCGTTTTTGGTTTTGGTATCAATCTTTAATCGGTTCATAATCGTTTCAACTTGCTTTTCTTTTTTCATTCCAACCTCTTTAGCCAGTGCATCAATCCATTTTACGTATCGTTCTTGCGGTAATGTAAATCGCACCTCACCTAATTGGAACTGCACTTCAACATTTGCGCGTACTTTCTTGCGCTCTGTTGGTCTGTCAACAAGTTTTGCAACGTCAAGTTCTAATTCTTTTTTCGTGAAGCCCCAATGTATAAGCTCTTTTACGTCAAAATGTTCCTGCAGCAATTCCTTGTCCCACTCTCCGTTGTTTTTGTTCAAGCGAATGTTCAGTTCGCGTTCTTCATCAATCGGCAAGTTCACT
>JBAZUN010000170.1:9357-11319 GCA_041661365.1 Candidatus Latescibacterota bacterium
CGCAAGGAACAATTTTAATCTTTAACTTCTTTGCAATAATCACTCGCTGGTGGCCGCCAACAATTATATTTTTTCTTTTCGGGTGCGCGTTAATAATAATTGGCTGTGCAAAACCGAACTTTGTAATGCTTTCACTCAGCACTTTTGCTTGATCTTTTGTCAAATGCCGGGCGTTATGTTCGGCAAAAATCAACTCACTAATCTTCTTTTCAACGATAATCATGTCATTTCTCCTATGGTATGGAACGGTGATTTTTTTTGGTTGTAACTAAAAACGCTTTGCGCTCGCTACGCACCCACATTTTGAATGTCTGGAAAGGACCCGCGATTTATTCTTTGAACACTTTGATTAACCGATTTAACTCCGCTGGAAGTTTCTCGTGAACAAATTCATTCCACTCTTGCATGGTGTTTATCGTTCCCATCATCTCTGGTATTGATATCGTTCTGTATATATGAAGCTTGCCATCCTCACGCTTTACAATAAAAATCTTTCCTGACTTGAATCGAATAGGATATGCCGTTCTTAACAATTCAACTTTTCCTTTTGTGATTTCAACATATACGCCTTGCTTATCTCGGTGATCATAGAATCGATACACCGTCAAGGGTCTACTTACTGCCCTAAAACGCGATGCTAAATTTGTTCTTGTGGCCGGTATAAGATCGAGTTTAACGGCAAATAGATCTTTGTCAACATTATATTCAGATCTTACTTTCCTGATAATCATGGCCTTCGCATCTTTCATTATTCGATTGATTGCCATTGATGCAGCCTTTGGAAATCTCTCCGCTTGTTTGGCAAGTCGTGTCTTATCAAAGTTTGCGGTCAATCCCAGCGATGACATCTTTCTGCTAAGATTTTGCCCCTTACTCATTGGTAATTCTCCTCATTGATGAAATAAACCTCAATGTTTTGTGTCATTTACATCCTCAAAGTCTATGGCTTCTGTCATTACTCCAATTGCTGCAGCATTCCTAAACGCAACCATCCACATCTTACGATCCTCATCATAGTAGCGACAATATAACCCTTCATCACTAATACATTTCACAAGGTAATTCGTCCTTACTGCATACGTACTGCAACCCGCTTTCTCCGCACCTGATGCTATGATCTGAGCGACTGATAACACCCCATTTTCTTTCATTTTGTTGTATAGCCAATGCCGAAAAGCAGGTTCAGCTTTCTTGTTCTGATACATCTCCGGAGACATTCTACTTTGATCAACTATTTCCTTGTAGTTATCAACCGATACGACACGCTTTGTTACTATATGTTCCCCTTTTTTATTCTTCCCACGAGGATGCTTCTTACGATGATCACTACGACAAAGCAGCCATAGATTCTCATCAGCATCGTTCGTTTCATCACCATCTTTGTGGTCGACTTCTAAATAAACTTCCGGCGGCACTCTTCCACATATCTGACATCTCTCTCCATCGCGGTGAACAAGAAGATCATATTTTTTCTTTCGTAGGTTCTTATCTCTCGGCATTGGGTTCAGGATTAATAATTTTCATTTTTAAGATTGAGAATAGTTTTGAAAGTATAGCTATACATGTGTGTATGTACGTACAAGAACTGATATTGATTTTGAAATTGTCATTTATAATCTATTTTCGCCATTTGGGAACTCTTTTGGGAAGTCTTTTTTGTGTTTTGGGAAGTCAATTTGACTGCCCTGGGAAGTCTTTTTTCACCACCTCATCCATAGCTCTTCTCTCCACAATCTATTCCACATTTCAAAACTCGATTTTTCCTTTTGCGGCTTAGTCCCATAATGGTCATACGCATATTGCTTACTTGCTTTATTCCTTCGCTGCACTGAGCATTTAACACAAACTTTTCTTTTTGATGTTGGTTTCGGGAATTTCTGATGACAATCTTCACAGATAATTAATTCACTATGTTCAATCGAATCATTCATTTTATGCGTTTAAATTCAATTACCCACACAT
>JBAZUN010000171.1:0-384 GCA_041661365.1 Candidatus Latescibacterota bacterium
CTCGACTTCGAGGTGGTCTCCTGCCTGTATCAGTTGGGCTCGGGGATGGCCAACCTGGCCCGCAACCTCCGGCTGATGGCCGGCGGCGAGATGATCACCGAGGGATTCGCCCCTGGTCAGGTCGGTTCCTCGGCCATGCCGCACAAGATGAACACCCGCAACACCGAGCGGGTGAACGGACTGCAGGCGGTCCTGGGCGGGTACGTCCACATGCTGGGGGCCCTGGCCGGCGACCAGTGGTTCGAGGGGGATGTCTCCTGCTCGGTGGTCCGACGGGTGGCCCTGCCCGACGCCTTCTTCGCCTTTGACGGGATGGTGGAGACCCTGCTCCACGTGGTGGCCGAGATGGGGGCGTACGAGGCCGTGATCCGCAACGACCTCGAG
>JBAZUN010000171.1:394-11269 GCA_041661365.1 Candidatus Latescibacterota bacterium
CTGGCGACCACCACCCTGCTGATGGAGGCGGTCCGGGCCGGCGCCGGACGAGAGCAGGCGCACGAGGCGATCCGCCGGCACGCGGTGGCCGTGGCCCTGGAGATGCGCGAGCAGGGCCTGACTCGCAACGACCTGGACGAGCGGCTGGGCGCTGACCCCCATTTCCCCCTGGACCTCGAACAGGTGCGCGAGGTGATCCGAGACAACGCCGCGCGGGTCGGCATGGCCGGCCGTCAGGTCGACCGGTTCGTCGAGCAGGCCAACGAGCTGGGGCGGGCCTACCCCCAGGCGGCAACGGTCAGGCCGGGCCGCCTGCTGTAAGGGCGGACGGTCATCGCGACGGCGAGAGGAGAGCGACGGGAATGCGGTACGAGCGGGTGGTGCTGAAGCTGAGCGGACAGGCGGTCTCCGGCCAGCGCGAGGGCGGCTTCGACCCCGAGGCCCTGGACCACATCGCCGAGCAGGTCCTCGGTCTGCATCACCTCGGCGTGGCCGTCTCGGTGGTGATCGGGGGCGGGAACATCTTCCGCGGCACCCTCAGCTCGCACTGGGGGATCGAGCGCGCCGAGGCCGACAACATCGGGATGATGGGAACGGTGATCAACAGCCTGCTGCTGCGCGGCGTGCTGACCTCGAAGTCCGAGGGCCGGGCGGAGGTGCGGGTGATGACCGCGATCCCGATCAACACCGTGGCCGAGCCGTTCATCCGCCTGCGGGCCGTGCACCACCTCGAAAAGGGGTACATCGTCGTCTTCGCCGGCGGCACGGGGAACCCGTACGTGACCACCGACTACACCGCGGCCCAGCGGGCGATCGAGACGCGGTCCGACGCCCTGCTCTTCGCCAAGAACCGGGCCCGCGGGATCTTCACCGCCGATCCCCGCACCGAGCCGTCGGCCCGGCTCTACCGGCGGATGCACTACAACTCGATCATCCGCCAGAACCTGACGATCATCGATCAGTCCGCGGTCCTCCTGGCCCGGGACCATGCGCTGCCGATCCACGTCTTCGACTTCAGCGAGCGGGGCACGATGGAGCGGATCTGCGGCGGCGAGGACCTGGGCACCCTAGTCGGTCAAGTCGATACCGACGAGCTGGAATAGCGAAGAGCGGCCAATAGCGAGGGGCGGCCCGTCCACCGGATGAGCCGCCCCTCGCCGTGTTTCCGATCCTTCCCCCTACCCTACTGCAGCAGCAGCAGCTTCCGCACCGACGCGGTCCGTCCGGCCTCCAGACGGTAGAGGTACACCCCGCTGGCCACGGCCCGACCGGCATCGTCGTGCCCGTCCCAGCTCGCCTGGTAGTACCCCGGCGAGCCGCTCCCCTCCACCAGGGTCCGGACCAACTGCCCCCCGGCGTCGTAGACCGCAAGCCGCACCGAGCCGACCTCGGTCAGCAGGTAGCGGATCGTGGTCGCCTGGTTGAAGGGGTTCGGGTAGTTCTGCTCGAGCCGCGCGGCCGCGGGCAGACCCAGCCGCTCCCGGGCCAGCTCGAGCAGCTTGCCCAACGAGCCGCGGCCGAAGGCGTCGGCGAACTGGAAGAAGTCCGAGAAGTCGACCTCGCCGTTGCCGTCCAGGTCGCAGGCGGCGTTGTAGTTGGCTTCCCCCGGCCGACTGCCGAAGGCGTCGGCGAAGAGGAAGAAGTCGCTGAACTCCACGCTGCTGTTGCAGTCGAAGTCGCCAGCCATGCCACTGCCACATCCTGTGGCCGAGGCCGCGGCGATGATCGCGATGCTCTGCACGGCCTGGATCACCTCGCCGCTGGCGGTGGTGCTGAAGCTGACCTGGGTGATGGTGACCACGCTGCTGTCGGTAAAGGCCGGCAGCACCTCGAAGGTCATCGTGCCCAGGAACCCGTTCCCCTCGCCGGTGGTGGCGACCCCGAGAACCGCGCCGCCCAGGTCGATCCGTCCCTCGCGCTCCGCCACCAGGGGGGTCAGCCCGGTGATGAAGGTTCCCGGGCTGAACGAGCCGCTGCGGTAGCGGAGCCGCGTCGCGTCGAATTCCAGCCGCGCGCTCCACCCCCGGCACCGCGGAGCCCCGGCCACGTGCAACTGCACCTCGTAGGTGGCGCCGGCCGCGGCCCCGGTGGCCCGCCGCTGTCCATCGTCCCCGTCAGCCGAGCCGAAGTCCAGACTCACTGGACCGGCCGGCACGCCGGCGGTGGCCGACTCGGCGCTCAGGAGGCCGACCGAGCGGACGTCGAGCTTTACACGGCCCTGGTCCAGGGTTCGCAGCGACACCTGGTCGATGACCAGCTCGGAGCTGAAGACGAATCCCGGCAGCACCTCGAAGGAGAGGGTTCCGAGGAGCCCGTCCCCCTCGGCCGAGGTGTTGGTCCCGAGGACGGCGCCGCCGACCTCGACCGAGCCCTCGCGGGCGTCGACCAGGGACAGCAGACCCGGGAGCAGGGTGCTCGGGGTAAAGGAGCCGTCCACGTACCGCACCCGCTCGGGATCGTAGACGACGCGGGCGCTCCAGCCGCTGATCCGCGGCAGGTCGTCCCCCTGGAGCTGGATCCGGACTGTATCGCCGACGCTTACCCCGTCCAGACGGCTCACTCCCAGACCACCGGCGGTCTGGCCGAAGTCGATGGCCACCGGCCCGGTCTGCACGGTCTCGGTGGCCGGGGCCGCGACCACCACCCGCACCACCGCGGCGCCGACCTCGATTTGGCGGGACGGGCTCCAGACCACGCTGACCCAGCCGGTCTGTCGGGCCGGCCCGGTCCGCAGGCTGTCCCAGGCAGCCACGTCGTCCCCGTCCCCCCAGCGACGCTGGGCCCCGGAGGAGGCATCGGTGCCGGACATGATGTCCGCCAACGAGGATGACGCCGCGGCCACCACGATCAGATAATAGGTACCCGGGGTCGTGGGCGCGGTCAGGTCGACCCGCACGGTCTGATTGCTCTCGCCGGGCGGGGCCCAAGCCGCCACCTGCCACCAGGCGGTCTCGCGGTTGCCCCAGGTCGCGGTCGCGCCGACCGGGAAGACCTCGCTGCCTGAATGGGCGTTGGTGACCCGCACCTCGACCATGCCGCTGATCTTGGCGCTCGGTTCAACGGTGATGGCCGGGTCGAAGACCGCCAGGGCCTCGTCGTTCAGGGTGCCGCTGGTGATTACGACCCGGTCGCGGGCCTGCTGCTGCCGCACAACCTGGGCCTGGTAGTCCAGGCTGTAGGTCCCGGTATGTGCCGAGGTCGCGGCCCGCACCTCGACCAGATAGGTCCCGGCCGGCAGTTCCCGGCTGAGCGGCACGGCCTGAGTGCCGGTAGCCTGGGCCACCAGCCGCGAGGCGGTGCGGTCGGCGGCAGTCTGCCCCGAGTAGAGCACGAGGACCCCGTCCCAGCCGGCCGGAGTCAGCTCCAGGGTCACCAACGAGCGCTCGGCCACGGTAAAGGGACGGAGGTGGATCTCGCCGGAGCGGGCCAGCTCGTCGGTCAGCTTGCCCACGGCCAGCGCGCTCTTCAGCCGGATGGCCGGAGTGGCGTTCTCCAGGGTGAGGGTATAGTCGCCCGTGCCGGCATCGGCGTAGGAGCGGGCCCGCACCAGGTACTGGCCGGTGGCCGGCAGGACGAAGTCGTCGAGGAGAGAGTTCAGGTTCTCCCCTCCATCGTCGTCCGTGGCGATTACCTGCCCATTCCGAGCTAGCTCCAGGTACGCGTCGAACCCCGGCGGGTCACCAGGGCTAGTCAAGGAGACGTCGACTACATCGCCGGCCGTGCCGGAGAAGAGGTAGGCGTCGGTATCGCCGGCAGGGGTGAGGCTGCCCTGGCGGGAAGCGCCGTAGGCGATGGCCACCGACCCTTGGGCGTCCTCGTCCCCCTGCACGTCGATGGTGGTCAATCGCAGGGTGTACGGCCCGATCCCCGGGCTCGAGAGCGGTCGCACCTCCACCAGGTAGTACCCGGGCTGGAGCACCGCCACGATGCGTGAGTATACCCCAGGGCCGGAGTCGTCGTCGGCGGCCACCACCTGCTCGGCTCGCCGGTCCCCGGTCCCCTGTCCCTGATAGAGGGTCAGGTAAGGATCGAAGTAATCCGATTCGAGATCGATCTGCACCTGGGCCGCCGCGGTCAGGTGGAGCGGGTAAAGCTGAAGCTGTTCGCTCTCGGCAAGCTCTCCTTCGACCGCGCCCTCGGTCAGCTCGGAGAACAGGGACAGGCGCGGGGTGACGTCCTCCAGACTGATCGTGTATACCCCGGTGGAGCCCCAGGAGAGCCCACGGGCCTTGATCTGGTATTCGCCGGTCGCGGGCAGGACCAGGTCGTCGAGCAGGGAGTTGAGCCCGCCGCCGCCGTCGTCGTTCGCCGCGATGGTCGAGCCGTCGTAGGCCAGCTCGAGGTAGGCGTCGAATTCATCGCTCGACAGGGCGAGGTCGATCACCGTCCCGGCGTCGGCGTGGAAGGTGTAGGTGTCCTCGTCACCGCTGGGGAGCAGAACCCCGGAGAAGGCCGTCCCGAGGGCCAGGGGTACCGGACCGGCCGCGTCCTCGTCCGGGGCCAGCACCTCGGAGGACAGGGTCAGCAGGTATCCTCCCTGGGCCTCGGTCGACAGGCCTCGTGCTTCCACCAGGTACCAACCGGGCTGCAGCTCGAGGGCGATCTGCGAGTTGAGCCCACCGCCGCCGTCGTCGTCCACGGCCAGGCGGTTCTCGGTGAGCCGGGCCGAGGGACCTTCACCGGTGTAGAGCACCAGGAAGGCGTCGAACTCATCCGAGGTCAGGTCGAGGCGCACCTGGGACGGCTGATCGACGAAGAAGGTGTAGAGGTGGATGTCGCCCGCCCCGAGGTACCCGCCGTACAGGCCCGGACCGATCCCCTCGCCGGCCAGGGTGAAGGGCGAGGCGGCCTGGGTCAGCGACAGGAGATAGGACCCGGCTCCGCCGTTGCCGTACGAGCCGGCCCGGATCAGGTATTCGCCGTCGGCCGGAAGCACGAGGTCGTTCAGCATGGAGTTGAGGCCACCACCGCCGTCGTCGTCCACGGCGATGGTCTCGCCGTTGTACTCGAGCTGCAGGTAGCAGTCGAACTCGCCGCTGGTGAGGACGACGTCGATCACGTCGCCGGCCTCGCCGTAGAAGGAGTAGAGGTCGGCGTCGCTGACCGGGAACAGCCCCGCGGTCGCCTCCAGACCGTACCCGAAGGCGATCGGTCCGCTCTGGTCCTCGTCCTGATCGAGGGAGGTCGCCCCGACGGCGAGCTCGTACCCGCCCTCGGCCGTGCCGTAGAAGGCCCTGGACTCGATCAGGTACGAGCCCGGCTGAAGGACCAGCTCCAGGTGCGAGTTGGACCCTTCGCCGCCGTCGTCGTCCACGGCGTAGAGGTTCTCGGAGCGCCAGTCCCCCTGCCCGCCGCCGGTGTAGAGCGACAGGTAGGTGTCGAAGTCGGTCGAGGTCAGGTCGATGGTGACCTGGGAGGCGCTGGACAGGGTCAGCGCGTAAAGGTGGAACTGGCCGGCCGCGAGGGCCTGGCCGTACAGGCCGATGCCGATCTCCCCCATCCAGACCACCGGGCTGACCGGGAGTACGACCGAGAGGGTGTAGGCACCCTCGTAGGCATTGCCGTAGGACCGAGCCCGGACCAGGTACTCCCCGGTCACCGGCAGGACGAATCCCTGGATCAGGGAGGAGGTGCCGTCGCCGTTGTCGTCGTCAAAGGCGATCTGAGCGCCGGCCTGCTCGAGCTCGAGGTAGGTGTCGAACTCGCCGCTGTTCAGGGCCAGGTCGATGATCTGACCGGCCTCGCCGTAGAACGAATACTCGTCGGTGTCTCCGGCGGGATAGAGCACGCCAGCGCGCTCCTCGCCGTAGGAGAGGGCCACCGGCCCCGCGGCGTCCTCATCCTCGGCCTCGGCAGCCACGCTGAGCTCGATGGCGTAAGCGCCGGCCGCGCTGCCCAGACCGCGGGCCTCGGCCAGGTAGTATCCCGGATCGAGGGAGAGCGCGAGGCGCGAGTCGTACCCGTCGCCGCTGTCGTCGTCGCTGGAGAGCTGGTTCGCCGCCGTGGCCTCCGCCTCGCTGGAACCGCTGTAGAGCGTGAGATAGGCGTCGAAGTCCGAGGAGATCAGGTCGAGCTGAACGCGGGAGCGCTCGCCCACGTAGAAGCGATAGAGCTGCTGCTGTCCCGCGAGCAGGGATCCCTCGACGTACCCAGGCGACAGGTCGATGAGTGTGGGTTGAGGCGGTGCGGTCTGGGCCACCAGCAGCCGATAGGTCCCCTCGTACCCGTTGTTGTAGGAATGGACCTGGACCTGGTATGCTCCGGTCTCGGGCAGGGTGAAATCGATCAGGCGAGCGTTCCGGTCTCCCTCGCTGTCGTCGTTCAAGCCGATCTGCTCATCGTTCAGCAGGAGCTCCACCACGGTGTCGAAATCCTCGCTGAGCAGGGTCAGATCGATGGTCTGTCCGGCCTCTCCCTGGAAGACGTACCCGTCCACGTCCCCCGCCGGTGAGAGCGTCCCGCTCACCTCCTGGTCGAAGTAGAGGTTCAGCGAACCGGCTTCGTCCTCGTCGACCTGCAGGGCCGCCGCGATCTTGGCGCTGGGTCGAGGCGCGACCGACTTGGTCGTTCCGGCCTGCTGAGCCGCTCGGGCCAGGGCGACCAGCTTGGCTCGGGTCGAGAGCCCCTCGGCGTAGGGCCGGACCAGAACCGGCCGCACCAGCTTGGCGGCGATCCGGGTCGGCGTACCCTTGGTCGCCAGTACCCGGGCCGATTCCTCCTGGGTACGTCGGGCCAGCTTGGCCAGCCGGGCTTGACCGTCCTCGGCGATGCGGGACGGCAGGGCCGGTTTGGCCACGGCCTTGGAGCGGCTGGATCGAGCCTGCTCGATCAGCTTGGCCAGGGACCGGGCCTCGGGGCTGACCAGCCGGGCCCGGGGGGCCAGCGACTTGGCTGCCGCCTGGGCCTGGGTCTCCTGCGCGGCCGCGGCGAGCTTGGCGAGCACCTGCTCCTGCCGCGTCTGCTTCGTCTTCTCCTTGGCCGTAGCCTCGGTCCGCACCAGGGCCAACGACACGAGAGCCACGACCACAGCGATGAGCGTCCAACTCCCCCAGTGTCTCATCGATCCTCCCTCCTCCGGATATTTGGCGCACCAACAAGGCGTAGTGTGCCCCCTGAGAACGCCCTTAGAGTACGGACTGCGGGAACCAGGGGCAACGGAAGCGGCCGCTTGACGCTGATCAGGGCCGGGTGTACCTTGGCGAACCTTACGTCCGGGTCGCGGCCGCCAGGTGCCACCGCGGTCAGACGAGCCGTCCACGCAGGGCAGCCGCCCTGTTCCTCTCCTCCCCCAACAGGATACCGATCTTGACCCAGGTCCGATCCACCAACGTCGTCTGGCACGAGGGGCACGTCAGCCGCGAGGAGCGGGTCACCCTTCTCGGGCAGCAGGGCGTGCTGGTCTGGCTCACCGGGCTGCCCAGCTCGGGGAAGAGCACCATCGCCTTCACCGTGGAGCACGCCCTGGTGGCCCGCGGCCGACTGGCCTACGTGCTGGACGGGGACAACATCCGCCACGGGCTGAACAAGAACCTCGGGTTCTCGGCCGAGGACCGGGCCGAGAACATCCGCCGCATCGGCGAGGTGGGGAAGCTCTTCGCCGACGCGGGCCTGGTCACCCTGACCAGCTTCGTCAGCCCGTACCGGGCCGACCGCGACGCGGTCCGGGCCCTCATGGCCGCAGGGGAGTTCATCGAGGTCTTCGTCGACACCCCGCTGGAGGTGTGCGAGCAGCGCGACCCGAAGGGGCTGTACCAGAAGGCCCGCGCCGGTCAGATCCCGAACTTCACCGGGGTCTCTGATCCGTACGAGCCGCCGCTCTCCCCCGAGCTGAGGATCGAGACCGCGCGCTGCACGCCGGAAGAGGCCGCGGCCCGGGTGATCCTCAAGCTGGAGGAGACCGGCAAGATCCCGCGGCTCTCCGCCTAGGCCCGTCCGTGGCCGGCCGACTCAAGACCGCGGCCCAGTACCTGCTCAGCCTGGTCCTGATGGGGGGATTCCTCTACTGGGCCTTCCGCAACGTCGACGCGGCCGCCCTGGGCGAAAGCCTCCGGAGCACCTCCCTGTTCTGGGCCGGCGCCCTGGTGGTTACCGCCCTGTGCACCCTGGTCATCCGCGCCTGGCGCTGGACCGTGCTCATGCGCTCCTTCCCGCCCCAGGTCACCATCCGCGACGCCAGCCTGGCCCTGGCCATCTGCTACGCCGCCAACGTGGTCATCCCCCGCTCCGGCGAAGCGCTCCGGGCGGTCAGCCTGAAGTGGACCCGCGGGGTGACCCTGAGCACGGCCCTGGCCACGGTCCTGCTCGAGCGGATCCTCGACATCGTCTTCCTGCTGATCTTCCTGGGGGCGTCGTTCCTCCTCGTCCGCGAGCGGATCGAGGCGGCCTTCCCCTGGATGGCGACCCTGAGCGTGCTGGCCTTCGCGATCTGCCTGGCCCTGCTCGCGGCCCTGGCCGCCGTCTCGCTCTACCAGGACCGGGCCGTGGCCTTGATCGTGCGGCTGCTGGGTCGCGTCTGGCCGGGGGCGGCCACGCGGGCAGGCGCCCTGCTGGGCACCTTTCTCGAGGGGCTGCACGCGCTGCGGTCGCCGGCCGCGTACCTCGAGATCGCGGTCGGCTCGGTACTGCTCAACATCGGGTACGTGCTGATCATCTACGAGGGGTTTCTGGCCTTCGATTTCGACGGGGTCTACGCGCTCGGGCTTGACGCGGCCCTGGTGCTCATGGCCTTGTCCTCCTTCGGCGTCATCTTCCCTACCCCCGGAGCCGCCGGCTCCTATCACCTCTTCTTCAGCAAATCTTTAGTCGCCTTATACGCCGTGCCCCAGAGCGCGGCCCTGGCCTGCGCCACCGCGGTCCACGCCATCGCCACGGTCACCTACCTGACGTTGGGCGGCCCGGCCCTGCTCTGGCAGCGCCGACGCCGCCGCGTCGAGCCGACGACGGCCGTCGATCAGGAGTCGCAGCCCCCTCCCTGAACGCCGGCGTTCCAAGACTCAGCTCAGGAGCGATCCGGCGATCCGGGTCATCAGCACCAGGATCGCGCAGAAGGTTCCCACCAGGGCCATCCCGGCGCCGAAACCCACGGCCAGGACCATGGCGTGACGGCGCCATTCCTGGGGGCCGTACCAGCGCCACAGCGCCAAGCGCGCCAGCAGGGCCCCGAGGATCTGCGGCAGGAGGAGCGCCGGAACGCCGTTGACGCTCTGCACGTACCCCCACAGCAGCAGGAGCGGCAGCCCGACCGCGGCGAGGCAGAAGTACCCGGCCAGCCCCACCATCGCACCCAGGCCGGATACCGGCCACTTGCGGCCGTCTAGTGGATGGCCCACATCCTCGTCGACCTTCCCGTCGTCGTCGTCATCCCGGTCGTTGACGACCTCCTCGTCGACCCGGCCGTCGCGGTCGTTGTCCCGTCGGTCGCCGGTGAAGCGCAGATCGCGCCAGAGCACCGCGGTGAAGAGGGTTCCCTCGGAGGAACGCTGTCGCGGCTCGCCCGCGAAGGTGGGGAGCGGATCGAGCTGGAACTCGTAGGCCAGCCCGTCGCCGCTCTCCCCTTCCACCGCGGCCCGCAGGGCCGGGCCGGGCTCCCCCACCACGGCACCGTCCGCCGGCCAGACCAGCACCGGCGTGGGGGGGCGGTCGCCGGCCCCGGGGGCCTCGCGGGACTTTCGGGCCGGAAGCTGGCGCAGGGGATCGGGCAGCGCCGGGCGGGCGCCGGTCCCTTTAAACGCGGTGGCGAAGTACCCGACCTGGGACCAGGCGCCGTACTCGCGCTTGGCCGGATCGGGGATCTCCAGGTCGCGCGTGGCCCGCACCCGCCAGCACCACCATTGACCGTCCTGCAGGGGTCGGGGGCTCCAGGCGATCTGCCCCTCGGGGAGTTCCTCGCCGTCGACCGAGTCCCCAGGCCCGAAGGTGCGGCTGGCGATCGTGCTCGACAGCAGCATGGCCTGGTCAAAGGCCCGCAGCGGCCAGACCGTCTGGGCATAGGGGTACCCCTCGGACGGGATCGGTCCCAGACGCCAGAGGAAGGCCCAGTAGACCAGACTGGCGACCAGGATCAGGGGCACCAGGAGCAGTTCGGCCTGCAGCAGGCTGGTGAAGCGGAGCCCGACCAGCTCGGCCGTGCGGAACGCCTCGGTCTGACCGGCCAGGGTGCGGCTCGGGAACGGCACCAGCCAGACCTCGACCCCGTGGAAGCCGGTCAGGGCGCGGGCCGCGTCGTCGACCTGGGGCAGCGCCGCCTCCCGTCCGGCAAACCCCTCCAGCCGCGCCGTCAGGTAGGAGACCAGCGGCGCGTAGAGGAAGGCGAGGCCGGCAAAGGTGACCAGCAGGCCGGTGGTCAGCAGGGCCGGGAAGAGGGTCTTGGCCAGCACCAGCGGATATAAAGCCGCCGGGATGAACAGGGCCACGGCCAGCCACAGGCCCAGGTCCCCACGGCCGAGGTGGCGCAGGCAATACCCCCGCACCCGCGCGGGGCGGCCGCAGTCGGGGTGCTGACAGTCCCCCGGGAGGTCGGTGCGGGCGCCGGTGAGCTGCTCGCGCAGCTCGTCGCGACGGCGACGACTGGTGGTGAGCACCTGGTGCACGGAGATCACGGCCACGGCCAGGGTCACGCCGATCGAGAAGGCCCGCCAGAAGTCGATGCCGGTGGCGATCTGGGTCTGGATCGCGTCCATGCCGGCCTGCCACCTGGGAAGGAAGCCGAAGCGGTGCAGGACCGGACCGGCGGCCAGGTGGGCGACGGTCCCGACGAAGCCGCCCACGACCAGCCAGAACGGCATCAGCATCCCGGTGAGCACCGCGCCCAGGTGGAGGGTCACGGCCACCGGGGCCGCCGGGAGCAGGTTGCCCAGGTACGGGGTGAGATCGAGG
>JBAZUN010000172.1:0-11238 GCA_041661365.1 Candidatus Latescibacterota bacterium
GCCGGTCGCGGCCACGACGGTCGCGGTGCCGTAGTCGAGGTGGGCCATCCAGTGGCCCACGGTCCAGACCACGCCGGCGAAGACCCACGGCCGCCGGGGCGGACCGCCGCCCCATCCCCGTTGCCGCAGGAACAACCGCTCGTAGAGAACGACGCAGGCCGGCAGCACGGTGAAGGAGGCCAGCCAGCAGAGGACCATGCCGGCGCCGCCGATGAAGCCGAACTGGTTGAACCCCTTGAACTCGGTGGCCATCAGGGTGCCGAAGGCCACGCAGGTAGCCAGTGACGCCGTGACCGTGGCCTTGATCGTGTTCCGGATCGAGACGGCCAGGGCCGTGCCGGTCTCCACGCCGTGCCGGCGTTCCTCCTGGTACCGGGCCATGAAGATGATCCCGTAGTTGATCCCGTTCCCCACGATGATCGAGCCCAGGAAGGCCGTCTGGGTGTTCAGGTACCCGATCTGGAGCCAGGCCAGGGCAAAGGTCCAGGTGACCCCCATGCCGATCGCCACCCCCAGGCTGACAAAGGCGCCGGCGGTCCGGTAGAAGGCGTAGATCGAGAGGAAGACCAGGACCACGGTAAAGGCCGTGGTGGAGACGATGTCGTCGACCAGGGACTGGTACTGGTCGATGTTGGTCTGGTACTTCCCGGTGAGGCCGACCTTCATCGAGGGGTGGTAGGAGCGCGGGTCAAGGGCCGCGATCTCCCGGTTCACGGCCGCCACCAGCTTGCGGGAGAAGTCGATGCCCGCGGTCGTGCCGTGCGGCTTGATCAGGATGGCCAGCAGCCGGCCGTCCTCGCCGACGAAGTACCCGTCCGTGTACTTATCGAGCTTGGCTACCTTCCGGCGGTACTTGGCCTCCAGGTCCGAGAAGTCCAGCGGCGGGGAGGGCGCCGTTGCCTCGTCCTCGAAGTCCAGGCTTACCGCCAGCGGGGATTGCTGGTACTTCTCCTCCTCGATCCGCGCGGCGATTCGATCCCGGACCTCCTCCAGGTCCGACAGCTCGGCGTAGAGGTACTTGTTCCGCTCGAGAAAGTCCCGCTGCTGATCGACCCGGTATTCCACGTACTGGACGTAGTCCGGCGGCAGGTTGGTCCGTAGGCGGACTACCAGGTCCTCGGCGAACCGCTCCGAGGCCTTCAGGTCGTCGCTCTCCACGGCCACCACCAGGGTCCCCAGGCCGCCGACCCGCTCGACCAGCCGCCGCAGGTCCCGGACGGAGCGGTAACTGTCGGGGAGGAGCTCCTCGAAGGAGCTCCGCAGCTCCAGGCGCACCGCGGCCAGGCCGGCCACCCCGGTGACGAACAGGCTGAACAGCAATACGGCGACCGGGTGACGGCGCAGGAATCCAGCGTACCGGTCGAGGAGCGCGGCCATGCGTGAATCGCCTGTACTTTCTGCCCGTCGCTCCCGAGATCAACGCGGGATGGTCATCTCGGGGAGCCCGAGCGATAGCCTACGAGAGTAGCCGGCAAGACGATTCTCCGCCAGCCGATCCAGCGGACTTCGCCCCGATGGCAGCCTCCGGCCTAGACGAATCCCTCTCACCCGGCCACGGCCCCTGTCCCGGGTTGGCGCGAGAACCGGGATGGCGTAGACTTCTCGGACCAGAGAAAGGAGGCTGAAGATGGCAGAGCCGACGCCGGGTTCGCGGCGCATGGAGGGGAAGCGGGTGCTGGTCACCGGGTCAGGCACCGGGATCGGCCGGGAGGTTGCCCTGGAGTTCGCCCGCCAGGGCGGCACCGTGGTCCTGCACTACGCCCACAGCGGCGACGGGGCCGCCAGCGCCGTGGCGAGCGTGCGCCAGGCCGGGGGCCGGGCCGAGGCCTATGCCGCGGACTTCGCCAGACTGGACGAGGTCAAGCGGCTGGGAGACCAGGCCCTCGCCTTCCTCGGCGGCCTGGACGTCCTGGTCAACAACGCCGGGATCACCATGAACCGGCCCTTCGCCGAGGTGACCCCAGCCCAGTTCGACCAGCTCTACCAGGTCAACGTGCGGGCGCCGTTCTTCCTTACCCAGGCCCTGCTCCCGGCCCTGACCGCCAGCCGCGGGGCCGTGGTCAACCTCACCTCGATCCACGCCTTCGAGGGGTACCCCGAGCACTCGGTCTACGCCGGCACCAAGGGCGCCCTGGTCGCCTATACCCGCGAGCTGGCCGTCGAGCTGGCGCCCCAGGGGGTGCGGGTCAACGCCATCGCGCCGGGTAGTGTCGCCGTGGAGAACCACTACAAGGTCAACCCCGACCTGGACCTGGAGGCCGGCGGCCGGCTGATCCCCTGCGGCTACGTCGGCCTGCCGCTCGACATCGCCCAGGTGGCGGTCTTCCTCGCCTCGGAGGAGGCCCGGTACATCGTGGGCCAGACCCTGGTGGTCGACGGCGGCACGACCTCGTGGATGCCGTTCAGCGACGCCTTCCGCCAGCCCATGGGGGTGCAGTTCGGCCGGGGGTACGTCCCCGGCCTGTGAGGTGGTCGGAGGGATTCGCCTCGTCGTGATCCATCGCCAGGAATGAGCCTAGCGCGGGGGGCCGAGAGAAGACCGCTTCGTACTCGCGCAGGAGAACACCGATGAGCCAGAACCCGAACCCGCCACACACCCTCGACCTGCCGTGCCGCTACTACCGCGTGTACACCGGCTTCGAGGTTCCCTGCGAGGAGCGGAACTTCGGCTTTGTCGAGCGCCGCTTGGCCGTGCCGGTCGACCAGGCGGCCCTGGTCCTGGTCGACGTCTGGGCCACCCACTACATCGACAGTTGGCTGGAGCGGGCACGGACCGTGACCCGGGAGAAGCTGGTCCCGGTTCTCAACGCCGCCCGCAAGGCGAGGATGACCGTGATCCACGCCCCGTCGCCCTGGGTAGTCGAACGCCATCACCCCGAGGCCATGCCCCTGGCGCCGCCGCCCAAGACGGCCGCCCCTGACCCGTGGCCCCCCCTGGCCTTCCGCGGGATCTACCGGTCGGGCGAGCACGCCGCCTTTGGCCGCGATCAGGAGCCCCGCCTTCCCGGGGTCTACGCCCGGTACGAGACCGAGCTGAAGATCGCGGACCCGGCCGCGCCTCTGCCCGGCGAGCCGGTCATCGCCACCGGGGATCAGCTCCACGCGGAGCTGACCCGCCGCCGGATCCTGCACCTGGTCTACCTCGGGTTCGCCACCAACTGGTGCGTCATCGGCCGCGACTACGGCATGATCGCCATGAACGACCGGGGGTACAACCTGATCCTGGTGCGCGACGCCACCACCGGGGTCGAGTTCCACGATACCGTGGCCTCCCTGACCGCCACTGAGATCGCGGTGCGCGAGATCGAGACCAAGTACGCCTGGTCCACGACCAGCGACGACTTCGTCGCCGCCTGCGCCCCGGCCTGAACCCGAGAGGAAGAGCAGCCGTGACCGTATCCGCCCCCGATCCTGCCGGCCCGATCAAGCTGATGATGTTCGACCTCAACTGGTCGGTCCACGACATCCCCCATGCCTACACCGGACCGAGCGCCCCCCACGACTGGGCCGGCCTGGACCCGCAAGCTTACCTCGACTGGCAACAACGCGGTCTTCCTCCAGGCCTACACCTACGGGGGGTACGCCTTCTACCCGACCCGGCTCGGCCCCACGGCCCCGGGGCCGGGCCGCGACCTGCTGCCGCGGCTCTACGACCTGACCCGCCAGGCCGGCCTCCCGTTCTGGAGCTACTTCTGCGTCGGTGCCGACGTGGCGATGAACAACTACCGCAACGACTGGGTGATCCCGGGAAGCCGCCAGCACTGGGCCCACGGCTTCCTCGGTCCCGAGTCCCCCTGGACCGACCTGCTCTGCGCCCGGATCGAGGAGTTCCTCGGCCAGTTCCCCGCCGACTGGCTCTTGTTCGACTGGTTCTGCTACGGCAACCTGACCACCGACTATCCGGTGCAGCCGGCCTGGTTCGTCGAGCGGCCGTTCGCGGAGATCATCGGCCGGCCGATGCCCGAGCGGGCCGAGGAGATTACCGTTGCGGAGAACCTGCGGTACAAGCGCGAGGTGCTGGCCCGTCAGTTCTATCGCTTGCGCGACACCGTGCGCCGGGTCAGCCCGCATACCCGCATCGTCTTCAGCCCACCGTACTGGAGCCCGGCCGATCCCCTGTGGGTCGACCACCCGATGCTCAACGAGAGCGACGCCCTGCTGGCCGAGTACTCCAAGCCGGAGACCATGGACTGGCTGATGGCGATCCGTCGACCGAGCCAACGGCTGGTGGGCACGCCGATGGGGTGCGGCGGCACCATGTCGGTGGCAACGATCAAGTCCTGGGTCGAGCGGGGCTGCGACCTGTCCGGGTACGTCTGGGGCACGCCGCCGGTGCTGGCCCCGCACCACGCCTCGCGCGAGCAGCTCGAGATCGTCCGCCAGGCCTTCCGCGAGATCCCCTGACACGAACGGTCCGCCGTTGGTGCCGGTTGGCCCGGCGGGGTGCCATCCGAGGAGACGCACGATGAGTCAGGAGTTCTGGGCCGATGCCCATTGCACCGAGGGACCTGAGCCGACCATCACCTATCGTACGGCCCTGGCCGTGTACGAGGAGTCGCTCATCAAGGGCGGATACGTCGCCCGGGGGTGGAACGGCTCCGGGTTCGTCCCCTTCTACGACGGCCGGCTGGACCCGCAGCAGTTTCCTGCGCCCCAGGCCTTCTGGCTCGAGCTGGACGGTCAGCTCCTGGCCTCGGACTGGCAGTGGGCCGGGTTCGAGCAGCAGGCCGACGACCGGCCGCACGGGGCGGCGCCCGAGCCGTATCGGGTCCACGCCGTGGTCACCCTGACCCACGGCCAGCGGCCGGTGACGGTCAAGGTGCACACCGGGCTCGACGGCACCGCGGTGGTGGCCCGCTGGCTGGAGGTGACCAACACCGGCGACCGGCCCGCGGCCCTGTCCGCGGTCTGTTCCTGGAGCGGCGGCCTGCAGCGGGTCAACCGCTGGCAGATGCACCTGCCCGACGCGCAGAGCCCGCTCTACTCGGTGGGGTACATGGCCAACACCCACTGGGGGAACGAGGGGGATTTCCGCTGGCACGACCTGCCCCTGGCCGGGTACCGGATCGACGGCCGGTACCGCCGCGACCGGCATCGGCACCCGATGTTCATCCTGCGAAACAACGCCACCGGCGAGCACTTCGTCGGCCAGCTCGCCTGGTCCGGTGGGTACTGCTTCGAGTTCGACCTCGACGCTGACCTGGGCACCGGGGATCAGGTCGCCCGACTCTCTTTCCGAGCCGGCCCGGACGCCCCGGCGCCGCAGCGGGTGATCGAGCCGGGAGAGACCGTGTGCACCCCGGAGGTCCACCTCGGCCTGGTCTTCGGCGACCTCGACGCGGCGCTCCAGGAGATGCACGGCCACCTGCGGCGCTCGGTCTTCCTGGCCCAGCCGCGCGGCCGCGGAGGATGGGTCGAATCAGGGATCGGCCCTGAGGTGGAGATCACCGTGGACTGGGTCAACCGGGCCATCGACGCGGCCGGCGAGATCGGCGCCGAGGTCTTCTTCATCGACGCGAGCTGGTACGCCCCGCCCCGCGACGAATGGTGGGCCACGGTCGGCGACTGGGAGGTCGACCGGCAGCGGTTCCCCGAGGGCCTGATCCCGTTCCGCCAGCGGGCCCACGACCTCGGGATGCTCTGGGGCCTCTGGTTCGACGCGGAGCGGCTCGGCCACAAGAGCCGCGTCGCGCGCGAGCATCCCGAATGGTGGGCCCGGGCCTACGACGGCGAGCCGCGGCTCGGTGGCCAGCTCGACCTGACCAACCCGGCCGCGGCCAATTGGCTGGAGGAGACCCTGACCCGGGTGATCGAGCGCGAGGAGCTGGAGTTCTTCCGCCTCGACTACAACACCCACATGGGTCCCGGCGCGCGGATCGACACCCATGGCTACGCCGAGAACGCGTACTGGAAGTACTACGAGGCCCAGAACGCCCTGTGGGAGCGGCTCCGGGTGCGCTTCCCCGAGGTGATCTTCGAGAACTGCGCCGGCGGCGGCGGCCGCACCGACCTGGGCCAGGTCAGGCGGTTCAGCCACACCTGGGTCACCGACTGGCAGATCGCGCCCCGGGCCTTCACCATCACCAACGGCATGACCATGGCCCTGCCGCCGGAGTACGTCGACCGGCTGGTCGGCGGTCAGTCCGGGTACACCACGGCCGAGCTGGACTTCCAGCTCCGGCTCCTCCTCTTCGTCCGGCCGACCCTCGGCTTCCTCAAGCCGCTCGACATGGACTGGAACCCGCACCTGCTCGGCCGCACCCGCCACTTCGTTCGGCTCTACAAGGAGTTCGTCCGACCGCTGATGAGCACCGGCCGGATCTATCACCACACCCCGGCCTTCAGCGGCCCCGAGCCCCAGGGGTGGGGCGTGCTCGAGCTGGCCTCGGCCGACCGGGCGCGAGGGATCTGCGGCTTGTTTCAGCTCTCGTCCCCGCGGCAGCCCGAGTACCTGTTGCGGCTGCGGGGGCTCGACGTCGCGCGGCGGTACCGGGTCACCTTCGACAACGAGGCTCAAACCTGTGAGGTGGACGGCTTCACCCTGACAAGGCAGGGTCTGCCCGTGCGGTTGGAGGGGCCCCTGACCTCGGAGCTGCTCCGCTTCGAGGCGGTCTGAGCCGCGGCCTTACACACGATGGCTGGCCACTGGCCAGGTATTCGCTCTGTCTGGCCTGGGAGCATGCCGGCGTTGGCGATCGGCCAAGGGCCGCAGACTCCCCTGGCGTTGCGGATAGAGCGAATTGGACGAGTCGCTGGCAGGATGGGTGAGATCGAGGCGAGATGGACGAGAGGACGACTGCAGCGATAGCGGATCAGTACCAGCCGATCGAGGGGGGATGGCGTCTACGCCTCTCGAACAGCCCGACCGTGCGGCGACTCGCGCCGGGTGCCGAGATCGGCGTGGTCAGCGCCCTGCCCGGTCCCACCGGCCACGAGAGCAACCCCGAGATGGAGCGCCGTCGGCCCACGGACGACGCCCGCCTCCACCGGCGGCCGCTCTTCCCGCCCGCCGATCGCCGATTGCTGTTCAGCGACGAGGAGCTTACCCACCTCGAACGGATGAGCTTCCGGCCTTTGGTGCTGGCCTGGAACGGGCCCCGCTTCGCCCTCGACCTGCACCTGGCCGGTGGCCTGATGGGCCATCTCAGGTTGGGGTACGCGCCGCCCAAGGGAACGGGCCGGTGGCTGGAGGATTGGCGCGAGGTCGAGGTCCGGTACCTCGACGGCCGCATGACCTACGACCTGACCGACCCGGATTTCCCCGGGGTGAGGGTGCGGCTCGAGATCGCGGCCTTGGCCGAGGCGGTGGGGCTCATCCTGCGCTACCAGCTCGAAGGGAATTCCCCGGACGCCTCGCTGGTCTGGTGCTACGGCGGGGCCACGGCCTTCTTCACCGGGTACAACTTCGGCACCCCGCACTTCCGCCTGGCCAACGGGCAGGCCGACCGCGACCAGGTCGGCTGGGATCGGGGCTGCTGCTGGCTCCGCCGGGCCTTCAGTGAAGGGGATGCCGTGCTGGAGCAGGGATCGGCCGCGCCACGGCTCCTGCCCGAATGGACGGCCCTGGTCGAGGGGGACAGCAGCGCGCCCGCGGAAGCGGGGTTCGCCACGGCCGAGGCCGCGGCCGGTTCAGACCCGGCGGTTCTGCTCGAGGCTGCCGAGTTCTTGCCAATCGATGGGAGCGGCAACCGTCAGGCCCGGGTGCTGGTGCAGCGGCTGCAGTTGAGCGCCTCACCGGCTTCCGGGTTCATCGTCCTCGGTGCGGGACACCAGATGCAGACGGCCATCCGCAACCCCGAGACCGCGTGGACCGCGGCCCTGGCGCGGAACCAGGGGATCGCCGACCGGGTGACCACCCGCACCCCGGATCCGCACCTCGACGCGGCCGTCCGCATGATGGCCTTCGCCACCGAGGGGACCTGGGGCGACCTCGCCTATCTCCACGGCGGCTGGTCGTGGCGCAACGCCTACCTCGGCTGGCGCACCTGGTACGGCCCGACCTGCTACGGCTGGACCTACCGGGTCAGTCGCTCGATCGAGAGCCACCTGGCCCTCAACCGCGTGACCGAGGGGGAGGATCGGGGAGCCCTGGGCGCCATCCTCGAGTATCCGCCCGGGGTCTACTACAACATGAACGAGGTCTTCCTCGACCACGTGCGGCAGTACCTCGACTACACCGCCGACCTGGAGCTGATGCGGCGCATCCTCCCCTTCCTCCGCCAGATCCTCGCCTGGGAGGACCGCCGCCTGCAGCCGGGGAACGCCGACCTGTACGAGAGCAGCCTGAACACCTGGATCAGCGATTCCCACTGGGCGATCCGGGGCCAGTGCAGCCAGGCCTCGGCCTACATGCTGCGGGCCTGCGAGCTGCTGGCCGACCTGTCGTACCGGTTGAACGAGCCGCACCAGGGGTACCGCGAGCGGGCCGACCGGATCCGCGCGGCCATGCAGCGCCACCTCTGGCAGCCGCGATCCGGGGTCTTTGCCGAATACCGCGACACCCTGGGTCACCGCCTCCTGCACCCCGAGCCCGAGCTCCCGACCCTGTACCACACCGCCGAGTTCGGCGCGGCCTCGCCCCTGCAGGTCTGGGAGATGCTCCACTGGGCCGACACCCACCTGGGCCAGGCGCAGACCCCGGGGGGCGGCCGGTTCTACTGGTCCTCGAACTGGCACCCGAACCAGGGCCGCTCCTACACCCACAGCACCTACGAGATGGCCTACGGCGAGGAGCTGAATTTCGCCCTGACCAACTGGCTGGCCGGCCGGCCGAGGACGGGTACGCCCTGCTGCGCGGATCTCTCTGCGGGATCTACAACGGCCCCACCCCGGGCGGGCTGGCCTGCCACGCGTACGTCGACGGCCGCCAGCGGGGGAACGACGAGTTCGCCGACGCCAGCAGCATGTGGGGCCGGGCCGTGGTCGAGGGGCTGTTCGGGATCCAGCCACGGCGCCCGGACCGGGTCGTGGACCTCTGTCCCCAGTTCCCGGCTGCCTGGTCCGAGGCCGCCATTCATACTTCGCACTTCTCTTTCACCTGGCAGCGCAATCCTGGCGGCGAGCGGATCACCTGGGAGGCGCCGGAGGAGACCAGCGTGCACCTGCGCCTGGCCGTGCGGGCCGCGGCCTTGGGCCAGGTCACGGTCAACGGTCAGGTTGTTCCGCCGACCATCGCCCCCGGGGTCGGACTCACCTGGGTTCTGGTCGAGACCGACCAAGCCCGCGCCGGCACCATCGAGGTGGAATACGCGCCGCTGGACGACGCCCTCCCCGCGCCGCGGACGGTGACCGTGGGCAGCCGGTTCGTCCTGGACCTGACCTCACTCGGAGCCACTGAGGTACTCAATCCCCAATCGGTCCTCCACGACCTGTCGGTCGAGGACGGCCGCCTGGAGGCCACGGTCGACGACGAGCCCGGTCCCGGGCTAATCTTCCTCCTGGCCGGGACCGCAGCCTGTCCACGCTGGATCCCCCTGCCGCTGCGGGTCGTGGACGAGGGTGTTGCGCCGCTCACTTGGTCGCCGTCCGAGACCAGCCGCGACCTGCAGGCCTGGACCCTGGTCGACCTCGCTCCGATCTACAATGCCCCGTTCACCGAGGTGCTGCCGCAGGTGATGGCCACGGTCGTGGCCCCGCTCCTGCCGGCGAGTCAGGTCAACTTCGGGTACCGGAACGACCACATCAGCGTGCGGCTGCAGCAACCGCCCAGCGACGCGGCCTGGCGCCGCAAGGTCAACCCCGACGGGGTGGCCTGGACCGCGGACGGGATCCCCTTCCGCTCCCGTCGCGAGGGAAACAACATCGCCGTGGTCACCCGGGCCGGTGGCTTCCCAGCCTCGCTGCGTTTCCCAATGGCCGCTGCCGGCCGGACCTTGTACCTCATGCTGAGCGGGATCACCTTCCCGACCCAGAGCCACGTGCCCAACCTGCGGGTCGTCCTCGGGTACGACGACGGCGAGCGACAGACCGTGGATCTGGTCAACCCCTTCGGAATCGGCGACTGTTGGGGCACCGCACTGGGGCGGTTCCACGACACCCCGGCCAACGGCTTCGAGAACCTTGGCGGCCGCTTCGGCCCGGCCGGTTCGTGCGGGGCCGGCGACCTGAACCGACCGGTGGCGGTGGACACCGAGGCCCACCTGGTGGCTTTCGCCCTCAGACCCGGCCATTCCCTGACCCATGTCGAACTAGATGCAGTGGCCGAGGACGTGGTCTTCGGCGTGATGGGGGCCAGCGTGCTGCGGTAGCGCGATAGGCTGAAGGAAGGAGACGGATCGATGAACTCCCGCGAGCGATTCCTGGCCACGGCCCGGTACCAGAGCCGCGACCGCCTGTTCCACGACGAGATGGGGCCGTATGAGGAGACCGTGCTGCGCTGGCAGCGCGAAGGCCTGCCGGCCGATTCGAGCTGGGTCTACTACGGCGGGTACGACCGCATCGAGCACGCCCCACTCAACCCGCACCTCTGCCCGGCCTTCGAGTACCAGACCCTGGAGCTGACCGAGGAGTACGAGGTCTACCAGGACCGCGACGGGGTGACCAAGCGGAAGCTGCGCGACGTGCCGCCTCCGGCCATGCCCCAGTACCTCGAATACCCCCTGCAAGGCCGCGAGCAGTGGCCCGCCTTCCGGCAGCGGCTCAACCCCGAGTCTCCCTCCCGTTTCCCGGTGCACTGGGAGAGTATCAAGCGGCAGTACCGGCACCGCGACTACCCCCTCGGGATCAACAGCGGCTCGCTCTACGGCTGGCTGCGCAACTGGATGGGGGTGGAGGGATTGAGCCTGACCCTGTACGACGACCGCGCCTTTGTCGAGCAGGCCGCGGCCGAGACCGCCGACAGCCTGCTGGCCTATCTCGAGAAGGCCCTGGACGGGGTGGAGTACGACTTCGCCGTGTTCTGGGAGGACATGGCGTACAAGACCGGCTCCCTGATCGACCCGGCGCTATACAAGTCGATCTTCGGGCCGCACTACCGCCGGATCACCGACCGCCTGCGGCGCGCCGGGATCGAGATCATGCTGCTGGACAGCGACGGGAACGTCGAGGAGCTGATCCCGATCTGGCTCGACCTGGGGATCAACTGGATCTACCCGATGGAGGTGGCCGCCGGGCTGGAGGTGCTCGACCTGCGCCGGCGGTTCGGCCGGGAGCTCCTCATCGGCGGTGGCATGGACAAGCGGGTGCTGGCCGGTCCGCGGGAGGGGATCCGCCGGATGGTCGAGGAGAAGATCCCGCTGA
>JBAZUN010000173.1:0-11217 GCA_041661365.1 Candidatus Latescibacterota bacterium
CGCCGTGTACAACAAGGCCCGCATCACCGTGGTCATCGCCGACAACCGCACCACGGCCATGACCGGCCAGCAGGACAATCCTGGCACCGGCCAGACCCTGATGGGCGAGGCGACCCACCGGCTCGACTTCGAGGGCCTGGCCCGGGCCGTGGGGGTGGAGCACGTGGCCACCCTCGACCCGATGGCCCTCGAGTCGGCCGAGGAGACACTGAGACAGGCCATGGCCCATCCCGGGCCGTCGGTGGTCGTGGCGCGTCGCGCCTGCGTCTTCGTCGACCGGAAGCAGTACGCCGGCCCCGTGGCCGTGGAGGCCGAGAAGTGCACCCGCTGCCGGATGTGCATCCGCCTCGGATGCCCGGCCATCAGCCTGGGTGAGGACTCGGCCGTGGTCGATCCGATGCTCTGCGCGGGGTGCGAGCTGTGCGCCGAGGTCTGCCCGCAGGACGCCTTCCTCAGAGCCCCAGCCCGGGAGGAGGTATGAGCGCCAAGTCCACCGACGTCCTCTTCGCCGGGGTCGGCGGCCAGGGAACCGTGCTGGCCAGCGCCATCCTGGCCAACCTGTGCCTGCAAGCCGGCCACGACGTCAAGCAGAGCGAGGTCCACGGCATGGCCCAGCGCGGCGGCAGCGTCACCAGCCACGTGCGGTTCGGGCCGAAGGTCTGGTCACCGACCATTCCCTACGGCGAGGCCGATTTCCTCCTCGGCTTCGAGCTGCTCGAGGGACTCCGCATGGTCGACTGTCTGGCTCCCGACGGCCTGGCCCTGGTCAACACCCAGCGGATCGACCCGATCACCGTGGCCAGCGGCGCGGCCACCTACCCCGAGGACGCCGGCGAGCGGATCCGCGCCCGGTGCCCGCGCGCCGTGCTGATCGATGCCTTTGCCGTGGCCCAGCAGGCCGGGAACGCGAAGGCCACCAACATGGCCCTGCTCGGGGCCCTCTCGGCCCACCTCGACCTTGGCCTGGAGCTGTGGGAAGAGGGGATCCGCGGCCGGGTACCGCCGAAAACCTTTGCCGTGAACTGGGCGGCGTTTTGCGCCGGACGGGAGCTGGGGGCCGCCTGATCCGGGTGCGGCTGCCGCCGGACGTCGTCTGACCCAAGGGAGGGAGTCGATGCGATACGAAGTGGAGTACCTGGACCAGGAAGCCCTGGCCGCGCTGCAGCTCGAGCGACTGCGGCGGATCGCGGCGCTGGCCTACGACCACGTGGAGCACTACCGCAAGACCTTCGACGCCGCCGGAATGAAGCCAGGGGATCTGCGGTCGCTGGCCGACCTCAAGGTCCTGCCGCTCACCGACAAGGAGACCCTGCGGGTCAACTACCCCTTCGGGATGTTCGCCGTGCCGATGGCCGAGGTCCAGGAGATCCACGCCTCCTCGGGGACCACCGGCAAGCCGGTCGTGGTCGCCTACACCAAGGCCGACCTGAAGGTCTGGTCCGAGGTGATGGCCCGCAGCCTGGCCTGCGCCGGGGCCACGGCCGAAGACATCGTGCAGAACTCCTACGGGTACGGGCTGTTCACCGGAGGGCTGGGGGTCCACTACGGCGCCCTGGAGCTGGGGGCCACCATCGTGCCCACCTCGGCGGGGAACACCCGGCGCCAGCTCCAGCTCATGCAGGACTTCGGCAGCACGGTGATCACCTGCACCCCGTCCTACGTCATCTACATGGCCGAGGAGGCCCGGGCCCTGGGGATGGACCCGCGTCGCGCCACCCTGCGGATCGGGGTCCTGGGCGCCGAGCCCTGGTCCGAGGGGATGCGGCGGGAGATCGAGAACGCCTGGGACATGAAGGCCTACAACATCTACGGCCTCTCCGAGATCATCGGTCCGGGCGTGGCCCAGGAGTGCGTTGGCCAGTGCGGGATGCACCTGTGGGCCGACTACTTCTACCCCGAGGTGATCGACCCGCACACCGGCAAGGAGGTGGCCGACGGCGAGGACGGGATGCTGGTGCTGACCACCCTGTCCAAGGAGGCGACCCCGTTCCTGCGGTACGCGACCAAGGACATCGTCAGCATGACCCGCCAGGTCTGCCCCGGATGCGGCCGCACCGCCCCTCGTATCAGCCGTATCAAGGGCCGCACCGACGACATGCTCATCATCCGCGGGGTCAACGTCTTCCCGTCCCAGATCGAGGGGGTGCTCACCCAGATCGAGGGGACCGAGCCCCACTACCAGCTCGTCGTCAGCCGGGAAGGGGCCTTGGACCAGATCGAGGTCCAGGTCGAGGTGAACGAGAAGTACTTCTCCGACGAGGTCCGACTGCTCGAGGGGCTGGGGGCCAAGATCGGCCACGAGATCGAGACCGTGCTGGGGATCAGCGTGGCGGTCAAGCTGGTCGAGCCGAAGACCATCGCCCGCAGCGAGGGGAAGGCCAAGCGGGTCATCGACACCCGGAAGCTGTGAGGAGCCCGGCCCGGCGGACACACACAAGGGGGTGAACAGATGCAGGTCAAGCAGATCTCGATCTTCCTGGAGAACCGCGTGGGTCGCCTGCAGGAGGTGACCGAGGTCCTCTCCCGCAACAGCATCAACATCCGTGCCCTGTCGCTGGCCGACACCAGCGACTTCGGCATCCTGCGGCTGATCGTCAACCGACCGGACGACGCCACCGCCATCCTGCGGCAGTCGGGATTCACCGTGCGCGAGAACGAGGTCATCGCCGCCGAGGTGGAGGACCGGCCCGGCGGCCTGGCCAAGATCCTCGGGCTGTTCGCCGGCGCCGGGATCAGCGTCGAGTACATGTACGCCTTCGTGCAGCCGAAGACCAACAACGCGGTGATGATCTTCCGCGTCGAGTCGGTGCCCAAGGCGATCAAGTCCCTGACCGACGCCGGGGTCCGGCTGCTCGGCAACGACGACGTGTGCTCCCTTTAGTGTCGCGTCGCAGAAATACCTTGGCATTCGCGGGCCGATCCATCCCGGCCAGCGTCGTTGCGCTCACTTCCTGTATCTTGCTGTCGATACGGGGCGTTCGTGCGCCTAGCTGGCCGGGCGTCTCGGCCCGCTCGATGACACAACTTATTTCTGCGACGCGACACTTATAACCGAGGCCAACGATGAAGGAATCGGTCATCCGGCTGATGACCCGCCTGGCGATGCAGCACCAGGCGGTCAACCTGTCCCAGGGGTTCACCGACGAGGCGCCCCTCTTCGAGCTGGTCTGGGGCGGCATCGCCGCCGAGTTGGGCGGCACCGACGAGCGGATCGAGCACCTGGAGAACCTCACCCTGCGGCAGATCCGCGACGAGATCGGCGGGGGCGAGGGGTTCATTGACCTGCCGTTGCGCCAGGTGCTCGCCCGGCTGCAGAACCCCCGCGATCGCTACAACCAGTACTCCTTCCCCTTCGGGCTGCCCGAGCTGCGGCAGGCGATCGCCGGGTACACCGAGCGGTTCTACGGCTTCCGGCCCGACCCGGAGACCGAGATCACGGTGGTCCTCGGCGCCACCGAGGGGCTGTCCTCCCTGCTCAGGGCGACCTGCTCCCCGGGCGAGGCCCTGGTGGTCTTCCAGCCGTTCCACGAGATGTACCCCTCGCAGGCCGACATCTTCGGGCTGGAGGCGCGGTACACGACCCTGCGCGAGGACCGGGCCGCCGGGGTGTGGAACCTCGACCGCGAGGAGCTGCGCCGGGCCGCCGGCCCAGGGGCCCGGGCCATCATCCTCAACACCCCCCACAACCCGACGGGGAAGGTCTTCTCCGAGGAGGACCTGCGCTTCGTCGCCGACCTGGCCCGCGAGCGCGACCTCTTCGTCTTCACCGACGAGATCTACGAGCACATCGTCTACGACGGTCGGCAACACCACTGCCTGGCCGCCTTCGCGGAGATGCGCGAGCGGACCTTCGTCGTCAACTCGATCTCCAAGACCGGGAGCGCCACCGGCTGGCGGGTCGGCTGGGTTCTCTCGCCGCCGGCCTACACCACCCGGATCCGGGCGATCCACGACACCCTGGTCATCCAGGCGCCGACCCCGCTGCAGAAGGGCGCGGCCCGGCTCCTCAACCAGCCCGACGAGGTCTTCCGCGGGATGTGGCAGAGCTACGCGGCCAAGCGGCAGGTGCTGATGGACGGCCTGCGGCGGGTCGGGTTCCGCCTGTCGCCACCCGAGGGCTCGTATTACCTGTTCGCCGACTACCGCGAGGTGCCGGCCCTGGCCTCGCTCTCGCCGATGGACGCGGCCATGTGGCTGATCCAGCAGGTCGGGGTGGCCTCGGTCCCCGGGGACAACTTCTACCGGGTCGGCAACGAGGGGGACCGATACCTGCGCTTCGCCTTCTGCCGCTCGATCGAGTCGCTGCAGGAGGCCTCGACCAGGCTGGCCAGGCACCTGGGTTGAGCAGCCGGTAGAGAACAGGCGACGCAGACCCAAGCCCCCTGTCGGCTCGCCGGCAGGGGGCTTGGGTCTGCCGGACCGGACCGTCAGTAGATGAAGTCGCGGATGTCGTAGAGGGAGAGGAGCGGTCGCGAGGGGCCGAAGGAGAGCCGGCGCTCCAGCCGCCGGCGCTGGCGCTGCATCTCGCCTGGAGAAAAGGAGCCGAACCCCAGCTCCGCGGCCTGGCGGCGGTACTCCCCGTGGGCGTGCTCGATCAGGGGCGAGAAGTAGACGATGTCGCCGCTGCCCAGCTCCATGGCGTTGAGCGCCGCTGCGGTACCCTCCTCGTGCTCGGCGGCCCGCGCGGTACCGCCCAGCCCGAGCAGGACGATCACCCCGACCGCGATCCCGGCCGCGCGGATTCGCCGCACCGCCTGCACCGCCTCGTCCACGCTTCCCGGCTTGCCGAGCAGCTCCAGTAGGTACGGGCTGCCGGTCTCCAGGCCGACGTAGAGCCGCCGCACCCCTTCCTCGCGCAGGATGGCCAGGTCGGCCACCGGGTGGCGCCGCACCCCGAAGACGTCGGTGAAGCCGTGGAACCTGGGCTCCGGTCCCCGGACCTCGGCAAGCCGCTGCCGGATGAGGATCAGCGCCCTCAGCAAGGCCGGCAGGGGCACGGCCAGCATGTTGGCATCCCCCAGGAAGACCGAGCGCCGCAGCCGGATCCCCTCGCCGAGGAGATCGAGGATGGCCGCCAGGTGGTCGTCCAGCTCGGACTCGTTCTTCACCCGGTACGGCCGGTCCCGATAGAGGTCGCAGAAGGTGCACCGGTTCCACGGGCACCCCTCGGTGGTCTGCACCACCAGGGCCATGTACTGGTCGGGGGGCAGGATGCTGACCGTGCGATAGACCTGGTGGAACCGGGCCGCGTCGGCCTCCAGGGCCGCGGCGTCCCAACGCTGGAGCCGGCCGGTCCAGCGGGTCAGGGTCGCGAGATCGCCGGGGTCCAGATCGTCGGTTGACGGCGCGGTCCGAGCGAGTTGATCGAGGCGGTCGTTCACCCGGGACAGGAAGCCGGTCCGCTCCTCGGCGCTGAGCACCCGCCGCCGGCGCAGGCGTCCCTCTGGTCCTTCCTCTCCCTGCTTCTCCAGCACCCGGCCGTCCAACCCTCGGCGATAGTTGCGGCCGTCGAGGAAGGCGGCATGAAGGCGTCCCTCGCGGTCGAAGGTGAAGATCTCCGAGGGGCCGATGGCCAGGGACAGGGCCCGCGGCTTGAGGTGGAAGAGCCAGGGCTCACCCTCGCCGCGCACCTGCAGATGCAGGCGCAGGGAGTCGGGCTCGAGGTCGGGGGATGAAGGTCCCATCATCTTGGACAGGCATTCGGGAATACGCATCGCCTCGCGCGAGGCTGCTCGTCTACCGTATACGTCATAGATAAGGTGCTCGATCTCCGCTACTCCAGCCACCCCTGGACCGGCCGTGCCCGGTCGGCTATACTGTGCCTGACGCCTCCTGAGCCAACTGCCATGATCTTCGTCACCCCTGCTGGGCCGGCCCGTTCCCGGTCGAGTCGCGAGCCGAGGACGGGGCGTTCGCCGAGCGCACGGCCCCCCTGGTCGACCTTCTTCAGGCGAGCACCGCGCCGCTCATCGACCGCTGATCCGGCCGAGCGGTCCGGGGCGCCTCCGCCGGATCTGCAGCCGGGGATTGAGTCCCTGGATCGGGAGCGATAGATTACTCCTCCGGTCCGGCCGTGGGTTCCCGCGGCCCCCACGCCCCCGCGACGCCAAGGTACCACCGAGGATGGGAGATCGATGACCGACCAGTCCGTCCGCTACGACGACCAGTCCGTCCGGCTCTTCTTCCTGGCCGCCATGATCTGGGCGGCCGTCGGGATGCTGGTCGGCGTTCTGGTCGCGTCCCTGCTCTTCATGCCGCGGCTCAACCTGGCACCCTACCTCACCTTTGGCCGGCTGAGGCCCCTGCACACCAACGCGGTGATCTTCGCCTTCGTGGGAAACATGATCTTCGCCGGGGTCTACCACTCCACCCAGCGGCTGCTCAAGACCCGCCTCTTCAGCGACGCCCTCACCCGGATCCACTTCTGGGGATGGCAACTCCTCATCGTGGCCGGGGCCGTGTCGCTGTTGGCCGGCTTCAGCCAGGGGAAGGAATACGCCGAGCTGCCGTGGGTCCTCGACCTCGTCATCGCGGCCCTGTGGGTGATCTTCGCGGTGAACTTCTTCGGCACCCTCGCCATCCGCCGCGAGCGCCACCTCTACGTCGCCATCTGGTTCTACATCGCCACCATCGTCGCCGTCGCCGTCCTGCACATCGGCAACAGCGCGGCCGTTCCCTACTCCTGGCTGGGGAGCTACTCGGCCTACGCCGGGGTCAAGGACGCCCTGATGCAGTGGTGGTACGGCCACAACGCCGTGGCCTTCTTCCTCACCACGCCCTACCTCGGCCTGATGTACTACTACCTGCCCAAGGCAGCCAACCGTCCGGTCTTCAGCTACCGCCTCTCGATCATGCACTTCTGGTCCCTGGTCTTCGTCTACATCTGGGCCGGACCCCATCACCTCCACTACACCGCCCTGCCCGAGTGGGCCTCCACCCTGGGGATGCTCTTCTCCCTCATCCTCTGGATGCCCAGTTGGGGCGGCATGATCAACGGGCTGCTGACCCTGCGGGGCGCCTGGGATAAGGTGCGCGACGATCCGGTCCTGAAGTTCCTCGTGGTCGCCGTGACCTACTACGGGATGTCGACCTTCGAGGGACCGATGATGGCGATCAAGTCGGTCAACGCCGTGTCGCACTATACCGACTGGACCGTCGGGCACGTCCACGCCGGCACCCTCGGATGGAATTCCTTCCTCTCCTTCGGTGTCCTCTACTGGGTGGTGCCCCGCCTGTGGAAGACCCGGCTCTACAGCACGCGGGCCGCCACCGCCCACTTCTGGATCGGCTCGATCGGCCTCATCCTCTACCAGGTCTCCATGTGGGTGGCCGGGATCACCCAATGGGCCATGTGGCGGGCCTTCGAGCCGGACGGCCGCCTGGTCTACCCCGATTTCATCGAGACCGTCGTCAGCCTGGTGCCGATGTACTGGGGCCGCCTCGTCGGCGGTCTGTTCTTCTTCTGCGGCCTGTTGCTGATGCTCTACAACCTTTACCGCACCATCCGGTCCGCGCCTGCCGGGTACCAGGAGGAACCCGAGGTCCACGCGCCGCCGCTGGAGCAGGCGGTCGAGGCCCTTGGCGCCACCACACCCCCCAACACCTGGGACCACGCCCTGTACCGGCTCCAGCACGCCGTGCGCCACGGGGTGCATCGCGTCCTGGAACGCCGCATCGTGGCGATGACCGTGCTCGTGGCGCTGGCGCTTGCCGTCGGCTCGCTGATCGAGGCGGTGCCGATGTTTCTCGACGACGGGAACGTCCGCACCATCGCCAGCGTGAAGCCCTACACCCCGCTCGAGGTGCTCGGCCGGGATATCTACCTGCGCGAGGGGTGTTACAACTGCCACTCGCAGATGGTCCGTCCCTTTAGGCACGAGACCGAGCGGTACGGCGAGTACTCCAAGGGCGGCGAGTTCGTCTACGATCACCCGTTCCAATGGGGCTCCAAGCGCACCGGCCCCGACCTCCACCGCGTGGGCGGGAAGTATCCCCATCTGTGGCACGTCCGGCACATGGAGGATCCCACCTCGACCACGCCGGGCTCGATCATGCCGCGGTATCCCCATCTCCTCACCGCGTCCCTGGACGTCAGCCGCATCGAGGCCAAGATGAGGGCCCTGCGCACGGTAGGCACGCCCTACACCGACGGCGAGATCGAGTCGGCCCGTGACCAGCTCCGCGTCCAGGCCGATTCCATCGCCGCCCAGATCGCGGCGCAGCAGGGCCCCCGGGGTCTTGCCGACAAGGAGATCGTGGCCCTGGCGGCCTATCTGCAGCGGCTCGGCACCGACATCAAGTGGCGTCGGCCGACGGTAGCGCCGCTGGCGGTCGAGCCGGTCCCGCCGGTGTCCGGTGGTCAGGGAGGAGGGAACTGATCGTGCTGCAGGAGCTGGCGGCTCGCACCGGGGCCCAGGCCTGGGCCATCGCCTCGATGCTGTTCTTCCTCCTCGCCTTCCTCACCGTGGCCGCGCTCGCCTGGCACACCGAGCCGACCTGGGCCGAGCGATGCGCACGCCTACCGTTGACCTCGGACGATCCGCCCGAGGGCGGGAACCGGGATGCCCAGGGGGCGGCCAGCCCCCAGACCCTGTGAGGCCGGTCATGGCTCAGTACGAAGACAAGGTCCTGCACGACATCGACGGGATAGAGGAGTACGACAACCCGATGCCCGGATGGCTGATGGCGATCCTCTGGGGGGCCATCGTCTTCTCCATCCTCTACATGGGGTACTACGCCCTGGCCTTCGGCGAGCGCACCATGGAATCGGAGTACCGCGGCGAGACCGTGGCCGAGCTGGCCGCCATCCAGGCCTACTTCGACGCCAACCCCCTGGTGCCGCCCACGGCCACCGAGCTGCTCGCCGGCGCGGTCAACCCCGCGGTACTGGCCGTGGGCCGCGAGCGCTTCGCCAAGACCTGCTCACCCTGTCACGGCGCCCAGGCCCAGGGGCTCATCGGCCCGAACCTGACCGACGGCCATTGGCTCCACGGCGGGCAGGTGACCCAGATCTTCCAGACCATCACCAAGGGGGTTCCGGCCAAGGGGATGCCTCCCTGGGGCCGCGCTTTGCAACCGGCGGAGCTGGCTGCCCTGGTCTCCTACCTCCGCAGCCTCAACGGCAGCGCCCCGGCCGGCGCCCGTCCCCCCGAAGGCGAGCCGGTGACCCCCGAGCCGCTGCCGGAGCGATAGCTTGGTCCGGCCCAGCACCCAGCCCGGTCAGACCGGCGACCGCCAACCCGTTTTCGAGGTGGCGCCGCAGGAGGACCTGCTCTACAGCCTCACGGCTGACGGGCATCGCCGGTATATCCATCCCCGGTTGGCCAGGGGGCGGTACTGGCGTCTCCGCCGGGCCATCGCCGTTCTCCTCATCGCCCTCTTCTTCGTCCTGCCGCTGATCCCGGTCGGGGGACAGCCGGCCGTCTTCCTCGACCTGGCCGCGCGGCAGTTCCACGTCCTCGGCGCGGTCTTCCACCCCACCGACAACCTCCTGCTGCTGGCCTTCGGCGCCGGGGTTATCATCACCGTCTTCTTCGTCGGTGCGGTCCTCGGCCGACTTTGGTGCGGGTTCGCCTGTCCGCAGAACGTTTACCTCGAGTTCGTCTTCCGGCCGATCGAGGTGGCCCTGGAGGGGGAACGCGCGGCCCAGCGCCGGCTGGACGCGGCTCCCTGGTCCTTGAACAAGGCGTGGCGCAAGGGGGCCAAGTGGTCGTTGTGGACGATCATCGCTCTGGCCATGGCCGCGACCTTTGTGGCCTATTTCACCAGTTGGCCGATGCTGCTCCAGGCCCTCCTCGGCGATCCGTTCGGGCACCAGGGTCTGCTGCTGGTCATCCTCGGGGTGACGGCGCTGATCCTCTTCGACCAGGGCTGGTTCCGCGACCAGATGTGCACCGTGGCCTGCCCGTACGGCCGTCTGCAGAGCGTGCTGGCCGACCAGGACACCCTGATCCCCGCGTACGACGCCCGTCGCGGCGAGCCTCGGGGGCGGGCTCGCGAGGGACAGGACCCGACGTCTTTCGGCGACTGTCTGGACTGCCAGTCCTGTGTCTCGGCCTGTCCGACCGGGGTCGACATCCGACGGGGCCTGCAGTTGGAATGCGTCGGCAGCAGCCAGTGCATGGACGCCTGCAACGCGGTCATGGCCCGCGAGGGTCTGGCCCCGGGTCTGATCCGCTATACCTCGGAACGGGAGCTGGCCGGCGAGCCACGGCGGTTCTGGCGGCCCCGGCTGTTCATCTACCTGGTCCTCATGGCCCTGGCCTGGGGCAGCCTGGCCGCCATGATCGTCTTGCGCGGCGAGGCCCGGGTCGAAATCGTGCGCGGCGGTCGTGAGCCGTTCCGGGTTCTGCCGAATGGCGAGGTCGCCAACCAGCAGCGCCTGCGCCTGACCAACCAGCTCGCCGCGACCCAGAGCTTCACCGTGGAGATCCTCGCCCCCGAGGGGGCCCGGCTGGTGGTGCCGGTGTCGCCGATCCCGGTCGACCCGGCCGCGGTGCGGACCGTGAACATCGTCACCGAGGTGCCGGCCGGGGCCTTTGTCAACGGCCGGGTGACCGGGGTCTACCTGGTCCGCTCCGACGCCGGCTTCGAGGACCGGAGCGAGTTCCCCCTCCTCGGGCCGTACGGGGAGAGGTGAGATGAGCCTGCGTCGTGCCCTCTCCGCCTATCGCTGGCCGATCTACCTGGGAAGCCTCCTCACCCTGTCCGTGGCGGCCCAGGGAGTGCTGGTGTGGGTCGCCACCCGGCCCGACGCGCCGCGGCCGTTCCAGGACTACTACCAGCGCTCGCGGGAGTGGGACGCCGACGCCGACGTCGAGGCGGCCAGCCGGCAGCTCGGCTGGGCCGTCCGCGTGGAGGTTCCCGTCGACCTGCCCCACGCGCCCGGCATGCCGCGTCCGGTCGACCTGGTGGTCAGCGACCGCGACGGCCGGCCGGTCCAGGGCCTGACCGGTCTGCTGCAGGCGGTACGGCCGGCCGATCAGCGACTCACCCAGTCGGGGATCCTCACCGAGATCCCGCACCTGCCGGGCACCTATCGGACCCTGCTGCGCCTAGAGGCCCCCGGGGTGTGGGAGTTCCGCGTCGACGCCCGCCAGGAGGGGCAGCGGTTCGTGCACGCCCAGCGCCTGACCCTGGCCACCGGGGCCTCCCTGAGCAGAGGAGGGGGACCGTGAAGCCGGCACCGCACCCTCCCGCGGTCTTGCGCCCGATCCC
>JBAZUN010000174.1:0-11191 GCA_041661365.1 Candidatus Latescibacterota bacterium
CACCGGCTGGCCATGCCCCCCACGGCCACCAGGGCGACGTAGCGGACCGACTTCATCACCCCGGCCTCGGAGGGGCCGATCCCGCCGTTGAAGTGGGTCAGGAAGACCCCGGCCATTGCGGCGCAGACGGCGCTCAGGACGAAGACCCGCACCTTGAGCCGGGCGGTGTCCACCCCCATGGCGTCGGCCGCCTCCTCGTTCCCGTGGATCGCCCTGAGGGCCCGGCCCAGGCGGGAGCGGACCAGGTTGAGGAAGAGGATCAGGGCGACCAGCACCAGGCCCCAGGCGAAGTAGTAGTTGGCCACCCGCAGGGCCGGCGCGCCGGCGATCCGGAGCCCGGGAAGGACGGTGAACCCCGGCACGTCGGAGATCCCGTCGGCCTCGCCGCACAGGGTCGTGCCCAGGACGATCCGGTAGACGATGGTGCCGAACCCCAGGGTGGCCATGGCCAGGTAGTGACCGCGCAGCCGCAGCACCGGGATGCCGATGAGAAAGGCCACGACCACGGCGAGGAGGACGGCGGCGACCAGGGCCAGCCAGGGCGACAGGTAGACCAGGGCGTTGCCGTAGAGGTCGGTGGTGCGGATGGCCAGCCCCGTACGGAGCAGGGCCGAGACCGGGAAGCGGTCGGCGGTGGCGGCCAGGTTCTGCGTGGTGAGGACCGCGGTGGTATACCCGCCGATGGCGAAGAAGCCGGCGTGACCGAGGGAGATCTGACCGGCGTACCCCATCAGCAGACAGAGGCCGAGCACGACCAGGACGTAGTACGCGGCCATGGTCATCTGGGTCAGGTAGTACCGCGTCTCGGTGACCGAGGTCAGCACCTGGACGAGGACCACGGCCGCGGCCAGCGCGACCGGCCCGAGCACGCGGGCGATAGAGTCCCTGTCCGCCATCCCGGCTTCCGCCCCCTCAGGCTCCGCGCGAGCCGTCCGCCCGGCCGCCGAACAGCCCGGTGGGCCGCACTACCAAAATGATCAGCAGGATGCTGATCGACACCACGTCCTTGTACGCCGAGGGAAGCACGGTAATGCTCAAGGTCTCGAGAACCCCGATCAGCAGGCCGGCGGCCACCGCGCCGGTGGCGTTCCCCAGCCCGCCGAGGATCGCCGTGGTGAACCCCTTGATCGCCAGCGGGGTGCCGCAGTCGTACTGGGTCAGCGAGATCGGCGAGACGACGCACCCGGCCAGGGCGCCGATCGCCGCGCTCAGCATGAAGGAGACCGTGACCATGCGGCGGGCGCTGATCCCGCACAGGGTCGCGGCGACGCGGTTGGCGCTGCAGGCCCGCATGGCCCTGCCGGTCTGGGTGTTGCCGAAGAACAGGGTCAGGCCGGCCACCACCGCCGCGGTGGTGCCCAGCACCCAGAGGACCTGGGGCGAGACGAAGGCGCCGAGGATATTGATCGAGGAGGTCTCGTTCCCGGTGAAGTAGGGGAGGGCGCGGACCTTCTCGTCCCAGACGTGCAGGGCCGCCTCGCGCAGGAGGATGGAGAGCCCGATGGTGATGACCACCAGGCGCAGGACCGAGGGGTGCTTGAGCCAGCGGATGAAGACCAGCTCCAGCAGGGCGCCGACCAGGGCGGTGAGGACCACGGCCAGCAGGATGGCCAGGGGGAGCGGCATCAGGCCGCTGAAGGTGACCGCCATCATCGCCCCCAGCATGACGAACTCGCCTTGGGCGAAGTTGATGATCCCGGTGGCGTTGTAGATGATGTTGAAGCCGATGGCCACCACGGCGTAGATGCTGCCGATGGTCACCCCGGAGAGGAGGTACTGCAGGAGCTGAACCGCGGTCATGGAGTCATCGGTCGGGGGGAAGAACGGTCCGCGCCGGATGGCGGGCGTGGGGCGTGCGCCGGTGGAGGCGCACGCCCCTGGGAATCAACGGGGTCCCCGAGTGGTCCGGGGCGCCACCGCGCTTACTTGTGGTGGTGATACGGGACGAACTTGCCCCCCTTGACCGTGAGCATCTCGAAGGCGCCGAGGTCCAGCCCGCAGTGATCGGTGGCCGAGAAGTTGAACACCCCCGCGGTGCCGGCCAGGCCCTTTTGCCCCTCGATCGCCGTCCGGACCGCCTCGCGGCTGATCTCAGGCGCGGCGTTGATCCCGGCGGTCAGGACCAGGAAGGCGTCGTAGGCGTGGCCGCCGAAGGTGCTGGCGTCTTCCTTGAAGCGGGTCTCGTAGTCGGTCTTGTACTTCACCAGCACGGCCCGCTGCGGGTGGTCGGCGGGCAACGACTCGGCGATCAGCAGCCGGCCGGCGGGGAAGATGATCCCCTCGGCCGCTTCACCCGCGGCCTGGACGTAGCGGATGTTCCCGAACCCGTGGCTCTGGAAGAGCGGCACGTCGAGGCCGATCTGCTTCATGTTCTTCGGGACGATCGACTGCGCCGGCTCGATCGACCAGTTGACCACCGCCTTGACCCCCGCCGCCTTGAGCTTGGTCAGCACCGCGCTCAGGTCGGTGGCGTCCTTGTCGTAGGTCTCGCTGATGAGGATGGTGATCCCCATGCTCGGGGCGAGCTTTTCGAGCTGGGCCTTGCCGGCGTTGCCGAAGCCCGTAGTGCTCGCCACGACGCCGATCTGGGTGATCCCCAGCTCCTTCAAGGTGCCGTAGATCCGCTGCACCGCCTGGCTGTCCATTTGCGGGGTCTTGAAGACGAAGCGGGCCACCGGATTGACGATCACCTCGGCCGCGGCGCACGAGATCAGCAGGGTTCCGGCCTGCTCGCAGAGGTCCTTGATCTTCATGGTTTCGCCGGTGGTCGAGGGGCCGATGATGGCGAAGACCTGATCCTCCTCGATGAGCTGCTTAGCGAAGGAGATCGCCTTCTCCGGGTTCCCCTGAGAATCCTTGACGATGAGCTGGACCGGCCGGCCCTTGATCCCGCCGGTGGCGTTGGTTTGCTCGATCAGCATCTCGAGGGTGTTGGCCTCGGGCTTGCCCAGGTTGGCGGCCGGTCCGGTCACCGCCAGGATGGCGCCGATCTTGATCGGCTCCGGCGCCTGGGCCGTGGCCGCCGGCGTCAGGCCGAGCGGGGCGAGGAGGACGGCGGCCAACGCCGCCGCGAGGACGATGCGCGTGCGAGACATACGACTTGCCTCCACGTGGGGGTTCTTGGCTAGGCCCGGCAGGTGCGGTACGGTCCGCGTCGACGCGGACCGCCCGGGCGCGAGCCGAAAGATACGGCCGTGGCCGCTGCCTGTCTACCGGTCCACGGTCGCCGGCGGTTCCGGCTCGATCCGGTGGTCAGGACGGTCCCCGGTCGCCTGGTCGCGGCCCCAGTGACGCGCGTGCAGGACCACCATCAGGGTGGACAGGTCGGCCGGCGAGACCCCCGAGATCCGGCTGGCCTGCCCGAGGGTGCGGGGACGGATCTCGGCCAGCTTCTGGCGGGCCTCGGTGGCGATGTTGAGCAGGGGATCGGCGTAGTCGAACCCCGCGGGGATCGACCGCCCCTCGAGCCGCTGCAGGCGGGCCACCTCGAGGCTCTGGCGCTCCAGGTACCCCGAGTACTTGACCTCGGCCTCCACGTGCTCGGCCGCGTCGAAGCTCAGTGCTCTCGGCGCCGGCGCCAGCTCGATCAGCTCGGCATACCCGATCTCCGGCCGTCGCAGCAGCTCCGCCAGGGTCACCGGCTGTCGCAGCTCGGCGCTGCCCAACCGCCGCAGCCGTTCCTGGACCCCGTCGCTCGGGGTGAGCCGCTGGGAGCGGAGGCGCTCGAGCTCGGCGGCCACCTGGGCCTGCTTGGCGCGGAAGCGGGCGTAGACCCGGTCGTTGACCAGGCCCAGGGAGCGGCCCAGTTCCATCAGCCGGAAGTCGGCGTTGTCCTCGCGCAGGAGCAGCCGGTACTCGGCCCGCGAGGTGAAGATCCGGTACGGCTCGCGCGTCCCCTTGGTCACCAGGTCGTCGATCAGCACGCCGATGTATCCCTGCGAGCGGTCCAGGACCAGGGGCGGCTCGTTGCGGCCGCGCAGCACCGCGTTGATCCCGGCCATCAGCCCCTGGGCCGCCGCCTCCTCGTACCCGGTGGTGCCGTTGATCTGGCCGGCGAAGAACAGCCCCTCCACCCGCTTCGTCTCCAGGTGGGGGTAGAGCTGGGTCGGCGGGGAAAAGTCGTATTCGATGGCGTAGGCCGGCCGCAGGAGCTGGGCCCGCTCGAGCCCGGGGACGGTGTGCACCACCTCGTGCTGCAGCTCCTCGGGAAGGCTCATCGACAGCCCGTTCAGGTAATACTCCAGGGTGCGGGTGCCCTCGGGCTCGAGGAAGAGCTGGTGCCGGTCCTTGGCCGCGAACTTGACCACCTTGTCCTCGATCGACGGGCAGTACCGCGGCCCGATCCCCTCGATGCGGCCGCCGTACAGGGCCGAGCGATCGAGATTGGCCCGGATCAGGTCATGGGTGACCGGCGTGGTCCAGGTGATCCAGCAGGGGAGCTGCGGCTGGTCGATCCTCTCGGTGCTGTAGGAAAAAGGCCGGGGCGGGTCGTCGCCGGGCTGGGCCTCCATGGCGGCGAAGTCGATCGTACGGCCGTTCAGCCGGGGCGGGGTGCCGGTCTTGAGCCTGCCGATCTCGAAGCCGAGGGCCGCGAGGCTGTCGGCCGCCCGGTCCGCCGAAGCCTCGCCGGCGCGGCCGGCGCTGAAGCAGGTGTCGCCGACGTGCACCCGCCCGCGCAGGAAGGTGCCGGTGGTCAGCACCACCGCGCGGCCCAGGTAGGTCACCCCGCCACGGACCGTCACGCCCCGGACGCGGCCGGCCTCGACCACCAGCTCCTCCATCAGCCCCTGGCGCAGGTCGAGGCCGGGCTGCTCCTCACAGGTCAGCTTGAGCTCGAGCTGGTAGGCCCGGCGGTCGGCCTGGGCCCGCGAGGCCCGGACCGCCGGCCCCTTGCCGGTGTTGAGTCGCCGGAACTGGATCCCGGTGCGGTCGGTGTTGACCGCCATCTGCCCCCCCAGGGCGTCGATCTCCTTGACCAGGTGGCCCTTGCCCACCCCGCCGACGGCAGGGTTGCACGACATCTGGCCGATCGAGTCGAGGTTGAGGGTCAGCAGGAGGGCGCGGGCGCCCATGCGGGCCGCGGCCAGGGCGGCCTCGACACCCGCGTGGCCGCCGCCGACCACGATCACGTCGTAGAGCAGGGGGAAGGCGCTCATCGGCGGAACCGCCCCGGTAAACCGGATCCTTGGGAAACGGGGCGACCCAGGGGGCGGTCGATCAACCGTCGATCAGGGTGCGGTTGATGAACTCCGTGATCTCGTCGATCCGGATCAGCTCGGTGAAGAGCAGGCTCTGGGCGATCCGCCGCGACAGGTCGGCGGTGTGGGCGTCGGGGAGGGGGACCGGCTGGCGGCCGTCGGTGGCGGCGAGGAGCAGACACCCCAGGTCGCGCACGGCCAACTGCTCGGTCTCCTTGACCCGCTCGTATTCGGCCTTGCCGAAGTAGGCGTGCCAGAAGACGTTGATCGCCTCGAGGTAGGCGGCCTTCTGCGAGCTGTTCTGCATCGCCTTGAGGCACATGTCGGTGGAGTAGAAGGCCAGGTCGAAGGAAGGACTGCCGTAGTGGGCCACGGCGAAGTCGACCAGGTAGAGCTGGCCGCTGTTGACCCAGATACTGCGGGGCCGCACGTCGCCCAGGACCAGGACCCGGCCGTCCTTGAGCAGGTGCCGGGCCTGGGTGTCGACGATCTTCTTCAGGTCGGGGAAGGCCAGGGCCACCTGGCCGTGGTACGGCTCGACGCGGAGCTGGCTGAAGGCCTTGGTGTCCTTGAACTGGGCCTTGAGGTCGCGCTTGCCGGCCGTTTCGTTGTGGACCGTGGCCACCAGCTCGCCGCACTGGACGGCGATCTGCAGGTCGATCCGCCCGCCCGCCAGCTCGTCCTCCCATAGGGTGGCGGTGTCGACCGGGGCCGTGGTGACCAGCACGAAGTCGGTGCGGTCCTCGAGCACCACCTCGGGGAGGAGCGGGGGCGGCAGGATCTCCGCCAGCCGCTCGATGCAGTTGCGCTCGGCGAAGATCCGCCTGCGGTCGAGCCACCAGCGCTCGGGAATGTCGACCCGAGAGAGGGCCTGCTTGACGATCCAGCGCTGCTCCGGACCGGCCACGTAGAACACCAGGTTCTTCCGGCCGTCGCCCAGGGGCTCGACGGTCAGGTGGGTGCCCTTGGCCACCAGCTTCTTGCGCTGCAGGTACGCGGGGATGCTCTTCTTGTCCAGGGTCATCGCTCTACCGTCTGCTCCTTCTGGAGGGACGTGGCCGCTATCCCGTGGAGCGGGGCCGCCGGCTCCGGCCCGGTGACCCGGCGCAGCTCGCCGACCTGGCCCGCGGCCCGGTACGAGCTGCGCACCAGCGGTCCAGACTCGACGTGGGCGAATCCCAACCCCCGCGCGAAGCCGGCCCACTCGGTGAACTCCTCCGGGGGAACGAAGCGATCCACCGGCACGTGCTGAGGCGACGGGCTGAGGTACTGACCGACGGTCAGGATGGAGCACCGCACCCCGGCCAGGTCGCGGATGGTCCGGCTAATCTCGTCGTGGGTTTCGCCCGCGCCCAGCATGATCCCCGACTTGGTCGGCGCCGGGCCGCGGGCGTGGGCCCGGGCGAGTAGCTCGAGGGAGCGCTCGTACCGGGCCTGGGGCCGCATCACGGGGTACAGGCGCGGTACCGTCTCCACGTTGTGGTTCAGGATCTCCGGACCGGCCTGGAGCACCGTGCGGAGCGCGTCCTCGTCCCCCTTGAAGTCGGGGATGAGGACCTCGACCGTGGTCCCCGGGCAGCGCCGGTGCAGGGCCTCTATCGTCCGCGCGAAGATCCGCGCCCCGCCGTCGGGCAACTCATCGCGGTTGACCGAGGTGATCACCGCGTGCTGCAGGTTGAGGCGGGAGACGGCGTCGGCGACCCGTTCCGGCTCTTCCTCGTCGACCCGGCCCGGGCGGCCGGTCTTGATGGCGCAGAACCCGCAACTGCGCGTGCAGACGTCGCCGAGGATCATAAAGGTGGCGGTCCGGTGGTGCCAGCACTCGCCGATGTTAGGGCAGCGGGCACTCTCGCACACGGTGTGGAGCCGCAGCTCCGACACCAATCCCTTCAGCTCCAGGTAGTTGGGGCTGCCTGGGGCCTTGGCTTTGAGCCAACTGGGCAGACGTTGGATCCGCGTGGTTTCAGGCATGACCGCGACCGGGTGAACGACGCCGCAACTCGGGACAATATAGTGTAACGCCGAAGCCGTTCGGGATCAAGCCTGTCCCACCGTCTCTCCCGACCGCCGGATACTCTGTTAGGATGTGAAAAATGCAATTGCTTACTTCGGATGGCGTTCCGGCTGCAATAACCGCCGCACCTGCCACCCCCACAGCACGGCTACCGGCACCAGCTTGGTGCACCGGTAGAACAGCGAGGTTGCCAGGTCCCAGCTCCGTTCCGGATCGATCGGCCCCTTGACCCCGGGGGAGAGATCGAGAAGGAAGAAGGGCGTCGGCAAGGCCACGGCGGCGAAGGCGACGAGGAGCCAAGGCTGGCCGGTTCGGTGGTAGAGCACGGCCAGGACCGGCAGCAGGAAGACGTAGTGGTGCTCCCAGACGTCCTTGTAGACCAGGAAGAAGGTCGTCAACCAGAGGGTGTAGGGGAGGAGCGGGTCCGCATGCCGGGTCCGCAGGGTAGCCAGGGCAGCGCCCCCGAGGGCCACCACCGGCCCGGACAGCACCAGCAGGCGACCCCAGAGCGGCAGGTCGGCCAGGGTGCTCAGCCCGGCCAGGGGTAGGCCGGCGGCCTTGGCCGCCACGCTGACCAGCGCCCCCCACAAACCGAGGTTCCCCGCGTGGGTCAGGGCTCCCTGTACTCCGCCGGTCTCGAGATTGGCCGCCCGAAAAGCGGCCCAGCTTCCCGGATAGGCCAGGAAGTGGGGGAGCGAGGACCCGATCACCACCGCGGCACAGGCGGCCACGGCCCACCACCGTCGCTGCCTGAGGAAGGCCGGTCCGAGGATCAGGGCGTTCGGCTTGACCAGCACCGCGGCGATCCAGGCAGCGGCCCCCAGGTGCGTCCGGCCGCTGGCCACGGTCCAGAGGAGGAGGTAGAGGAGGGAGGCGGCCCAGAAGCTGACCTGGCCGATGTAGAGTTCGAGGTAGAGCGGGGTCGAGGTCAGCCAGAGGAACAGTACCGTGGCCCGCCGGATCCCGCCCTCGGGGACCCACCGGCAGGTCAACCAGAGGTCGGCCGCCAGGACCAGCTCGGTGATGCCCAGGTAGACCAGGTAGGCCGTCGGCGCCGGCAGGAAGGAGAAGCCTCTGGCCACCAGGTGGGCGAAGGCCGGCAGGTAGCGGAAGCCGAACCCGGCCTCGATCCCGTATACGTCGCGGCCGGCCTGAACCGCCTGGCCGGCCAGGTAGTAGACGGCGAAATCGAACCCCTGTCCGGTGTGGGAGGAGTCGTTGAAGAGCCGGTTCAGCCACCCGAGGTGGAGCGAGGCGAGGTAGACCAGGTGGACGGCGATCCCCGCCCCCACGATCAGGCCGGGGATTCCCCCCGGCAACCCGGCACCGCGGTCGCGGAGGGTTTGAGCAACCCGGTGGAGGGCCTGACCAGCCGGACCGGGGCCCGATGGCGGTAGGGGGACCGGCTGACGAGGAGGACGGCTGCCTGACATGGGACGGCCCGGTCGGCCGCGGCTCGTCCGGGGCCCGCTACTGCGGGTCCTCGGGGGTGGCCTCCTGGGCCACCGGCTCCTGCGGCAGACCGATCTCGGGCTTGTGCAGCCACTCCTGGTACTGCCGCGGGTCGGCCAGGATCTCGCGGGCCCGGGCTACCTGGGGATCGACCGTGCAGTCGTAGGCGTACGCGGCCCGGAACCCGAAGGCCTTCTCCAGCACGTCGAAGGTCAGGCGCCAGGAGAGCAGGTCCGCGTCGTCCCGCCAGTGCTCCTCCTCCACCGCGTCGATCTCGGTCTGGAGCTGGTTCAGCGATTTGGCGAGCCGGCGGTAGTGCTCGTCCTTGTCGGTCCTTTCCCGCAGCCGCTTGAGGTCGGCCTCGGCCTCGCTGACGTAGTCGAACTTCTGGGTCGCGAGCATCTCGCGGAACTCCCGCAAGGTGCCGGCCTCGGCGCGGAAGGATCGGGTCACCTCCGGGTGGTGGACCTGGTACTCCCGGGCGAAGCGGAAGAACTTGGCGTCCCACGACTGCCAGCCGCTCAACTGGTTGTAGAGCGGAGTGGCCAACCGGCCCGCCACCTGGACGTCCGGGGTGATGCCGCCGCCACCGCGCACGGTCCGGCCCAGGACCTGGGTGCGGAAGGTCGCCTCGGGGCCGCTGACCAGGGTCGAGTCCTTGCGCATCCGCCGGTCGATCGAGCGGCCGCTGGGGGTATGCCAGGCGGCCATGGTCAGCTTCAGCTCGGCGTTCTCGCCGATGGCGACGGTGTGCTGAACCGAGCCCTTGCCGACCGTGGGGGTGCCCAGGATCAGGCCGCGGTCCCAGTCTTGCACGGCGCCGGCCACGATCTCCGAGGCGCTGGCCGAAGCCCGGTCGACCAGGACCACCAGGGGCATCTCGCCGATCAGGGCCTCCCGGTTGGTCAGGTACCGCGCGGTGTCGGCCATGGCCCGGCCGGCGGTATAGACCACCAACCGGTCCTTGGGCAGGAACAGGTCGGCCACCTCCACCGCTTCCTGGAGGTACCCGCCGCCGTTCCCGCGCAGGTCGAAGATCAGCCGCTTCATCCCCCGCTGCTGCAGGTCGGCCAGGGCCTCCTGCACCTCCAGGCCGCACTGGCTCTGGAAGCGGACCAGCTTCACGTACCCGGTGGAGTCGGCGAAGAGGGTGTGGTACGGGACGCTGCGCATCCGGATCTCCTCGCGGACGATGGAGATCGCCAGGGGTTCGGACCGGCCGGCGCGCCGCAGGGTCAATCTCACCGGCGTGCCCGGCTTGCCGCGCATCAGGTCGGCCGCGTCGCCGGCGTCCATGCCGCGGGTGGTGCTGTCGTCGATGGCCAGGATCAGGTCCCCGGAGTGGACCCCGGCCCGCGCCGCCGGGGTGTCCTCGTGCAGGAGGGACCAGACCGCGATGGCGCTGTCGGGGTAGAGCACCTGGATGTGGAACCCCAGACCGCCGTAGTGGCCCTGGGTCTGGATGTTGAAGTTGGCGAGGTTCCGCTTCTCCATGAAGACCGTGTACGGGTCCAGGATCTCCATCATCCCGGCGACCCCGAAGCGGATCAGGGTATCCGGGGCCACGCTGTAGAGGGCCTGATTCGACACCGATTCGGTCATCTGCATCAAGGTCCAGAACCCCTCGACCAGGTTTCCGCTCCGGGCCCGGAGGGTGTACTCCGAGGCCGGATCGAGGGCGGCGAAGATCCCGCGGGCCGCGGCGTTGACCAGGCTGTCGGCCGGAATCTCCTCGACGTAGTGGCGATCTACGTGCTGGGCGATCTTCCAGAGCACGTCGCGGAACTCGGTCTGCACCGTGGGAGAGGCGTGGACACCGGAAGCCGAGAGCAGCAGGGCCGCGCTCAGGCCGAGGAGCATCGTACGGGCCATGGGGAAGATCCTTCAGGCGGCCAGATCACCGGGCCGCCGGGGCGGTAGGTGGGGGGGAGGATGCTGCAACAATGATACTGGGGGAATCGGCCGAGTCAATGGGACCAGTGGGGGATCGGCCGCGTCAACGAGATCGACCGGTCCGGCGATGGTAGGCCAGCCGCAGGCCGCGCAGCACCAAGCCCGGGTCATGGCGCGCGTACCGGGTGGTCCGGCCGGCCAGGAACGGGCCGTCTCCCCCGGTGAGGTATCCGGTCATCGGGGTGCCGACTTGGTCTGCGATCCGCTCGAACAGGCCGTCCAGCAGGGCCGCACCACCGTGCAGGGCTCCGGCCTGCAGGCAGGCCGGGGTGCTCCGGCCCAGCAGGGATGCGGCCGGATCGAGGGGGACCTGCGGGAGCAGGCTGGTGCCCCCGCCCAACGCGGTCAGGCCCAGCCGCAGGCCGGGCAGGATCAGCCCGCCGAGGAAGGTACCCCGGGCGTCGACCGCATCGACCGTGATGGCCGTGCCCGCGTCGGCCACCACCACCCCCTGGCCGGGGGGCCGGTCGGCAAAGGCGGCCGCCGCCGCCGCGACCCGGTCGACCCCCACCCGGTCCGGATCGTCGTAGCGGATGCCCAGCCCCAGGTCCCAGGAGCCCCGCACCTCCAGGAC
>JBAZUN010000175.1:0-11180 GCA_041661365.1 Candidatus Latescibacterota bacterium
CCAAGACCACCGACACCACCATGGAGGTGGTCGAGGGGATGCAGTTCGACCGCGGCTACCTGTCCCCCTACTTCGTCACCGACCAGGAGAGCATGGAGGCGGCCCTGGAGAACGCCTATCTGCTCATCCACGAGAAGAAGCTGTCCAACCTGAAGGACATGCTTCCCCTCCTCGAGAAGGTCGCCAAGTCGGGCAAGCCGCTGCTGATCATCGCCGAGGACGTCGAGGGCGAGGCCCTGGCCACCCTGGTGGTGAACAAGATCCGCGGCACCCTGCAGGCGGTGGCGGTCAAGGCCCCGGGGTACGGGGACCGGCGCAAGGCCATGCTGCAGGACATCGCGGTGCTGACCGGGGGCACGGTGATCAGCGAGGATCTGGGGATCTCGCTGGAGAACGTCCAGCTTGCCGATCTCGGCCAGGCCAAGCGCGTGGTCATCGACAAGGACAACACCACCATCGTCGAGGGTACGGGCAAGGCCGCCGACATCAAGGGCCGGGTCGAGCAGATCCGCCACCAGATCGAGGAGACCACCTCGGACTACGACCGCGAGAAGCTGCAGGAGCGGCTGGCCAAGCTGGCCGGCGGCGTGGCGGTCATCCGCGTCGGGGCGGCCACCGAGACTGAGATGAAGGAGAAGAAGGCCCGCGTCGAGGACGCCCTTCACGCCACCCGCGCGGCGGTCGAGGAAGGGATCGTGCCCGGTGGCGGCGTGGCCCTGATCCGGGCTCTCTCCACCCTCGAGGCCCTTAAAGGCGAGAACGAGGGGGAAGACGTCGGCGTCAAGATCATCCGCCGGGCCCTTGAGGAGCCCCTGCGCCAGATCGTCCTCAACGCCGGGGTCGAGGGCGCGGTGGTCATCGAGAACGTGGCCTCGAAGAAGGGCAGTTACGGCTTCAACGCCCAGACCGAGGAGTACGGCGACCTGGTGAAGATGGGCGTCATCGACCCGACCAAGGTCGTGCGCACCGCGCTGAGCAACGCGGCCAGCATCGCCGGGCTGCTGCTCACCACCGACGCGATGGTCACCGAGGAGGACGAGGAGAAGGAGAGCGGCGGCGGCCACGGGCACGGCCATCCGCACTGATCCCACGCTTCGATCGTGACCCGGTAACGACAGCGGGCGGGTCCCTGTGGACTCGCCCGCTCCTCATTACACCGCTGCCGTTCACCGCTGACGTGCCGCCGGGTCACCCTCCCACCAGCTCGGTAAGCTGCACCGCGTAGTTCCCGCCGACGAGCACCAGCTTGCCCCGGCCGAAAAGCCTGCCGTTCACCCGCACCTCTACCGGCTCGGTGACCGCCTGCGAGGTGCGCAGCATGGCATTGGGCCCGAGGCCGAGGGCCTCGGCCACGGTCAGCTCGGTCCTGCCCCACTCGACCGTGACTTGAACATCGACGTTCTGAAGTCCGGAGAGCGCCGACACCGCGGCCTCGGACTTGGTCGTCCGCCGCGCTGGGGGTTGCCCCGTCATCGCCGGCAGCGCCACCGTTCTTTGAGGCTTCTCCCGTCGTTTCCCCGTCAAGCCGGCCCCCTGCTTGTGGCGTCGCGGCGCAGAAATTAGCTTCTGCTCCTCCGTAAGTCAAACCATCCTACCGGGGCGGGTGCGCTACCCCCCTCCCACGTCAAAGGAGTCCTGTCGATGGCTACCTCATCCGTGTACGCGCGCCTGGGCGTGCGGCCCTTCATCAACGCCTGCGGCACCATCACCACCCTGGGCGGCTCGATCATGCCCCCGCGCGTGGTCGAGGCCATGGTCGAGGCGTCGAGGTGCTTCGTCCACCTGAACGAGTTCCAGGAGAAGGCGGGCGCGCGGATCGCCCAGCTCACCGGAGCCGAGGCGGCCTACGTCTGTGCCGGAGCCGCGTCGGGGATGCTGCTGGCCGGCGCGGCCTGCCTGACCGGCACCGATACCGAGCGGATCCAGCGCCTTCCCGAGGTGGGCGAACGACCCAGGGAGTTCGTCATCAGCCTGGTCGACTCGCATTACTACGTGCACCAGGGGCTCGAGCTGTGCGGCGGCCGCCTGGTCAAGGTCGGCACCCCGCAGCAGGTCTCCCCCGCCGATTACGCGGCCGGCCTGAGCGAGCGCAGCGCCGCGGCGGTCTTCTTCCTCGGCATGCAGCCCAAGGACGAGCTGCCCGAGATAATCCGCCTGGCCCACGCCCGCAAGGTGCCGGTGATCGTGGACGCGGCGGCGCAACTGCCGCCGCGCGCCAACCTGACCGACCTGCCGGCCATGGGGGTCGACCTGGCCGTCTTCAGCGGCGGCAAGGGGCTGTTCGGGCCGCAGTCGACCGGGCTGATCCTGGGACGGCGAGACCTGGTACAGGCCTGCGCCCTGAACAGCAACCCGTACTCGGCGATCGGGCGCGGGATGAAGGTCGGCAAGGAGGAGATTGCCGGTCTGCTGGCCGCCGTGGAGCTGTTCTTCGAGCAGGACGAGACGGCCCTGATCGCCGAGTGGGAGCGCCGCTGCCGGCATATCGGGGAATCGGTGGCCAGGGTGCCCGGGATCACGGTGTCGTATACCCGGCCGTTCGAGAACCGCTTCCCGCCGGCCAGTCCGCTGGTTCACCTGGGCTTCGCTCCCGAGGCGCCGCAGCGGGCACCGGACGTGGTGAAGGCCCTGCGCGAAGGAGAGCCGTCGATCCTGGTCAGCGGCTCCCAGACCTCGTTGACCGTGGGGCCGCAGACCCTGCAGGACGGCGAGGCCGAGGTGATCGCGGCGCGGCTGGCGGGGATCCTGTGTCGAGGTTGATCGCCGCAGGCCACCGAAGAGCCGCCTCCCCGGTGACCGGAGACGGAACCGCGGCTGAGGTCGAGGCTTCGTATAACGGGCGCGGTCTCTGCCTCTCCCACGCCAACAAGGATGGACATCCCATGCCCACTCAGCCGAGGACCCGCTTTTTCGGGCTGGTCGCCGTGATCGCTCTAGCGGGATGCGGCCCACAACAGGACACCCAGCTCCTGCAGTCGCTTCAAGACGACCTGCAGACCGCCAACACCACCATCGACTCGCTCAACCTGACGGTCGACGCCTCGAACCAGCTCATCGACGTGTTGCGGGCACGGGCCGACAGCCTGCAGGGGGTAGACGAGCGGCTGCTGGTCTCGATCCAGGAGTTGAGCCGCGAGGTGCGGGAATGGCGACAGCTAGCCCTGGATCAGCGGGGCCAGAACGACCTACTCAAGGCCGAGGTGGAGCGGTTGTCCCGGGAACGACAGACGGACCAGCGGGCGATCCTGCGACTCAGCGCGCAGAGCGACAGCCTGGCCGGAGAGTTGATGGCCGCCCATGCGGCCCTGCAGCGCCAGAGCGACTACGTGCGCCGCCTGGAGAGCGAGCTGGGTCAGGGACGCACCGAGGTCCAGGTCCTGCGGCAGGCGGCGGCCTCGGTAAGGGTGCGCGTGGGCACCGAAGCCGATCTCCAGACGGCCGGTTACCTCCAGGTGACGCGGCCTTCGGCCCGCTCCACCCGCAAGGCCTACCACATGGTAGCCCGGGTGGGTGAGGACGATCCCGCCGCGCGTTTGGTGCCGGTCGGCGGGCAGTTGGAGCTCGAGCGCAAACCGCGGCTGATCCTGGATCGGTACGGACGGCTCAAGGAAGGGACCGGGTTCCGTCTGGACGACGACCAGAGCTCGGTGCGGTTGAGCCTGATCGACGAGCGTCTCGCCGGGGCCGACCTGCTGGTCGTGGTGCCGGACTGAGCCCCGCGCACTCGCATCGCGGTTCCCCCCTGAGAACGAGCGGGGGCTCCTCGGCTGCAGGAGCTCCTGAACCTCGGGGATCGGGCGCGACGACAGGGCAACGAACAAGGGGCGTGGACCCTTGACGGATCCACGCCCCTTGTAGGTTTATACGAGTAACCCTAAGCCGGAACCCGGATCCGGCGGACGGCCGACGTCCCACAGCCGCACCGCCCTCTCCGGGATCCGTCCGAAGCAGACGTCGAGCGCGATTAGCGCCGGCGTCCCCTGGCCTTGGCCTTCAGCTCCTCGTACTTGGTGATCACCGCGCCGACCTCCTGCTGCAACGTGCCGGCCTGCTGCGAGATCATGTCCGCGGTCTTCTGGGCGGCCGTGAAGTTCTCGGCCGCCAAGGCCGCCTGGGCTTCCTGGAGCTGCGGGGTCATGCTGCTGATCTGGGTCTCCCACTGGGCGATGACGTCCTTGGACTCCTTGCCGCGCGGGGCCCGGGCCACCATCGCGACCGTGGTGTCGATGGCCGCCTTCGCCTTCTCGACCGCCTCGGTGGTTGCCTTGCGGATCCGTTCCTTGTTCTCCCGAGCGCTCTCGATGACCTGCGGGGCCTTGCTGGAGACGCCGGTCAGGGTCGACTTGGCGGCAGCATAGTCACGCAGGAGCGCGAACCGCTGGTCCTGGGTCGTGACCGCGGCCAGACCGGCAGCCAGGGAGTCCTGCAGAGCCTTGAAGGCCGGCGTCGCATACTTCTCAGCCTCGGCGCTCCGCGCGTTCTCCACAGCAGCCTTGGCCGCGTCCATCTCGACCTGCGGCGGCTTCTCGCACCCAGTCAGCCACACGACTGTCAGAAGGGCAGCGATCTTCGGGATTGAAGCTAGTCTGAGCATAGCTCTCTCCTTCCTTCCTTGTTTGGTGCCATCCTTGCGGACAGCGGTTGAATGGGCACACGACTGCATGCTGTACCCAATGGGACGTCACCCCCTCGTTTCTTGCTACCTTACCGCTGCTGCTTTGCCGCACGTGACCGGGAGCTGGGCCGGTCGGCCCGTGACGGGCTCTGCGGTGCCGAAGCCTCCTCCTCGGACTCCGCCATCCGCCGGCTTTCGCTTCGGGCCCAGGCCTGGCAGTCGAGGAGCAGCACCCAGGTGCTCTCGCTCGCCACGGCCTGGATCCAGCCGATCTCGTGCGCTGGCAGGAACAGGTGGTAATCCCGTGTCGCTGCCAGACTTGGGAGGATGCGGAGCCAAGTCTGTCCCCGCGTCCTCAGCGAGTCGAGTCCGGTGGCCTTCGGGTATTCCCCGTGCAGCCACAGGCTCATCCCGTCCTCGAGCTCCATCCGGATCGACGCCACGTTTCGCGGCGCGTCCACCGGAGCTTCGCTAGCGGTCACCGTCGGCGAAGCCGAGCTCTTCTTCGCGGTACCTCCGGCGCTGTCGGTTCTGGCCGAGTCGGCGCTGTCGGCCGTCGCCTTGCCGGAATCAGGCGGGGCCACCGAAGCCACCGTGTCAGGTGCTGCCACCTGCTGAGAACCGGGCTCGTGAAGCTCGATCTCTTCGGCATCGGCAGCCAACGTGTATGCCCCGCAGCAGGCCTTTGCCATGGGCCGCCGGGTCCGCCAACTGATGCCGGCGCTCCGCAGTGGAACCCCACTCACCAGGGCTCGGACCTCTCGCCGGTCGAGGTCGAACACCAGGTATACCTGCCCTGACTCGGCGGGCCGGGTCTCTAGAGTCAGAGCCTGGTGTTCGGCCAACTGGACCTGACGCTGACGCTCGGCTTGCAGGTACGCCTCACGGGTCTGGTCAGGAGTACACCCGGAAGCAACCAGCAGCACCCATCCCCACCACCGCGTCCTCATGACCTGCCGGCGACACCGCCGGCACCAGCCCTAAAATATAAAGATCTTCGTGCCAACAGGGGCGTTCTCAAAGACGTATTCCAAGTCGTCGTCACCCAGCCGGACGCACCCGTGGGTCACCGACTTCCCCAGCAGCAACGGCCAGATCGTGCCGTGGATCATGTACCCGTTCCCGAAGTTGAGGGAGTATTCCCCCAGTACGGCTTCCTCTTGCCGTTTCGGCGAGTTGGCCGGCGGGATCTCCTCCCCATCCTCGATGAAGGCCCAATCGGGTTTGAGCCAGACCGGGAAGTGGTGCTTGGAGAGGACTTTGTGCACGCCTGTCGGGGTCTGGAATTCCCACGTTCGGCGACCGTTGGGGCTGGTGAGTATCTTGCCGTTGCCGGTCGAGCAGACTGCCTGCCGCTTCACCGTGTCTGCCGTGCGGAGGAGCAAGGTGTTGGTTGATTTGTGCACCACGACGTACGCGCCCTGGGGGACCTGCTGCGCCATGCTGTCCCTCAAGCTCTGATTCCCTGTCCGCAGCACCGCGACCTGCCGTTCCAGAGCCGCCAACCGCTGCGCCTGAACCTTGGGATCTAGTCGCCGCCACCTCAACTCTCCCCTCACCTCACCTGCCAACTCATCCGCCGCGGGCCACCAGTGATAGATCGCGGCCACCCCTCCTACCGCCACCCCGGCGACCAGGAGGATAACCCCGGCCACGCAGAGCAGCAACCGCACGACCATCGAGGTGGCCCGAGCCGGGATCCCGATCCGCTTGCCCGGGGTGGTCGCTCCGGCGCCCGCAGGCGTCGGAGGAGGAGGAACCGTTGCCGGAGGAGTTCCCTCGCTGACGGTCTCGGTGGTGGTTCCCCCATCCGGAGTCAGGACAGGGGGGGGTGGCTCGACCGGGGCGGGGACAGTGGCCACCTCCGACACCGGCGTCGCTCCTTCTGCCGGGGCTGGTGCCGGGGGTGGTTCCTCGGTGGTGGGGCTCGGTTCCTCCGCCATAATATAGCCCATAATATAGGCAAAAATCGTCAAGAACCCACGCCAACCTTGAGCTACCTCGGCGCTAGCCGACGATCAGGGGTCCGGCTGAGGCAGCGACCGGCCGAAACAGAGTCACGGCTGGAAGGGGGTTCCGACCTCCGCCGGCGAACGACCCGGCGGGCGCTGCGTCAACTCGCGCAGCGAAGGCGCCAGCACCTTGAGGACCTGGACCGGCAGCGAACTGGTGAAGCCGTACCCCTCGGCCTCTTCCCCCTGAACGTAGGCGGTGACGACGCCGAAGAAGCGATCCCCCACGAAGAAGGCGAAGGTGGCCGTGCGACTGGTCACCGTCGAGCTGATGAGTCGGGCCCCGGAGCCGTAGACCTCGCTGCGGTTGTCCCCGGTTCCCGTCTTCCCCCCCACCGGCAACGGGTCACCGTCCCGATCCTTGAAGACCCCCCGGATACGCACGGCCGTGCCTTCCTCCGCCACCCCGCTCAACTCCTGCCTGACGGCCGCCGCCACCTCGGGCCGCATCACCTGCTCCCCCTGACCGATGGTCCGCTGCAGGTGGGTCTCGTACGGAGTCCCGTCGGCAAAGTGCAGCTCCCCGACGTGCACCAGGGGGTAGCGGATCCCGTTGTTCAGCACGATCCCCACCAGCTCGGCCAGGGCTACGGGCCGATCTCCCGAGCTGCCGATGGCCGTGGCCAGGGACGGCACCAGGGATTCGAACGGGTACCCCAGCCGCTCCCAGCCGGCGTGCACGTCCTGGAAGGCCTCGACCTCCATTAAAGCGCGGATCCGCTGGTCCTGGCGGTTCCGCCGGCCGCTCTTCAGCAGCCAGTCGTAGACCGCCAGCCGCTCGGCGGAGCTGGCCTGCAGGACCTCGCTGCGCGTCGCCGCGGGCTTGGCGCACAGATAGGCCACGGTCCACAGCTCGAGCGGGTGGATCCCGGCGATATACCCGCGATCGGTCAGGGAATAGGCGCCCGGAGCGTATTCCTCGTGGAGCCGGCGCACGGTGGCAGCGGTCAGATCCGACTCGGGCAGGTGCCGACGCAGAAAGGTCCCGAGCTCGTCGACCGTGGCGGCGGGCAGGGCATAGCGATGCACCGCGGCGAGGCGGCCGGGCGTGCGGCGGACCGCGCCGGCAAGCAGCTCCACGGCCTCATCGGCGGTCTTGCCGTGGTACCGGCGGTAGAAGGTGGTGAGAAAGGTACTCCCCTCGCGATCGGCGAAGCGCTCGAGATAGCCGCGTCGCTTCTCGTCGCTGAGCTTGTCGACGTCGTCGACCACCCCCACCCGCTGCCGGTTGTAGTAATCCACGACGTCGGACATCAAGCGGATGAACGGCAGGTTCACCGAATGGCGGAAGGCCTGACGGACCGACAGGACGCGACCGTCGTCCTCTGGGTCGAAGTTGGTGAACTGGTGCAACCCCCCACCGGTGATGAACCCCTCGGTGGGGCTGGCCGAGTAGGATCTCCTCATCGCCGCGTCCAGCATCGTCTTGAGCCCGCGTTCCTGGGTCCCGCGCAGGTATCCCAGGGCCCACCGGGTGAGGCGGTCGAGCTCGACGAAGGACAGGGAGTCGAGCTGGGATCCGGACATCCCGCCGTACTGCTGGTGGAGGTCGGCCACCACCTCGAGATAGGTGACCAGGGCCCGGAGCTTGGCCGTGGAGCCCAGCTCGAGCTTGCTGCCGGCGCCGATGTCGAACGGCTGATTGTAGTTGTCCGCGTGCACGCGCAGGAGGTTCGCCCCGCCCTGTCGCTCGAAGAGGACGAAGCTGTAGATCAGCCGTCGGGGATCGCCGCGGTCGAGCAGACGGAAGTCGCGCAGTCCGGCGGCCTCGACGCGAGCCGGCTCTCTCAACTCGGACAGGGTGCGGGTCACCTCGGCCTGGGTGACGCTGTCCAGGGTCGTCTGGACGGTCAGATCGAGCTTGTCGAGGTCGTAGTACTGGCCCACGCCCAGCAGCGAGCCCAGGTAGGCGCGGACCGAGTTGACCGCCTTGCGCCGCACGTAGGAGACCTCGGGCTGCGGGGGCCGGGACCGCCCCGGCTCGACCCGGGCCCACAGCGCGGCCTTTTCCTGAGCCGAGGTGAGGATCCCGACCCGGCCCAGGAGGCGGACGTAGCCATCGGTCCGCTCCGCCAGGGCCCCGGGCTCCTTTATCAGGTAGGCCGACGGCCGCCGTTGGGCCAGCAGCAGGCTCAGTACCTGCCGGTAGGCCAGGGCCCACTCGTCCATCCGCACCTGCGCGTCGCGTCCCACGGGCCTATCCAGGACGCGGTTGACCCGGCTGAAGTCAGCCCCGTACCACGCCCAGAGGCCATCGCCCAGCCCGGTCACCTCACCGATCCCCGGAGCCGCTGCCAGGGGCATGGAGTTCAGGTAATCGAGCACGATCCGGCGCCGCGCCGGCAAGGTCTCCTCGCCGTCGAGATAGGCGCGCAGGGAGGCGGTTGCCATCTGCCGAACCTTCTCGCGCACCGACAGGGTCACGCCGTCCGGAGAGTGACGGAACTTCTCCATCTGCGTGGCCAGGGTGCTGCCGCCGGGAGAGCGCTCGCGGCCTACCAGCCGGGTGGCGAGGCTGAGCACGGCCTGCCCCAGCCGGTCCCATTCGACGGCCGGATTGCGATGCGGGTATCGGATCTCGAGCAGTTCGCGGTTCTCGATGAACAGCAGGGTCCTGATCACCAGCTCGGGGATCGCGTCGAACGACGGGTAACAGCGCTCCGGATAGACGTTCCGGAAGAGAACCCGCTCCCCGGCGTCCAGCACGGTCAGGCCGGCCTGGGTCTTCTCGCGGTACAGGGCAAAGGCGCCCAGGTCGGTCAACTCGAGCAGCCGGGGAGACTGCCGGGCCTGGGCCGTGAGGGTGTATCCCTGTGAGGTCAGCCGCTCGATGAAGGTCGGCAGGCCCACGTACCCTAACCGGCGGTCGTAGGGACCTTGCACGGGAAAGCGGATGGCCTCGCTCGGACCCGGCTCGATCCAGTGCGACAGCTCCCGGGTGGTTCGGCTGAGGAAGAAGGCCTGCAGCCGCGAGGTCCGCAGCTCGACGAAGAGGGCCAGAGAGAAGAGCAGCAACCCCGACAGGCCCAGGAGCCACCAGCGGCGGTGGCTAGACCTGGGTGGTCGTTGCATGAGGCGAGCGGGCAATGGGCAACACTAAACCGATCGATATTCCGAGTTCGTGCACGGAGGGGGGATAGGCGATCAACGCCGGACGGGCCGTGCGGGCCAGGGGATGGCGAGCTAAGTAAAGCCTTCCCCAGGGGGTTGTCAATACCGGCGGACCGCGGGGACCACCGGCGGGACCAACGCCCGCCGGCCACTCACCGCAGGGCGTCCTGCTCTCGCAGACGCCGCAGGGAGAACCGCTTGAGGCCGATCCCCCAGCGGCCCTGCGCGTCCTTGAAGGAGTACCACACCGCCAGGTCGTCGCCGGCGGCCAGTCCCGTGCTGCGGTAGATCAGCCGGGTATCGTGGAAGGCCGGACCGGCCCGCAGGATCGGCTGCTGCAGGAAGGTCCAGCTCTCCAGATCGTCGCTGAAGGCCAGATAGACCCTCGGGTTGGCGTACGGGCCACAGGCCAGCATCAGGTACTGGCCATCGGCGGCGAAGACGTCGACGTGCCACGGAGGCAACCCGCCCGGCAGCGAGGGAACCACGGTGTGCGTCGCCTTGCGGTCCCACCGGCGGCCGTCGGTGCTGCTCAGCACCTGCACCGGGTGGCTCTTCGGCGTAATGTTGACGAAGAACAGGCGATACCCGGCGGTAGTTGGTACCACGGCGGGGGAGACGATGAACTCCTCGCCGGCGCTGAGGTTGTAGTTCAGCGCCGTGCGGCGCGTCCACCGCAGACCGTCCTGGCTCTCGAGGAGCACGACCCGGTTGTAGTAGGGCCGGCCGGATTCCAGGTAGTAGATCCGCAGCGATCTGGTCGCGGCGTCGTAGATCAGATCAGGATCGGAGTTGTGATCCGCGGCCGGCGCCGGTGCGAGCGGATTGAGGCCAGTGATCTCCTCGCGGAAGGTTACCCCGTCATCGCTGACCAGAATGCTCGGATTCTCGAAGCGATCCTGACCTGACGGATACGGCGTCAGGGCGAAGTAGAAGGCGTGGCGAAGACCCAAGGTGCGACCGTAGAGGATGTCCGGGTGCACGGCCTGCCCGGAGCCCTCGTAGGTCGGCACGGTGAGGACGCTGTCCTGAGGGAGACGACAGAGGGCCTGGGCCAGTGAGGTGGTGGTCTCGTCACCGACCGGCCCAGCCGGGGACCGGGCCGATTCGCAGGAAACCAGCCCCAGAAGGCAGACCAGACCTGCCCAGTCCCGGGGCCGCATGGCCTACCCCTGTCCCCCGCCCGAGGGTGATGGCCTTTCTCGCCCCAGCAACGTGCCCAGGAGGGAGGGCGCCTCGTCCGGTCCGGCCGGGAAGTGATAGAAGGTGACCACCCGCTCACCGGGGATCTCGATCCCCTCCTTCGCCAGTTGCTCACGCAGGCGCGGCACGAGCTGTTCCTCGACGGCCCACTGCTGCCCCGGCCAGATCCGGGCCCGCAGGCGCAGGAACAGCTCGCCGGTCTGCAGGCGGACCGGCACCACCCCCTCGGGCGCGACCGC
>JBAZUN010000176.1:0-11166 GCA_041661365.1 Candidatus Latescibacterota bacterium
CGAATCCGCGCCTACTTCCAGAACGAGACCACCCGCTACGCCGCCTAGTAGCTTATATTATAAGACGGTTAATACGTCCAGCCCGAGCTGTTGGTGGACGCGGCCACCGGCAACCTGGCCTTTGCCGTGGAGCGGGCGCCGGGCCAGCCCTTGGCCCGGGCTGCCCAGGCCTCGTCGCGCATCCTCGGCGATGTCAACAACGACGGGCGAGTGAACATCTCCGACGCCCTGATCGTGGCGACCTATGGTATCGACCGCGCCATCACCATCCCGAACAGCGGGGACATCGCCCTGGGGGATGTCAACCGCGACGGGCGGGTGAACATCTCGGACGCCCTGATCATCGCCAGCTACGGCATCGACCGATCCAATCCATCGCTGCCAACGGGGATCGGCCAGGCGGTCGGCCCCGCACCCCTGCCAGGCGCTTTCGAGGTCAGTTCCATCGCCCCCACCACGGCCAGACCAGGGGAGGGGATCACCCTGCGCGGCCGGTTCACGGCCCCTGGGATCTACTGGGTGGCTTTCGATACCCTCAGAGTGCCGGCGCTCTCGCAGAGCGACAGCGTGGTGACCGCCCTGGTGCCCCTGGTGCGGCCGGGTGCTCTGCAGGTGGCGGTGCTGGATACCCTTGGTCATACCTCCACTCGGGTCTCCTTCCTGGTGGGCTCCCTGCCGGCCCCGCAGCACACACCCGCCCAGGTTGCGGCAACGGTCGAGACAGCAGGGGAGCAAGTGGCTGCAAGCGTACCCGCCCTGATGCAGGGTACGGGGCTCTATTCCACCTCCGCGGTCCAGCAGGTGGAGGCAGAATTCGCCCGTTGGAGTGGCGTGCTGCCCCTGGTCCCCATCCAGATCCGGGAGCTGCCCGCAGAGCAAGCCCGGCAGGTGACGGCGATCCTGGAGAACAGCGGGGCCCTGCAGGTGTTGACGGACTTGGGCGGTATCGATGTTGGGGCACCGAAGTTGACTGCGGATGCATTCGGCGAGCACCACAACCTGATACGGGCCGACGGTCTGAGCTTCGTCCTGGGCAATTCGAGTACGCTGCTGAAGGGGGCCGGTGTGGTGGTGCTGTTCACGGGGTTCGGAGCGCCTGGGGCCGCGCCCCTCTTCGAGGTCTCGGCCTGGTTGTCCCACGCCCAGGACGTGATCAACGCCGTCATTCCCTCGGACCTGGACACTTTGCGGATCGCTCCCATCGGTGACATCCCCCAAGGGCAGTCCACCACGGTCCTGTTCCACGGTGATTTCCAGACCGAGTCCAGCTGGCCCGCGAGCACGGTCAAGATGATCGTGCGCGGCATGTTCCAGCACTTCACCTACGGCATCGGCGCGGCGGCGCCCATCGACCAGGTGGTCGACAAGGTCCTGACTACCTTGGCTCAGGCCGGGATCGGCGAACTGCAGCGGAGCCTTTCCGACGAGTTGGCGCCCTTCGTGAGGACCGCCCCCGACGTCCCCCTGGACCTTGCCCTGTACAGCCTCGACGCAGGGGCCCTGTTGGAGATGCTGGGCCTGGGCCTGCCTGGCACCTCCATCCTGCGCAATCTGGAGACCAAGTACAACCTCGACTTGCACGGGCCGGCTGCGGTGACTGTGACGCCGCCGACGCGGGCTGACTATGCGGTGGCCTCCAGCCAGCTGACCGGCCGCACCACAGGTAGCGGCATCCTGAGTGCCCAGGCCTCCACCTTCAAGCGCGCCGACGGTTGGTGGGGCGCACTGGGCCTGGTGGGGTGGCGAACCGTCGGGCCGGAGGTGGCGTCCTTCGCAGTGAAGGTACCCGCGAACCAGCCGCCAACGGCCACCATCTCCGCGCCCCCGAGCACCAGCAGTGCCACGCGTGGCGCCGTGGTCACCTTCCGGGGCTCGGCAACCGATCCGGAGGACGGGCCGCTCACCGGCGCGTCGCTGGTGTGGTCCTCCAGCCGGGACGGCAGGTTGGGCACGAGCAGTGTGCTGTCCACCTCCTCGCTGACCGTCGGGACCCATACCGTCATGCTGACCGCTACCGACAGCCGCGGCGGCACCGGCACGGCGACGGTCACCGTCAGCGTAAGCGACGTCAGGCGGCCGGACCTGCTGGTGGACAACCTGACGGTGGCGCCGGCCCTGCCGACCACGACTACTCCACTGACGATCCAGGTGCGGGTTGCCAACGTGGGGCAGGCCAGCGCGGCCCAGGCGTGGGCGGTGCTGCGGGTGGATGGCGTGGGCCGCGACTCGCTGGCCCAGGACATCGGCGCGGGCCTGGAGGCCTGGATCGAATTCGACCCGCTGCTTCTAGGGGTTGGGGCACACACGGTGGAGGTGGTGGCAGATCCCAATGGCCGGCTCGATGACGTCAGCCGCGCCAACGACCGCACTACCCAGAGCATCACGATCTCACCCGGCACCCTTGCCGCCCGGTCGCTGGTGTTCGTCCTGGACCTGTCGGGCAGCATGAACGATTCGACGTCCAGCCGGCCGCCGATGCTCCGCCTGGCCAAGGCAGCCCTGGCTCAGGTCCTGGCCACAGCGCCGGCCACCGGCACCCAGGAGTACGCCTTGGTGACCTTTGGGGGCACCTGCGGCGCCGCTGACCAGGTCCGCACCCCGGTGCCGTTCACCACGGCGCCGACCACGATGGCCAGCCTCGCCGCTGGCCTGACGGCTGACGGTGGCACCCCCTTGGCGGAGGCCTTGCGCGCGGCCCAGCACCTCGCCCTGGACCAGGCCTCGAGCGATGACGTGCAGTTGGTCCTGCTGTCCGATGGTGTGGAGACCTGCGGCGGCAACCCGATCGCCGTGGCCCAGGCCATTGCCGCAGGCCGGCGAGCCAAGCTGGCCCGCGCGACCAAGCCCCTGGCCCGGCTGATCAAGCTGAACGTCATCGGCATGGGGGTGGCAGCCGGCGGCGCCGAGGAGCAGCAGTTGCAGCAGATCCAGCAGGCCGCGGGCGGAAACTACTTCCGCGTCAGCCAACCGCAGGACCTGGCCGCAGCCCTGGGCCAGGCGAGCGGCCTGCAGACGGCCACGGCCACGTTGACGGGCAAGGTGACCGACTCGCAGGGTCGGGCCCTCTCGGGGGCCAGCGTGCGGCTGCTCAATCACCCGGACCTGCGGGAGCAGACCGACGCCAACGGCAGCTACAGCTTCCCGGCGTCGTTCCAGGGGGTGGACAGCCTGATCGTGGAGGCCGTCGGCTACCTGCGGCGGGCTACTGAGGTCTATGTCAGCGGGCGCTCCTACGACGTGCAGCTTCAGCCCAGCGCGGCGCTGCTGCCGGTGGCGGTGGCCACGGCTGAGCCGGCCAGCGTCACGGCAGGTGAGACAGTGACGCTGCGCGGCGGCGGCAGCAGCGACCCGGCGGGCAGCGCCCTGGTCTACCACTGGGGGCAGTCGTCCGCCAACCCCTTCCCGGTGTCTCTGTCGCCCAACGACAGCGAGACCGCCTTCGCCATGCGGGTGACCTTGGCGGACCTCGGGACCTACCGCTTCACCTTGGTGGTGGAGAACCGACAGGGGTTGCGGAGTGCCCCGGACACGGCGGTCGTCGACGTGCGGCGCCCCCCGCGCACGGTGACGACGCCGGGGGGCACGACACACGTGCTGATGCCGATGCAGTCCGGCGAGTATAGCATGGGCTCCTCCAGCGGTGAGGCCGACGAGCAGCCCGTGCACACGGTCTCCCTGGACGAATACTACATCGACCAGTACGAGGTGACGAACCTTCAGTACCAGGCCTTCGTGCAGGCGACAGGCCGCGAGCCGCCACGATACGCGACGGACAGCGGTTACAGCCAGTCGCGGCAGCCGGTGGTTGGGGTGACCTGGTACGCCGCGGATGCATACTGCCGCTGGGCGGACCTGCGGCTGCCATCGGAGGCGGAGTGGGAGGCGGCCGCACGGGGGACGGACGGGCGGACGTATCCGTGGGGAGAAGGGTTGAGGCCCGACCGAGCCAACCACGCCAACCTAGTGGGCAAGCCATCCACGGTCGGCAGCTACCCACTGGGCGTCAGTCCGTGTGGGGCGTATGACATGGCTGGAAACGTCTGGGAGTGGGTCTCGGACTGGTATGCGTACTACTCGAGTGACCGGGAGAGCAACCCAACGGGTCCGTTGGACGGCAATGACCGTGTGATGCGGGGGGGGGCCTGGGGCAACTACGGCGGCCACGAGCTTCGGTGCGCCGACCGCGGCGCCGGGTACCCATCGGGGTGGTCACCTTACCAGGGTTTCCGCTGTGCCCGGGACTGGAGCGTGCCGCCGGTGGCAAACGCTGGCCCAGACCAAGACGTAGAAGTTGGTGCCACGGTCCGTCTGGACGCCAGTGGGAGCCGCGGACACGGTGAGGACCCGCTGACCTACGAGTGGACCGCGTCGACTGGGGCAGCGCTTGCGGCCGCCACAACGCCCACGCCGACGTTCGCGGCAACTGTGATCGGGGTGTACCGATTTGTCCTGGTGGTACGCGATGCGGAAGGGACGAGCGCTTCTGACACGACACGCGTGACGGTGCACGCACCGCCACGGACAGTGCTCACACCCGCCGGGACCACGCACCAAGTGGTGCTGGTTCCGGCCGGGGAGTTCACCATGGGGGCGAACGACGGATCGCCGTGGGAGGCCCCGATGCACACGGTTTACCTCGACGAGTACTCCATTGACCAATATGAGGTAACGAACGCTCAGTACCTGGCTTTCGTGGAGGCTACAGGGAGGTACCGTCGCCCTGCTGACGGCGACTTCAATCAGCCGGAGCAGCCGGTGGTTCAGGTGACGTGGTTTGACGCTACGGCGTATTGCCAGTGGGCGGGCTTGCGGCTACCAACCGAGGCAGAATGGGAGAAGGCTGCCCGCGGGACGGATGGCCGCAACTACCCCTGGGGGGACGCGTACGATACCACCCGCGCCAACTGGAGTTACGCGAACGGTCTGAGGAGGGTGGGTAGTTACCCATCGGGCGGGTCTCCGTACGGTGCGTACGACATGGCGGGCAATGCGTGGGAATGGGTAGCTGATTGGGATGGACCGTACCCGAGCGGCAAGGTGAGTAACCCGGCCGGGCCGGCCGGGCCGGTCTACGGAGAGAAGCGGGTTCTGCGTGGTGGTTCGTACATGGGTGGGAGCCTGATGACGGACCGCGACGCGACCTCGCCCAACGGTTGGTACAGCTACTACCAGATTGGGTTCCGTTGCGTCCAGGACTGAGTCTGGAGCATCACTCAGTGGGGCGCGTCCGGGGAAGGCGAGAACGAGTCGTCTTCCATCCGGCGGTCGGGCTCTGTGTCGCCCGAACAGAGCGGCCTCCTGCGGGCTTGCCATCCGCAGGCGTGAAGCGGACCCGCTTCCACGGGCCGGCTGCCTGCCGGGAACGCGTGCCGGCGCGGTCTGGGCCGTACGGCGCGCACGCCCGACGTGCGCCGTCTACAGTTCTCCGCCGATCTCGCCGCGTCAAGTAACCGCTCTCCGCGGCGACTGCGCTACCCACGAAACGCCCACAGCAGGGAGTCAGCCCATGCATTCTGTCGCTGCCGTCCCGAACGCCGTTCGTCCACGCGCCGTCTGTGCCGGACCGCCATCCGTCGCCACCGAGTCGGCGAAGTCGCTGGCGCCCTTCCTGGCGGGCTGCCTCCTGGTCCTGAGTACGGTCCTGGCAGCCCATGCCGGCGCAATCCCGGCGCGGCTGGCGGTCGCCGCGATGGCGCCCGCTCCCGGTGACGAAGTCATAGCCGAGGTCGTGGTCGATCTGTCCGGACGGACCGACCGGCTCGGGGCGTATGAGGCCCAGTTGAGCTGGGACCCGTCCGCGCTCGAGCTCGTGGAAGTGCTCGACGGCACCACTCTCGCCTTTGCCGGCCCGCAAACCCGCACAGAGCCCGGCGCCCTTGTCTTCTCGCACTTCTCCGTCCGGGGCGCCGAGGGCATCGCCAGCTTGCTCAAGGTGCGGTTCCGCGCCACCGGCGAGGCCGGGCAGCCGACCGGGCTGACCCTGGCCTTCTCCGTGCTCGATGCCGCCCAGACCTTCGCCAGCCTGCTGTCCGAGCTCCAGATCGAGCCTGTCGACCTCAGCCTCGGCGGCAGTGAGCAGGGGCTCATCTGGGGCAGCGTGGCCGTCGACGCAGCGCAGACCAGGCAGGGCCGCGAGGTGTTTGCCGAAGTCCTGCTGGACCTGTCCAGTACCGAGGACAGACTGGGTGCCTATGAAGCCCGCCTGACCTGGGACCCCACTGCCTTCGAGCTTGTAGACGTACAGGACGGGGCCACGCCCGAGTTCGTCGGGCCCAACACCCGTTCCGCGCCCGGCGAGCTGGTCTTTTCGCAGTTCAGCGTCAGGGGTGCTACCGGCACCGTCAGCCTGCTCAAGGTTCGGCTTCAGGCCATCGCCCCCACGGACCGGACCGTCGAGTTGTCCCTGTCGTTCGCCGTGCTGGACGCGGCCGGCACTTTCACGAGCCTGCTGCCGTCCCTGCGGGTCCGTTCCGCACCCATCACCGGGATCGCCAGCGACAGTTGGGCCGCGGTCAAGCGCGCGATCGATCGCTGACCCGCGTGCCTCGGCCCGCCGGCGTGGTTGGACGGCGGTGCACTTCGGCTTGGCCTGGTCGACCGGTATGGAAGGCCCGGTACACTCCACGTACCCTCGGGGGCGTGAGCCCGCACCCGCCCGGTAACCCCGTCGGCAACGCAGGGGAGCTGCGCCTACATGCCTCGCGAGGTGCGCAGGTAGCTTCTTGACATCCGTTGCGCCAGACGTCATGGTTATGCCCGTTGATACGAACACCCTCTGAGTTCGCCGGTCCGGAACCGTGAACGGGGGTCCACAGATGGCTGCGACGACTACCAGGCTTCTCCTTGTGGTGCTCCTGCTGGGCTGCGGCGGGGACAAGGCCTTCAACGTTCAGGATGCCGTTCTGGTTCGAGCGGCAGGGAACGGCCAGACAGTCGCGTTGGGCGGCCCTGTTCCCGAGGCGCTCTCGGTCTTGGTGACTGACAAGCACGGCAAGGCCCAGGCGGGTCTGACGGTGACCTTCAGCATTGTGTCCGGCTCGCCACAAGCGGGACGGCTGTCAGCGGAGGCTGGTGTCACCGATGCGCAAGGGAAGGCATCCACGATGCTGACCCCGGGTGCAGTAGGCGTATACCACGTCCAGGCCCAGATCATGGGCACCCAGCACACCGAGGTGTTCGAGGTCACCGTAGTGCCAGGATCCGTGCCGCCGGTGGCACGGATCCTGGCGATCGCTGGCCCGGGGACGGTCACCTACGAGGGTCAGTTGGTGTCCTTCTCAGGGAGCGGCCTGGACGGCCTGGGAGGGGCTCTCCCCGCGTCCTCGCTGGCGTGGTCCTCGAGCATCGATGGGCCGCTGGGGCAGGGGGCGCAGCTCTCGCGTCCGCTGTCCGCTGGCCAGCACACGATCACGCTGAGGGTGACCGACAGCCGGGGTCAAACCGGCACTGCGTCCACTACCTTCGCCGTCAGTACCGTTGGTCGCGGGGCCAGCGTGGTCCGCGGCCAGCTAGCTCTCCCGGACGGCATCGACCCCACTCAGACGACCGTCCTGTCCGGCTTGGAGGAGACCACGCCCACCCCTGCCGGGGCCTTCTTCGTCAGTCCGCCGGAGATCCACCGGCTGACCATGGTCCTCGACCACGAAGGCAACACCCTCTTGCTGTCGCTGCTGCCACCGGCTGAGCCCACGCCTCGCGCTGATTCGCAAACCACGGCCACGGCGCTGGTCTTCTTCGCCACGCACCTCTATACGGCGCCTCCAGCGTTGTGGTCCGAGGCCATCACCCTGATCGAGCAGACGCCAGCGGTAGAGGACCTGGCCCGTGTTCTGGAGGGCCGGCTCCAGACTACGGCCACCGTCCTGACAGCGCCCGACGCCCAGACGCAGGCAGCCCTGGCGCAGGCCGTGCTGGCCGTGGACGACCAGCTCGGCCGGCTGGCCGGCACGGGCAAGGTGACCCCGTCAGGCCCCCTCAGCCAGGTGCGCGTGGTGCATCCTGCCGAGGGACAGGGCGAAGCGGTCCTCGAGGTCCGGAACTTTGGTCGGCGCTACCTGTCGATCTGGGTCGACCAGACCCTACCGGTCAGCCGTGCCGTGGCAGAGGGTAGCATCGTGGGGCCGGCCGGCGAGCCCGTCAGCTTCGCCACCCTGGGCAGTTACCTGAGCGCCAACCGGGACCCAGCCGGGGTGCTGTCGCCGGCGACCCGGCAGCTCATCGTCCCTCTGGCAGCCGGTCTCAGCAACGTCTACCAGGTCGACGTGGTCGGTGCCGCGTTCCGTGGCGGCGTGCCCGCCAGAGGCGACGCGTACTGGGTCACCTGGGGCTTCACCTTCGGCGACTTCGTGCTCCTCAAGCTCCTCAAGGTGCTGGTCGGGGTCGATCTCCCTGACGGCAGTGCGATGGCGCAGTGGCAGGAGTGGGCGGATCTGACCAACAAGGTGGTCACCGGGATCCGAGCCAGCGCCGAGTTCAGGGACGCGCTGAGCCAGGGGAGCGTCTGGGGCATCCTGGATGCCTGTACCAAGATCATGACCGAGCACGACGCCCTGGCGGCCATCGTAGGCGTGGCCAACCGCGCCCTGGCGCGCCACCTCGGTGTCGTTTCCCTGGGCAAGACGCTTGCTGCGGTCAACCCGTGGATCCAGGGCCTGAAGCTGGCCTCGGCCGCCACCGACTACGGGTTCATCGGGTACAGCCTGCTCTCAGACAACCCCCAGGAGCAGTTCATCGTGGACGCCGCGGGAGGGAACGCCACGCCCACGGTGACCATCTCCGCACCACCCGACAAGAGCACCTTCCGCCAGCACACATCCATCGTCCTATCGGGCAGCGCTACAGACCTTGAGGGCGGCGCCCTCGCCGGCACCTCGCTATCGTGGACCTCCAGCCTCGATGGCCCCCTCGGCTCGGGCAACGCCGTGACCGTGTCGTCCCTACGGTCGGGGACTCACACCATCACGCTCACGGCCACCGACAGCAAGGGGGCCAGTGCTACCGCCAGCTTGACCGTCGTGATCACTGCCGCGCCGACAGCATCCCGATCCCTCGTGTTCGTCCTGGATCTGTCTGGCAGCATGAACGACCTGCCCAGCGCGGGTGGCCCCCAACGGCTCGAGGTGGCGAAGGAGGCCCTGGCCGAGGTGCTGGCCGCGGCGCCGGCCACCGGCGCCCAGGAATATGCTCTGGTGACCTTCGGCGGCAGTTGCACGGTGGACACGCCGGTCCCGTTCACGACCGACCCACAAGGGGTGGCAGCCTACGTCCAGGGCCTGACTGCAGACGGCAGCACCCCACTCGGCGAGGCGCTGCGAACAGCCCAGCACCTGGCCCTGGACCAGGCCTCGAGCGATGACGTGCAACTGGTGCTGCTGTCGGACGGGCAGGAAACATGCAACGGGGACCCGCTGGCAGTAGCCCAGGCCATCGCCGCCGGCCGCCGCGCCAAGCCCCTGGCACGCCTGATCCGGCTGAATGCCATCGGCCTGGGGGTGACCCCTGGGGAGGCCGATGAGCAGCAGATCCAGGCCATTGCCGCCGCCGCGGGGGGCAACTACTACCGGGTGAGCGAGCCGCAGGACCTGGCCGCAGCTCTGGGCCAGGCGAGCGGGCTGCAGACCGCCACGGCTACGTTGACCGGCAAGGTCACCGACTCGCAGGATCGGGCCGTCTCAGGGGCAAGCGTGCGCCTGCTCAACCATCTCGACCTGCGGGAGCAGACAGACGCCAACGGCAACTACCAGTTCCCAGCCTCCTTCCAGGGGGTGGACAGCTTGATCGTGGAGGCCGTCGGTTACGTGCGCCATGCCACCGAGGTCTACGTGAGTGGTCGCTCCTACGACGTGCGGCTGCAGCCCAGCGCGGCCATGCTGCCGGTGGCGGTGGCCACGGCCGAGCCGGCCAGCGTGGAGTCAGGGCAGACAGTGACGCTACGTGGCGGCGGGAGCAGCGACCCGTCGGGAAGCGCCCTGGTCTACCACTGGGAGCAGTCGTCCTCCAACCCCTTCCCGGTGTCTCTGTCGCCCAACGACAGCGAGACCGCCTTCGCCACGCGGTTGACCTTGGCGGACCTCGGGACCTACCGGTTCATCTTGGTGGTGGAGAACCGGCAGGGGCTGCGGAGTGCCCCGGACACAGTGGCGGTGCAGGTACGGCGACCCGATCTGGTGGCCAACCTGCCCGGTGGGGCGACGATGGACTTCGTCTGGATTGCGCCGGGGACCTTCATGATGGGGTCGCCCTCCTCGGAATCGGGGCGAGGCTCAAACGAGGGCCCGCAGCATGAGGTGACGTTGACACAGGGCTACTGGCTGGGGAAGTATGAGATTACGCAGGGGCAGTGGCAGGGGGTGTTGGGAACGACGCCCTGGGCGGGTCGGAGCTACGTGCAGTCGAACGCGAGCCATCCGGCGGTTTACATCTCGTGGAACGAGGTGCAGGGGCTGGTGCATGCGCTGAACGAGTCGTCGGGGGATTCGCTGTATCGGTTGCCGACGGAGGCAGAATGGGAGTATGCGTGTCGAGCCGGGACGACGACATTGTGGTCGTTTGGCGATGATGAGAGTCAGTTGTGGGACTACGCGTGGTACGACGCCAACGCTGAGAGTGTGGGCAAGTATTATGGACAGCCGGTGGGGACACGGCAGGGGAACCCGTGGGGGCTGCATGACATGCACGGGAACGTGTGGGAGTGGGTACAGGACTGGTATGGGGATTACGGGAGCGGTGCGGTGACCGATCCCGCAGGTCCGTCCACGGGCTCCGCCCGCGTCATGCGGGGCGGCTTCTTCGGCAGCCCCGCACGGGCCACGCGGTCGGCGATTCGCACCTGGGCCACGCCGGACGATCGCCGCGAAGGCGCTCGTCTCCTGAGGACCCGGTAACCCTCCGCTCTTATCCTTTTGCCCTTAGCCCGGAGGTTGGGGTGGATGGCTTGTGGAGGCGGACCGTCACCTGAGGTGGCTAGCCGGAGCCGCCCCCTAGGCTGCCAGTCCGCCGGAGGCACGGGTGCCGGCAACGCGAACAGGGGCAGCCGGGGCTCTGGAAATCCGGCGCGCAGGTGCACCGGACGTGGCTGTTGGTGTTCGGGTGCGTATTTCGGTGAAAAGGACCAGCGGTTCCGGTCCATAAGGACCAGGTGGTCGGAGCGTAGCGACGCTGGTGGTG
>JBAZUN010000177.1:0-11164 GCA_041661365.1 Candidatus Latescibacterota bacterium
CCTCGGCGTGGCCCGCACCACGGCTCGGGAGACCCCGGCGTGGCAGACCCCGCCGGCGCCGGCCGGCAGCGTCCTGGTGCGCGGCCGGTGAGCGGCGCGCTGTTCGACCGGTACGATCGCGTCCACCTGGTCGGGATCGGGGGGGTCGGGATGGAGGGGCTGGCCCGTTTCCTGGCCCAGATGGGGTGCCGGGTCAGCGGCTCGGATCGTTCGTCCTCGCGCGCCCTGGAAGGGCTGCAGCGCGATGGGTTTGCGGTCAGCGTCGGCCATCGCGCCGAGCAGGCGCAGGGGAGCGAGCTGGTCGTCTACTCGGTGGCGGTGCCGGCGCAGAACGAGGAGCTGACCGAGGCCCGGCGGCTGGGCCTGCCCCTGGTGCGGCGGGCCGAGCTGCTGGGGGAGCTGAGCCGGACGCGGTTCACCGTGGCGGTGGCCGGCAGTCACGGCAAGACCACCACCTCCTCGATGGTGGCCGGTATCCTGCGCCGGGCCGGACTCGACCCGTCGGTGCTGGTCGGCGGCTGCCGCGACGGTCGGGCCGAAGGCGTTCTCGGCCGGGGCCCCCACTTCGTCGTCGAGGCGGACGAGTACGACCGGAGCTTCCTGCGGCTGTTCCCGACGGTCGCGGTGGTGACCAGCGTCGACGCCGAGCACCTGGACTGCTACGGCTCCCTGGCCGGGGTGGAGGAGGCCTTCAACCAGTTCCTTGCCCGGTTGCCGTTCTACGGTCCCTGTCTGTTGGCCGGGGATGGCCGGATCGGCGAGGCGGTCGGCCGCGAGCCGGGACGGCCGGTCCGGCGCTGGGGGCTGGGTCCGCACAACGACTATCGGGCCGTGGCCGTGGAGCTGGGCGACTGGGGGAGCCGGTGCGTCGTGGAACGGGACGGCGCGTCTCTCGGCGGGCTGGAGCTGTCGGTCCCGGGAGAGCACAACCTGAGGAACGCCCTGGCCGCGACGGCCGCCGCCGACGCCCTCGGGATCGATTTCGGTTTCATCAGCGCGGGGCTGGCCGAGTATAAAGGGGTGGCCCGCCGCTTCGAGCGCCGCGGGGAGGTGCACGGGGTGCTGGTGATCGACGACTATGCCCATCATCCGGCCGAGCTGGCCGCGGCCCTGGCCACGGCCCGAGCCACGGGGAGGCGGGTGGTGGCGGCGTTTCAGCCGCATCTCTACTCGCGGACGCGGGACCTGGGCGACGACTTTGCCCGGGAGTTGGCGGCCGCGGACGTGGTCTACCTGGTCCCGGTCTACGCCTCCCGCGAGGAGCCGATCCCCGGGGTCGGCAGCGACGCGATTGCCGCCTCGATGCGGCGGCAGAGCGGCACCCCGGCGCACTGCCTGGCCGAGCGGGGCGAGCTGCTCGATCGCCTGGCGCGCGAGGCCCGGCCCGGGGACCTGGTGCTGACCCTGGGCGCCGGCGACCTGGACGAGGTGGCCGGCGCGCTGGTCGAGCGCCTGCAGGCGACCGGCTGAGGAGCGCGGGAGATGCTGGGGAGCGCGGGACGGGGGAAAGGCCGCCGGCACCCGATGGTGACGGCGACCGGGGCCAGGACCGAGCGGCGCTGGTCGGGGAGCAGCCGGTTGGCCGCCCGTCTGCTGCTGGCCGCCGGCACGGCCCTGGCCGTGGCCTGGTTCTGGCTGGCCACGGGCCGGGCGATCCGCGGCTCGGAGGGGTTCCGGCTGACCGCCCTGGAGGTCGATGGGCTGCGGGTGGTGACCGGGGTCGAGGTGCTGGCCGCCACCGGACTGGCCCAGACGGACAACGTCTTTTCCGTGGACCTGCGGGCCATGCGGCAGCGGCTCGAGCAGCTCCCGTGGGTCAAGCGCGCGGTGGTGGCGCGCCGGCCACCCGATCGGCTTGTCATCGCCCTGGTCGAGCGCCGCCGGGTCGCCTGGGTCAACCTGGGCCGGATCTACGGGATCGACGAGGAGGGGGTGCTGCTGCCCGGGGAGCGGACCCCGGGCGAGGAGCCCGGCGAGCTGAACCTGCCGGTGATCAGCGGGCTCCCCCCCGGCGAGGGGGCGTTGCTCCCGGGCACGGTGGTGGCCGACTCGGGGCTGGCCCAGGTGCTGGGGTGGTGGCGCCAGGCCAGCCGGGCCGACGCCGAGTTCTGCCTCAACGTCTCCGAGATCCAGCCCCTCCCGGGGAACGGGATCCGGCTGCTGCTGGTGGGGGACGGCCTGGAGGTGCGCCTCCCGACCGAGGACGTGACCGAGCGGCTCAGGATCCTGCGGAAGCTCATCAAGCGGGTATACCGCGAGTGCCCCGACCCGGCGTACATCGACATGCGCTTCGCCGGGCAGGTGGTCGTCGGCAGCAAGGGGCAGGCAGTCGGCAGCAAGGAGCAGAATCCGGGATGAGAACCAAGACCGCTGACCGGGGGAACGTGGTGGTGGGGCTCGACCTGGGGACCACCAAGATCGGCGCCGTGATCGCCGAGGCCGCCGGCGACCAGGTCAAGATCATCGGCGTGGGCACCAGTCCCTCCAGCGGCCTGCGCCGGGGGATGGTGATCGACGTCGAGAAGACGGTCCAGGCCGTGCGCAAGGCCATGGGCGAGGCCGAGCTGATGGCCGGGGTCCAGGTCACCGCGGTCTACGCCGGGATCGCCGGGGAGCACGTCACCAGCCGCAACAGCCGCGGCGTGGTGGCGGTCAGCGGCAGCGACGGGGAGATCACCGCCGGCGACAAGGAGCGGGTCATCGAGGCGGCCCGCGCCGTCTCGGTGGAGGGTGGCCGACAGGTGCTGCACGTCCTGCCTCAGGAGTTCTCGGTCGACGAGCAGGGCGGGATCCGCGACCCGGTGGGGATCGCCGGGGTGCGGCTCGAGGCCAGCGTGCACCTGGTCACCGGCTCGATCACCTCGGTGCAGAACATCTCGAAGAGCATCCTGCGCGCCGGGTACGAGGTCCGCGAGGTGGTCCTGGCCCCCCTGGCCAGCAGCTTTGCCGTGATCGACGAGGACGAGCGGGAGATGGGGGTCTGCCTGATCGACATCGGCGGCGGCACCACCGACATGGCCCTGTACTCCCAGGGGAGCCTCCACCATACGCGGGTCATCGGGCTGGGGGGGCAGAACGTCACCAACGACGTGGCCATCGGGCTGCGCACCTCGTGGTCCCAGGCCGAGCAGGCCAAGTGCGCCTTCGGCGTGGCCCTGGCCGAGCAGGTGCCCAAGGACGAGCGGATCGAGGTGCCCGGGGTGGCGGGGCGGCAGGCCCAGGCCGTGCCGCGCCGGCGCCTGGCCGAGATCATCGAGGTGCGCATGGAGGAGATCTTCGGCCTGGTCCGCGGGGATCTGCACCGGCTCGGCCTGAGCGGCCGACTGGGGGCCGGGGTGGTGCTGACCGGCGGCGGCTCCCTGCTGGCCGGGGTCGCCGACCTGGCCGAACGGGTCTTCGACCTGCCGGTGCGGCTGGGCGTGCCCCATCGGTTGGGGGGGATGTCGGACCGGGTGACCAGCCCGATCTTCGCCACCGCCCTGGGCTTGGTCCTGTTCGGCATGGAGGACCTGCAGCTCGGGGTCCAGCCGGCGACGCGGGAGACCGTCGTCGCGGCTCGGGGCGGCTGGTGGCGGAACGTGAAGGAGTGGATCGACGAGTTGACGTGATCGTCGTGATCGTGATGATGAACGCGAAGCGGAGAGCAGTGCGGCGGATCCCAATGGGAGGAGGGAGCTATGCCTTTTAACCTGATCAACAACCAGCGCAAGGCCCAGATCAAGGTCGTCGGTGTGGGGGGCGCCGGCGGCAACGCCATCAACCGGATGGTGAACTCGGGCATGCACGGGGCCGATTTCGTGGCCATCAACACCGACGCCCAGGCCCTGGAGAACTGCGCGGCCGACGTCATCCTCTGCATCGGTGAGAAGGGGGTGACCTACGGTCTGGGCGCCGGCGGGCAACCCGAGGTCGCCCGGCAGGCGATCGAGGAGGACCGCGACCGGGTTACCGAGCACCTCAAGGAGGCCGACCTGGTCTTCATCGCCGCCGGCATGGGCGGCGGCACCGGCACCGGGGCGGCGCCGGTGGTGGCGGAGATCGCCCGCGAGCACGGGGCTCTCACCGTGGGGATCGTCACCGAGCCGTTCCAGATGGAGGGGTCGCCCCGCATGCGCAACGCGCTGGGCGGGATCGCCGAACTGCAGCAGCGGGTCGACACCCTGATCACCATCAAGAACCAGCGGCTGCTCTCGGTCTGCTCGCGGGACACCACCCTGCAGGAGGCGCTGTTCAAGGCCGACGAGGTGCTGATGCAGGCCACCCGGGGGATCACCGACCTGATCACCATCCCCGGGATGATCAACCTCGACTTCAACGACGTGAAGACCGTCATCGAGAGCGGCGGGGACGCCATCATGGGGGTCGGGGTCCACCGCGGCGAGAACCGCTCGATCGAGGCGGCCAAGAAGGCGATCCGCAGCCCACTCCTCGAGGAGGTCTCGATCGAGGGGGCCAAGAAGGTCCTGGTCAACATCGCCGCGGCGACCAACCTCCTCCTCTACGAGGTCAACGACGCCATGTCGCTGATCTACGAGTCGGTCGGCCAGGAGGCCAACATCATCTTCGGCACGGTCCTCGACGACAACCTGGTCGACGAGATCCGGGTCACGGTCATCGCCACCGGGTTCCACCTGCTCAAGGAGAAGGGGCTGACGGTGGTGGAGACCGGCACCGAGACCGAGGCGGCGACGGGCGGGAGCCTGGCGGTTCCGGCCTTCGTGCGGCGCGGCACGGGCACCGACGGGCACGCGACGACCGCGCCGAAGCCGAGCCAGGAGAACCTCGACTACCCGACCTTCCTGCGGCGCAAGATGGGCTGAAGCTGGAATTGGTTTGGCGGAACGGCGGTCCGGGGGATCCTCCCCCGGGCCGCTTTTTGCCTGCGGCCGATCGTCCCGTGGCCGGTTTGATCCCCGGGGAGGCAGTCCCTATATTCCCAACCAATTGTGCCGCCCCGGGTTAGATCTCAACGCGGCCCGGGGGGTGTCGGCCTGGGGCACGGGCGTCACTCCGCGGGGAGGAGGAGATGGACGAGGTACGCGTCGGGATCGTCATGGGGAGCAAGTCCGACGAGGCGGTGATGGTCAAGGCCGCCGAGTTGCTCACCGAGCTGGGGATCGGTCACGAGACCGTGATCTCCTCGGCCCACCGGAACCCGCGGCGCACCGCCGAGTACGCCCGGACCGCGGCCGAGCGAGGGATCCGCGTGCTGATCGCCGGAGCCGGCCTGGCGGCGGCCCTCCCCGGGGTGCTGGCGGCCCATACCATCCTCCCGGTGATCGGGGTGCCGATCGCCTCGGGTGCGCTCCAGGGCGTGGACGCGCTCTACGCCATCGTGCAGATGCCGCCGGGGGTACCGGTGGCCACGGTGGGGATCGACAACGCCCGCAACGCGGCCATGCTGGCGGCCCAGATCCTGGCCCTGGGCGACCCGCGGGTGGCCCAGGCCATCGACGACTATCGCGCCAAGTGGAACTAGAAGCGGAAAGGACGTGGAGGACCGTGGCGAACAATCGCAGCATCTCGAGACTGCTGTCGCTCATGCTCCGGCACCGACCGGACGAGTTCGGACTGGAGATCGACGACCACGGGTTCGTGCCCCTGGGCCAGGTGATCCAGGCGGTGCGGGACCGGTACGAGGAGGCCACCGAGCAGGACATCCTGGAGCTGGTCAACTCGCCTGACCAGCACCGGTTCGAGGTCGTCGACGGCCGGATCCGGGCGCTCTACGGTCACTCCTTCTTCGTCGAGATGGACGGCGAGCCGATGACCCCGCCGGAGCTCCTCTACATCGGCACCACGACCGCCGAGGCGCGCCGCTACCGCAACGACGGGATCGTCCCGGCCGACCGCTTCTACGTCCATCTCTCCCTCTCCCGCGAGGCCGCCGCCGAGCGCAGCCGCGAGCTGGACGGCCCGGTGGTGGTCGAGGTGCGCGCCCGCGAGGCCGGCGAGGCCGGGATCGTCTTCCACGCCCGCGGCGAGGTGGTCCTGACCCGCCAGGTGCCGGCCGCCTTCGTCGGCGAAGCTAAAGGCGCGGCCAAGCCGGCCGGACCGCGGGAGAGCTCCGAGTCCCCCAAGGCCGACCGCGGCGGGCAGACCGACGCCTCCCCGTCCTCCTCGCCGATCACCTACGGCCGCAAGCTGCGCAAGGCGACGCGGCGGTAGCTTCCCCGCCTTCCAAGGCGGGAAGACCCAAGGGGCATGGCCCAGTACGAGATCACCCTCCGGGACTACTGGCGCATCCTGCGACGGCGCAGGAGCGTGGTGGGCTTCACCGCCGTGCTGCTGGGCGCCTTCAGCCTCGGTCTGGCCGTGCTCTGGCAGCCGCGGCCGCTCTACCGGTCGGCGGCCAAGGTGCAGATCAGCACCAACCAAACCCTCACCAGCCTCTACCTGCAGAGCATCTCCTACAACGCCGGGGACCAGCTCGAGACCCAGCGGGCGATCATCACCAGCTTTCCGGTGCTGCGCCAGGCGGGCGAGCGGCTCGGGCTGTTCACCGGCCGCGACACCGCCCAGGTAGTCCTCGACCTGCAGAGCCGGATCGTCACCCGCCAGGAAGGGTACACCAACATCGTCGTCGTCGAGGTGACCGGGCCAGAGGCCGAGCTGGCCCGCGACCTGGCCAACACCGTGGCCCAGGTCTACCAGGAGTACGACGACGAGCTGAAGAACCAGCAGGCGGTGCGCAACCGCCGCTTCGTCGAGGAGCAGCGCGAGAAGGCTCGCGGGTCCCTCGAGCGGGCCGAGGAGGCGGTGCGGCAGTACCGGCAGGAGAGCGAGCTGGTCTCGCTGGACGCCCAGGCCGGCGTCATGCTGGGCCAGATCACCGAGGGCGAGCGCGAGGTGGCCAGCCTGGAAGGGGCGCGCCGGGACCTGGAGGCCATGCTCCAGGAGATGGAGCGGGCCGGAGCCCTGTCCGAGCAGTCGATGCAAGGCGCCTCGAAGAACCAGGTCGGCGACACCTTCATGTCCCTGGTGCAGCAGTTGAACCAACTGCGGCTCGAGCGCGACGGTCTGCTGGTGCAGTTCACCGAGGGGCACCCCAAGGTCCAGCAGCTCCAGGCCAAGATCGACCAGCTCGGGCGCAGCATGGCCGAGGAGCTGCGCCAGCGACGGCTGGCCCTGATCCGCGACCAGGGGGTGGCCGCGACCCGGATGGAGGAGCTGCGGCGCGGCTACCACGAGCTGCCGACCCGCGGCCTCGACCTGGCCCGGCTGCAGCGGGAGGTCACCCTGCACCAGGAGGTGGTGACCGCCCTGGAGGAGGAGTACCAGCGGGCCCTGATCCGCGAGGCCGACCGGGCCGAGGGGGTCACCGTGCTGCAGTGGGCGGTCACCTCCACCAAGCCGATCAATCCCACCGATCCGGTGAAGCGGGCCGGGGTCGGGGTGGTCCTGGGACTGATCCTCGGGGTGGTCTTCGCCGTAGTGGCCGAGGTGCTGGACACCTCGATGGGCACGATCGAGGACGTACAGGAATACACCGGTACGCAGGTGGTCGGGATCGTGCCGTTCATCCGGGTCGAGGAGGTCGCCGACTCGCTCCGCCGGCGCGGCGAACGGGACCTGAGCCCGCGGGTGATCCAGCGCAAGGCCCAGCTCGTGGCCTACTTCGATCCCCAGTCGACCCTGGCCGAGGCCTTCCGGACCCTGCGCACGAACATCGAGTTCGTCACCGTGGAGAAGGGGGCCCGCACCCTGATGGTCACCAGCTCCACCAGCCAGGAGGGGAAGAGCACGGTCTCGGCCAACCTGGCGATGACCATGGCCCAACTGGGGAAGCGGACCCTGCTGGTCGACTGCGACCTGCGCAAGCCGACCCTGGCCCGGCTCTTCGGGCTGGAGCGCGAGCCCGGCCTGGCCGAGGTGATCGTGGGGAACTTCACCTGGAGCGACGTGCTCCGCACGGTCACCGACATCGTCACCGGCGGCATGGGCCTGGAAGACGTGATGCAGACGCAGGGGATCAGCAACCTGCACATCGTCACCAGCGGTGCCATCCCCCCCAACCCTGCCGAGCTGCTCAACAGCCGGCGGATGGACCAGTTCATCGCCGAGGTCGCCGCGGCCTATGACGTGGTCCTCCTCGACGCGCCGCCGGTCCTCCACGTCACCGACGCCGCCATCCTGGGGAAGAAGACCGACGGCGCGCTGATGGTCTACCGGGCCGGGGACGTGCCGCGCACCTCGCTCCGCCGGGCCGTCAACCTGCTGCGGTCGGTCGACGTGGCCCTCCTCGGGGTCGTCCTCAACGGGGTCCGCGCCGAGGTCAGCGCCGACTACTACGACTTCGGGTACAGCTCGTATTACGCCTATGGCAACGAGAGCCGCGAGCGGAAGCGCGGGATCGTTGGCAGGATGGCGGCCTGGTTCGGCGGTCGGAGCGGTGGTCGGAGCGACGAATCGGCCGAAGAAGGATCCGCCGGCTTTGAGATGCCTCAGTACGATCAAGAGGACGACCTGGACGAGCTGGGCGACCTCGATCCAGCCCTCGGGAAAGGGGAGCCGCGCCGGGGCCGCTGGGCCGGTCGCCTTGCCGCGGGGCTGCTGCTGATCCTGGTCGCGGCCGGGGTGGTCTGGCAGAGCGGGTACCTGCCGATCTCCTTCCCCGGTCGGCTCCTCGGTCGCGGGGGAAAGGCGGCAGACGAAGCGGCCGCCGTCCCGGAAGCCGAGCCGGTGGCGCCGGGCCAGGCCCTGCGGCTGCCGGACACGGACCTGGCCGTCGCAGTCGATACCGGGGGCCCTGCCGCGAGGATCGACGAGCCGCTGCCGGCCGCGGAGGATTCGGCCCTCGCGGCCCTGCCGGGTCCATCGACCGCCACCTCGACGGCGGCGGTCGCGACCAGCGCCGATACTCCGGCCGTCGCCGCGCCGTCCCCGGCTCCGGCGACCGGGTCAGTCCCGGCGCCCGCCCTGGCCTATCGAGGCGAGGCCTTGCCGTTCAGCGTCCAGGTGGCGGCGTACGCACCGGGGAGCGCCCGCGCCCGGCAGTTGCTGGCCGTCCTGCGGCAGCGGGGCGAGCCGGCCTTCCTGACCCCGGGGCAGTTGGGCGGCCGATCCCTGGTGCGGCTCCTGATCGGCAGCTTCCCCTCGGCCGCGGCGGCCACGGCCCACGGCACCGGGCTGCGGGCCGCAGGGGTGATCCCCGAGTTCCTCGTGCTCCGCCTGCCCTATGCCGTGGAGGTGGCCGTGGCCGCGGATGAGGCCGCTGCTCGCGCCGTTCTGACCGGTCTGGGGGTCTCGGGCCGGTTCGCCTGCCTCCAGGTGGGGGCCGACGGCGTCAGCCGGGTGCTGGCCGGGGCCTTCAGCGGCGAGGAACGGGCCAGGTCGTTCGGCGAGGGGCTCGATTCAGGGAGGTCCGCCGGGCCTGTGGTCCAGCGTTAGGAGCCTGTCGGAGAACCCGCTTAGGCCAGCGAGGGCAACGAAGGTGGCCGGAGCCCGATGGGGTTCTCCGACAGGCTCCTAGCCGTCTCTCCCTGCTTGTCGGCCACCGGGGTTCTGGCGATATTTGGGCCACCTCCTCGCCTTGCCGGCCGGTCTCCCCGGCCAACCCGTCTCCCGCGTTGCCGTCCTCATCCCTTTCGCCTACGCCCCGTCATGCCTGGATACCGCTCTCCCGGCGAACCCTCCGCGGCCTGGCGCCGCCCGCTCCTCGCCGGACCGTGGGTCCTGCACGCGGTGATCCTGGCGGTGACCCTGGTGGCGGCCGTGTTGATGGTCCGGCTCCCCCTGGTTGCGGGGATCGGTCTGGTGGCCGGCCTGGCGGTCTTCATCGCCTCCTTCGTCAACACCAACGTCGGGCTGTGCCTGGTGGTCCTCTCCATGCTCCTCTCCCCGGAGATCGGCGCCGGTGCCCTCTCCGGCGACAGCGCCACCACCGCCAGCCGAGGGGTGACCGTGCGCGCCGAGGACCTGCTGCTGGTCCTGCTCGGCTTTGCCTGGCTGGCCCAGATGGCCGTGCACAAGGAGCTGGGGCTGGTCCGCCGCACGCCGCTCAACCGGCCGATCGCCGGGTACGTGGTGGCCTGCCTGGCGGCCACGGCGATCGGGGTCGTGACCGACCGGGTCAGCGGCGTCACCGGGTTCTTCTACGTCCTCAAGTACGTCGAGTACTTCGTCGTCTACTTCGTCGTGGCGAACTACCTCGAAGAACGGACTCAGATCCGGCGCTTCCTCGGTCTGCTCCTGGCCACGGCCCTGGTGGTCATCCTGGTGGCCATGGCCCAGATCCCCTCGGGCGAGCGGATGTCGGCGCCGTTCGAGGGGGAGCGCGGGGAGCCCAATACCCTCGGCGGGTACCTCCTCCTGGTGGGCGCGGTGGTCGGGGGGTTGCTGCTCAACGCCCCCAAGGCCTGGCAGCGCTGGGCCCTCGGGGGATTCCTGGCGATCCTCGCCGTGCCGTTCCTGGCCACCCTGTCGCGGGGCTCGTACCTGGCCGTCCCCTTTGTCTACCTGACCCTGGTGGCCCTCGAGCGGCGCCGGCGGACGACGATGCTGATCGCCGGTGTGCTGCTGGCTCTCGCCGGCGCCTTCGCCCTGCCTTCGTCGGTGCGCGAGCGGGTGCTCTACACCTTCGAGCAGCGGACCCAGGCCGCCCGCGTCGAGGTCGGCGGGGTCAGGTTGGATACCTCGACCTCGGCCCGGCTGACGAGCTGGCAGGAGGCCATGGAAGCCGCCGGCGACAGCCCGCTGTGGGGGTTGGGGGTCACGGGGTACGGTTTCCTCGACGCGCAGTATCCGCGGATCCTGGTCGAGACCGGGGCGATCGGGATGGCGGCCTTCCTCCTCCTCATCGGCGCGATCCTGCGCCTCTGTCTACGGGTCTTCCGTCGGGCCCGCGAGCCGCTCGACCGCGGCCTGGCCATGGGCGCGGTGGCCGGGCTGGCCGGCTTGCTGGTGCACGCGGTCGGGGCCAACACCTTCATCATCGTCCGCATCATGGAGCCGTTCTGGTTCGTCGTCGGGCTGGTGGTCACCGTCGACCGCCTGCAGGCCTCGGAGCCTGTCGGAGAACCCGCTTTGGTAAGCGAGGTCGAGTCCGGGTGGCCGTCGACAAGGCGCCCGAACGGAGCCGCATCGAGGGGAGATGCGGCGAGTGAGGACGCACAGGGACGTGGCCGGATCAAGAGCGATCCGGCACACGCCGACGCCGGACGCC
>JBAZUN010000178.1:0-11151 GCA_041661365.1 Candidatus Latescibacterota bacterium
TCCCCGAACGTCCCCACCAGTCTGCCGCCAGACGCGTAAAGGTCGCGGCTGGCCAGCGCCCCATGGCCGTGGTCTTGACCTGCGCCGACTCGCGGGTCCCGCCGGAGCTGATCTTCGACCGCGGGGTCGGCGACCTGTTCGTCCTGCGCGTGGCCGGCAACTCCGATACCGGCGAGGTACTGGCCAGCATTGAGTACGCCGTGGAGTACCTCGGCGCGCCGGTGGTGCTGGTCCTGGGGCACAGCGGGTGCGGTGCCGTGGCCGCGGCCGTCCATGGCCGGGACGCCGTCGGCCACCTCCCCGGGCTGCTGGCCGCTCTCGAGCCGGCAGTGGCCCTGGCCCGGGGACGCGCCGGCGACTTGGTGGACCAGGCCGCCCAGGCCCACGTGGCGCTGGTAGGCGAGCGGCTGCGGGCCGCCCAGCCCGTGCTGGCCCCCCGCGTGGCGGCCGGAGCCCTGGTCGTGGCCGGAGCCTTCTACGACCTGCGGACCGGTCTCGTGGAGCTCCTCTGAGCCGGTCCCTGCGACCAGGTCCAGGCCGCGGCGCCAAGGCCGCCGGATCCGGACGCCAGCGCCCGCCGGCGCCCCCTTCAGTGCTCCCAGCGGAGCGTGACCGTGCACCGGGGCTCCAGGTCGAAGCGGACGATCCCCCGGCAGTGGCCGTCGGTGTTCTCGACCCACACGAGCTCCTTGGCGTTGGTCGTCAGGCGCCAGTGTGCGCACTCCCGGGGCAGGTCCCACAGGACCAGCAGGTAGTCGGCGAACCCCCGGTCAGCCCGGAGGTGTAGCTCGATCGTGTGCCCCAGGGCGCTGCTGACCACCATGCTTTCGATCTCCGGGTCAGGCAGGTCGGTCTCACGCGGCTGCTCGGGCCACGCCGCGTCGCCGGTCAGGTCGTAGTAGTGGACCGGCTTGGGGCAGGCGTGCTCGAAGCGACAGGTGCGCCGGTTGTCGTTGTAGTTGATGATCTCCCAGGACACCGGCATGTTGTATTGAGGCATGGCGCGCGCCTGCCGGAAGTCGCGCAGGGACTGGTGCACCGGCACGTACCCCGGCGAGGTGAGCCGCTGCTCGTGCCACTCGTCCGTCCACCACCGGTCGTACTCCGGATCGTGGGTAATCGAGCTGACGATCCGGCGCGGCATCTCGGCGTAGTGGGCCCGGAAGTAGTCGGCGTAGTCAACCGCCCGGGCAAAGGCGATCGGCCATCGCCGCGGGTGCTCGAAGGCCAGCAGCCGCAGATAGCGCTCGAGGAATTCCCGGCCCCGGTCCTCGTCCCACTCCAGCTCGTAGCTCTGCGCGCCCCACGCGGCCGGGCTCTCGAAGTTGATCAGGGTGGTCAGGAAGTTGTGGACGCCGCTGTTGCGGGCCGTCAGCGCCGCCTCCTGGGCGGCCAGGTCAATGTAGAAGCGCGCGCGCTCCCAGCTCCCCCGGGCGCTGGGTCGGTGGAACCCGATCGGGCCGTGGAAATGCCAGCTGCCGACGAAGTCGAAGACGCAGGCGATGGCCGTGGTCGGCCCGTACTGGCTCGGCAGCCGGTAGTCCGCCGGACCGATGTAGAAGGGGTAGTAGGGCGCGCCCAGGCCGCAGCTGCTGGCCCGGGGCACGTACCCGTCGATGACGTCGAAGCCAGCCGCCCGGGCCGCCGCGACCTTGGGGCTGGACAGCCGGCTGCCGTGCCACAGGTTGGCCACCCGGCCCACGTCCAGCCCGACCTCCCTGAGCGCGGCGCGGGTCGCGGCCAGGCGGCGAACCGTCTCGTCCCTGGTGGCCTCGTCCACCGCCGCGGTCATGCCGTAGACCACTGCCCCGCCGTACCGGCGCTGCTCGTCGAGCAGCCGCGGCACGTACGGCTCGTCGGCGCGGTCAGAGCTGATGCACCAATCGAACGGCAGCCCGCCGTCGTGAATCTCGGGGCCGCCCACGGCCGGGAACGGCGTGGGCCAGCACCAGATCGTCGGCCGGTACACCACGTACGACGGGTCGATCGCCGCGAAGTAGCGGTACTCGACCCCGTACTCGTGGCTGGTCCATCGGGCCAGGTAGTTCCCGGCGGCCGCCGGCCGGTACTCGACCGTCCCCTGGGCCGGAAGCACCTCGCGCTCCCGCTCGTCCAGCCATGCCAGGGGGGCGGGCGATGACTCGGTAGACGGGACCGGGCCGGACTCCAGGTACCGGGGAAAGACCTCCAGGCGGTCGCCGGGAGCAGCGCCCCGCAGCTCGATGCGGATCGACTCGCCAACCTCGATCAGCCTGGGCCACAGCCGGAATTCGTCACCGCCCACGCCGCACTCCATCATGGCAGCAACCCCCGCAGCCTGTCCTGGCCTTCCCCGGCGCGCCTACGCGCGCTCGGGCCGGCGGCCCCGCGGAGCATGCACACCCAGAACATCAGGTGCTGCATGATCGCGTCTGTGGCGCTCCTCGTGGTCGTGCTCCCTGTGGGCGGCCCGATGGGGATAACGTGGCCCTGTCCCGGGGCCGCGCACAAGCCCAGCGGCCGACGAAGGTCGTAGGGCCGCGCGCCCCCGGGCACGGCCAGGGCTTGCCTGCCGAGCCCGGATGCCCCATACAATAGCCCCTGCCTCCCCATCCCTGCCGGCAGGTCCGCGCTCGATCCCGGGGGCGGAGGCAGACCATGGGCGATGCCCGCCCGGGCCGCGGCGCGGTGGTTCCGCCGGCCCCATTCTTCGAGGGAGGTGATCGATGGACTTGCTGCCTTTGGCCCGGCCGTCCCACCTGCCGTCGTTCGCGGCGCTGTCGGGTGGTCCGCTACGCCGCCGCCATCTGCCCGGCGCGACCCGTCCCCTGCTGGTGCAGTACCCGGTCAACGGCCCCCCGTCCCGCGTCATCGAGGTCGTCCGGCGCTGGGACGTGGGCGACGGCTGGGTGGCCTTCGACGCACCGGCCATGTGGGAATACGTGGCCACCGGCGAGCCGGTGCTGCTCACCCACCGCCACGAGGAGCTCATCCGTCACCAGCTCGAGGGGGACGGAGAGCTCGCGGGGGTGCTGGACCGCCTCGACCGCGAGTGCGGCGGCCGGTTCGTCACCTTCCAGGTGGGCGAGTGGGAGAACTGGCTGCACTTCGACCCGGTGACCGTCTTCGGCCTCACCGCCGACGAGATCCGCACCCTGAGCCGCGGCGAGGTTCACGCGCGGGTCGTCGACACCTTCCGCCGCTGGCGGGCCGACGTGCGGGGCCGCATCCACTCGGTCAACGGGTACGGCCTGATCAGCCACGTGGGCGCCGAGGTCGGCGAGGACGTGGTCGGCATCGAGTCGGGCGAGAACGTGCCTGCCACACAGGTCCAGCGCGCCTTCGCGCGGGGGGCCGCGCGGCAGTTCGGCCTGCCCTGGGGCGAGCAGATCTCGCAGTGGTACCAGGCCACCGTGCCCACCGGCTGCGCCACCGAGATGGTGAACCTGACCCCGGGCGGCGTGCACCCGACCTGGGTCGGCCCGCACACCGGACACTCGGCCAACCTGCTGGCCCGCCTGTGGTACACCGCCTGGTTCAGCGGCGCCGCGTACGTCAACATCGAGGCGTCCACCGGGTACCTGTTCGACACCGTGTACGGGGCGCCCGAGCTCCCCGCCGACTGCGGGCTGACCGAGTACGGCCGCCTGGCCCGGCAGCTCCGCCGCCTCATGGAGCGCGTGGATCCGGGGATCCCGTACACCCCGTTCGGGGTGCTGCTGCGGCGCGACCACGGACGCATGACCTACTGGCGGGGTCCCTGGCATCACCAGGCCGAGACCGAAGGGGACCGGCTCACCGTGGCCTTCTTCGACCAGCTCTTCCCCGGTCAGTCCCAGGGACCAGGCCAAGAGGAGCGGTACCTTTGTCCCTCGCCCTGGGGGGACACCTGGGACGTGCTGGTGGCCGGAGCAGCGGCCCAGGCGTGGTCGGCCTACCCCGTGCTGGTGGCCGTGGGTGAGGTGTCCTGGACGCCGGCCGACCTGACCGCCCTCCGGGAGTACGCCCAGGGGGGCGGCACCCTGGTGCTGCACGCGACCAACCTGGCCGGCTGGGATCGCGGCTTCCTGGGTCTGGAGGCGCAGCAGGGCCAATCAGCGCCGGGCACCGAGGTCGTGCTGCGCCGGAAGGACGGACAGGCGCGCGTCCTGCGCCGCCTTGCCGGATCCGGACAGGTGCTCATCGTGCTCCACGAGCCGGGTCTCCCCCCCGTGCCATCCGAGCTTCTCGCCGCCCTGGCCGCGGCTCACCTGCCTTTCCTCCCCGACCCCCGGGTGCAGACCCTGATCAACCGCACGGCCGAGGGGTGGCTGGTCCTGCTGGCTCACCACGCCGGGTGGACCAAGGAGCCGACCGAGCCGGCCGTGGCCGACGCAGGCGCCGGTGTCCGCCTGCGCCTGGACCTGCCGGCCCGTCGCCTGCAGACGCTGGACCCGACCGCGGACTCCGACTGGCAACCGGTCGGCGGGGCCGACGGAGGCATGGTCGAGGTCGACCTGGCGCCAGGCGGGATGCGCCTGCTGCGCTGGACCGAGTGACCGCGGCCGATCTCGGCCTCGACAGGATCTCGTCCCACCCCCTCGCCAGGAGACGCTCGGTGACTACCGACGCCGTGCCGCACGTGCCCGACCAGTGGCGCTGGTTCCCCCAGGCCCGCTTCGGCCTCTTCATCCACTGGGGTCCGTACGCGGCGCTGGGCCGCGGCGAGCAGGTGGCCAACCGCGAGCACCTCGACCACCGGGAGTACGCGCGGCTGGCGTGCCAGTGGTGCCCAGGACAGTACGACGCCGGGCCTGGGCCGACGTGGCCGTGCGCGCGGGCATGAAATACGCCATGCTCACCACGCGCCACCACCGACTACTCCAGCGCCGCCCAGGCGCCGGGGCGCGACTTCGTGGCCGAATACGTGGAGGCCTTCCGGCAGGCGGGCCTGCGCGTCGGGCTGTACTACTCGGTGGCCGACTTCCCTGTTCCCGGTGATCCGGCTGGACTGCGCCGGCCCGCCCCAGGCCGAGCCCCGGGCCCGCGGACCGGACTACGGCACCTCGGAGCACGCCCTGGAGATGGCCCTCCGTCGGGGCCCCTCGCTGTGGGTTGACGGTCGGGAGCGGTGAGGGTCGGCCCTGACGCGCGCGATCTGCTTGACCGGCCGCCGGCCGAGGGCCGTTGTTCTGCGGCTCGAGCACAGCGGGCCTCCGAGGCTCCGAGGCTCCCATGCGAACCTGACGAACAAGGAGAGGGCGGCGCGGATGGCAAAGCTGGCACTGCTGGACGGCGTTGGGCCGACGGTCCCGAGCGCGTTGCTGGGCGAGTGGCCGCCGCCGCTCACCGAGGCCGAGGTGAAGGAGTACTTCTCCTTCCTCACCGCGGAGCGGCGCGCCCTCCACGGGTTCGATGCGCCATGGGCGGCGCGGGCCGAGGCGGAGTGGGCGCGGTGGGTCGGGGTGAAGCACGCCAAGGTCGTCAACCAGGGCACCTCGGCGCTGTGGACCGCCATGCAGGCGCTCGGTCTGGGGCCGGGTGACGAGGTCATCTGCCCGGCCTATACCTACTGGGCGACGGCGCTGCCGATCATCTACTGCAACGCGGTCCCGGTCTTCGTGGACGTCGACCCGATCCTGGGGACGGTAGACCCCGGCGCCATCGAGGCCGCCATCACGCCGAGCACCAAGGTCGTCGTCCCGGTCCATGTGTACGGGATGCCGGCCGATCTCGCCCCGGTGCTGGCCATCGCCAGGCGGCACGGCCTCCGCGTGGTCGAGGACGCCTGCCAGGCACACGGGACTCTCTACGAGGGCCGGATGGCCGGCTCGTTCGGCGACTTCGGCTGCTGGAGCCTCAACCGGTCCAAGCAGCTCACCTGCGGCGATGGCGGCTTCGTGGCCACGGACAGCGCCGAGCTCGACCAGGCGGTGCGCGATACGCAGATCATGCTCTTCTCGCGCGGGCCGCAGCGGTACGAGCACAGTCAGCTCGGTCTCTCCACGCGCACCACGGAGCTCAGCAACGCCCTGACCGTGGCCTCGCTTCAGCACCTCGACGAGTGGAACGGGGTGCGGCGCTCGCTCGGGAGCGCGCTGATCGAGGGGCTCGCCGCGATCCCCGGCTTCCGGGGCCCCGCGGTGCCGGCGTACGCCGACCCGGTCTGGTGGCAGTTCCCGGTGAAGTTCGCGCCCGAACAGCTCGGCCTCGACTGCTCGGCGGGCGAGTGGAAGCACGCCGCGATGGCGGCCCTCCACGCCGAGGGCGTGCCGGGCGGCGACTGGCAACCCGTCCCCGTGCCCTATCAGCCCTACTTCCAGGAGCTCGGCGGGTACGCCGGTACGGGCTGCCCCTGGGCCTGCCCATTGGTGGGGGACTCGGCGGAGAGGCTGGAGCGGATCCGCGAGAACTACCGGATAGGGGGCTTCCCCGGCGCCGAACGCTTCATCGACGAGACCGCCTTCCTGGGCGGGATCTTCCCGCCAAACGACGGGCGGCTCATCGAGTGGTACGTCGCGGCCTTCGCCAAGGTCAGCGAGCGGGCGCACGAGGTGCTCGAGGCGTGGCGAAGCAAGCAGGGGAAGGCGGAGTGACCACTCGCTTCAAACCAGAAAGGAATGCCTGACAATGCCGCAGACGCAGATCGCGGAGACGGATCACTTCTGGTACCGCCTGCAGCCGCAGGGGCTCTACATCGACTCGCAGCGGGACCACAAGGCGCTCGCCCACGCGGACGGCCGCGTCCTGCTGTCCGAGGACAACGGCCGCACCTGGCCACACACCCTGGCCTTCCCCGACGCCCGCACCATCACGTTCAGCTGCATACTCAGGAACGGGAACGTCGTCTTCGCCACGCGCGCCAGGCTCTACGTCAGCACGGACAACCTGCGTACCTGCGAGCGGGTCACGGTGAAGGGCCTCGATGGCGCCGACTACCTGCCGCACACACCGGCGAATCCTGACCGTCCCGGCTGGTACTTCCCCACCCCCCCCGGCGTCAATTCCTTTGACGTGAACGGCACGGAGATGCTGGTCTGGGGGAACTACTGCAACGTGCTGGGCGGAGCGGCGCCGGTGAACATCTACTACTCCACCGACGGCGGCCGCACCGTGAAGATCGCGTACGCCTTCGGGCAGAGTCCGTACACGCGCGACGACGGCTCTCCGGGTGGGGGCACCGTCGGCACGCCCCTGGGCAACCCCGACAACCCGCTCTGCTGCCGCCACGTGCACACCGTGGCCTACAACCCGGCAGAGGGCGCCTTCTACGCCTGCACCGGGGACCACGACAAGCCGGAAGGGCTCGAGTGCCACTGGCTCAGGGGCACGTACGACGCGGCCGCGGATCGCTGGGACTGGCGGGTCCTCATCTCGGAGCGCCTGAATTCGCGCTACAAGGCCGGCGGCATCAGCTTCGTGGACGGACAGCTCTATTGGATCAGTGACTCGAACGGCCCGGAGCCGTATGACCGCGGGATCTTCCGGTGCGCGCCGGCAGACCTGGCCCGTCCGGAGAAGCACGAGCTGCTGTTCAACCCGCAGGTCGAGTCCGGCAACATGATCGTCCAGGACAACGTGATCCTGGCCTCGCACTGCGCGCCGGCCTCCCCGCTGGCCACCGGGATCATCATCTCCACCGACGCGGGCCGGACGTGGGCTCAATACGACCTGCGGGAGCTCGGCCAACGGTCACCGACGCGCTTCCATGAGAAGAACAGCGAAGGCTGGTTCCGCATGGACCTGAGGTCAGGGTGGGTCGAGCACGCCGAGGTGCTCTTCCTCAAGCCCAAGGATAGGTAATCCTCCGCTGGCCGACCGTCTGCGCCGTCGCGGCGTTCCCGGGGAGAACCAGCGCTTGAGGGTACTCGCGGTCCTGTGCTGGCCGACCCGTGGCTGGCACCCAGGCTCTGGCGCCGCGCCGGCGTGTCAGTGCCTCCGGACGGTGCCGTCGTTGTACCGCAGGCTGCCGTACCAACTGACGTGATCCTCGGGGATCGGGAACCGAGCGGCAAGGCCCTCGTCGAGGTCGATCCCCAGCCCCGGCCTGTCGTTGGCCAGCAGATACCCGTTGGCGAGCGTAGGGCACCCCGGGAAGATCTCCTGCTCCTCCTGGGTGAACACGGTCCGCTCCTGGATTCCGAAATTCCAGGTTGCCAGGTCGAGGTGCACGTTGGCGGCGTGGCCGACCGGGGACAGATCGGCCGGCCCGTGCCAGGCGGTCCGCACCCCGAACAGCTCACCCAGGGCAGCCACCTTCCGCGCCGGCGTGAGACCCCCGATATAGGGGATGTGGCAGCGGATGAAATCGATCAGCCGCCCCGCGATCAAGTCGTAGTACTCACTGGGATTGACGAACTTCTCCCCGAGCGCGATGGGGATGCTGGTCTGCTGGCGCAGCAGGGACAGGTACCCTCGGTCCTCGATGCAGAACGGGTCCTCGATGAAGAACGGTCGGTAGGGCCCGAGAAGCTTGATCATGTTGATGGCGTCGATCGGCCGTATCCTGGTGTAGATCATGTCGTGGAGCAGCTCGATCTGGTCGCCGCATCGGCTCCTGATGCGCTCGAACACCCGCGGCATCATCACCACGTACCTGGCCGGATCGACGAAGGTGTCCCGCGGCGAGGCGAACCCGGCTTGGGCGAAGTCGGGCTGTCCGCGATCCGGGCCGTACTCGCTCAGCTCGATGCGGATGTGCCGGTACCCTTCCGCCATGAAGCGCTTGACGTTCTCCTCGAGCTCCTCGAGATCCCGGCCGATGGCATGGGCATAGGTGTCCACGGCAAACCGGCACTTGCCGCCGAGCAACTGGTAGACCGGCACGCCCAGCCGCTTCCCCTGGATGTCCCAGAGCGCCTGGTCCAGGCCGCTCAGGGCGCAGTTCATGATCGGGCCGTTGCGGGTGTTGGTGCTAGCGTACACGGCCTGCCAGATATCCTCGATGGAGTCCGTGCTCCTTCCCTTGACCAGCAGGTCGAGGTACTGATCGACGCTGGCGGCCACGGCCAGCGGTCGGAAGGTGTGCGAGGCGCACCCCAGACCGTAGAGCCCCGGCTCGCTGGTCTCGACCTTGACGATCACCAGCGACGGGTACGGATGCCGCCGCGGCGCACAGCAGATCGACCTCACCTTGGTAATGGTCGGCGACGGCACCCCTCGGGATTCCTGGGAAAGCGCCGCCGGGCCGGCCGCTTGCCTCCCTGCCCTGCCCGCCGGGCCTTGCCCGGCATCCCGTCTGACCCTCTGCGGCCGGTTCATGGCGACCTCCTGGTTGACGTTGGGATTGATCCGCTTGGTACGGAGCACTGGTTGCGGTCGGGCGTCAAGTGCCTTGTCGCATTCGGCTGCCTCGGCACCCCCCGCCGGAATGCTTCCGGGCAGTTGGTGGAATGACGGGCGACCCCGGGCCCGAACCAGTACCTTTACCTTCCTGCGGTCGTCGGAGATTCCACCACGCCGCGCAGATGAGCCGCCATGGAGCGCCGAGCCTTCCTCAGAAGCTGCGTCCTGACCGGATTCGGAACCGCCGGTCTGGCCAGCCGGGCCCACGGCACGCCAGGCTCCGGCACGGAAGAATACGACCTTCTCCTGCAGGGCGGCCACGTAATCGACCCGGCGAGCGCGCTCAGTGCCGTCCGCGACGTGGCAGTAAAGGACGGAGTGATCGCGGCCGTAGCCCGTGACCTTCCCGAGCACGCGGCCCGGCAGGTGGCCGATGTGCGGGGGCTCTACGTGTCGCCGGGATTCGTGGACCTGCACGTGCACGGGTTCGTCGGCCACGCCTCGGGTCTGTCGGTCGACGCCGGCGAGAACGGGGTCGGGCACGGCGTCACTACCGTGGTCGACGCCGGCACTTCAGGGGCGGACGATCTGCCGGCGTTCGTCGCCCTGGCCGCGCGATCACCCGTCCGCATGCTGGCCTTCCTCAACATCGCTCGCGGCGGCATGTACGTGAGCGAGCAGGACCCACGGTCGTTCGCCTCCGAGGCCGCCGCGCAAGCGGTTCTGGCGCATCCCGAGCTGTGCGTCGGCATCAAGAGCGCCCATTACTGGACCACGGAGCCCTACGACAGCGCGCACCTGCCCTGGGCCTCGGTCGATGCCGGGCTGGCCGCCGCCCGGGCCTGCGGCAGGCCCGCCATGTTCGACTTCTGCCCGCGCCCGGCAGCCGCGGGATGGCCGGCACGGACGTACCGTGAGCTGCTGCTCGATCGCATGATGCCGGGCGATCTGCACACCCACTGCTACGCCCGGATCAGCGAGTACCAGTTCCCGGTTCTCGACGAGCGCGGCAAGGTCAACCAGTATATCCTCGAGGCCCAGGCCTCGGGCCGGCTCCTCGACGTGGGCCACGGCGGCGGCTCCTTCCATTGGGCCAACGCCGAGCCGGCGGTCCAGCAGGGATACCTGCCCGACTCGATCTCCACCGATCTGCACCGGGGGAACATCAACGGTCCGGTCTTCAGCCTGCCCTACGTGATGTCCAAGTTCCTCGCCTTGGGCGTCCCCCTCGAGGAAGTCGTCCGGCGGGTGACGGTCAACCCCGCCAAGGCGATCCTCCGGCCGGACCTGGGCCGGCTGCAGGTGGCGCTGACCGCTGACCTGGCGGTCTTTGAGCTGGCCTGGGAGCCGACCCGGTTCCTGGACGTCCAGGGCCAGGCGCGCGCTGGCGACCGGCTCATCGAGAACCTCATCACGGTGTGCGGCGGAAAGGTCCTGTTCGACCGGGACGGTCGGGTCTGGGACCGCCGCACCGGCATCCCGGCCGAAGCCCCGGCACCCTTCGTCAGGCTGGCGAGCTACCCCAATCCGTTCTCCTCGTCCACGACCATCGTCGTCACCGTCCGGGAAGCCGGGCCAGCCATCCTGGGGATCCACGATGGCCTGGGACAGCGGGTGGTCACCCTGGCCGACGAGCTGCTGGCCGCGGGGACCCACGAATACACCTGGCAGGGTACGGACCAGACCGGCCGGTCTTTGGCGTCGGGCGTCTACTTCCTGTCCTTCTCCCAGGGCCTCAGGACTATGAATCATCGGGTGTCGCTGGTCAGGTAGCCAGCTCCATCCGGTGCCGTTGCGCCGATCACCGCCCCCAGACGCAGATCCTGCTTGACCCGTGCGCCTGAATGTCCTTTAACTGCTATTACTCGGTGCCGATGCGGCGCAGTAGGCGATCTAGATCAGCTTGGA
>JBAZUN010000179.1:0-441 GCA_041661365.1 Candidatus Latescibacterota bacterium
TGGCGACGGCAGGCCTCGACGAACGGACGGACGAGGTCTAGCCCATCCAGATGCTGGCGCACGCCGAACCGGCCGTACGCGCTCGGCAAGAGGGCGAAGCCGTCGTGGTGGCGGGCGGTGAGGACCGCGTAGGCAAAGCCGGCGGCCCTGGCCGCGGCCAGCCAGCGGTCGGGATCGTACCGGTCGGGACTGAACCGGTCGGCGAGATCGAAGTACCGCTCCGGGGTGATCGTGCCGCCGCCCCAGGGCTTGTCGGCCATCATCCCCCAGGACAGGTCGATCCCCCGGTCGACGGTGGAGATCCCCCAGTGGACGAAGAGCCCGAGCCCGGCGCCGTCGAACCACTGGGCGTCCGGATGCTCGGTCCGGCGGAACGGCCGGGTCTTGCCGGCCTGGCCGATGGCCTCGTGCTGCAGAACGGCCGCGGATCGGGTCTTCCTG
>JBAZUN010000179.1:451-11059 GCA_041661365.1 Candidatus Latescibacterota bacterium
CCATACGCTGTCTCCTCGCTGCGATCCGACAAAACCTGGCCAGCGGATGCCATCCCATACGATGTTCGCGGCATCGCCCGGCCCCGCGCCAATCTAGGCGGCCGACCGGGCCGGGGCAACGGACGGGTTGACGCTCGGGCTGGTGGACCCGTTGGTACGGAGAGCTCAAGGCCGATCCCCTGTCCGCGGCTGCAGGCTCCCGGTGGATGCGATCCGGATGCCGATCCCGGGCTGGCGCTGTCTGGTCGGTTCATCCGAAGTGGAACAGCACGCAGTTGAGCGGAAGGAGTGAAGAGATGGCCAATTCCTCGCCGGCTTCGCAACCCAGCGCCCCCGGTGCTAAGGTCCGTCACCTGGGACCTGGCCCGCACCTCTTCCTCGACGACTACCTGATCGAGGCCAGCGAGGGACTGACCCGCACCACCCACCAGCCCGAGAAGCTGCCCGAGCCGGTGCTGCGGCGCGCCGAGTCCTGGCACCTGCAGCCGCAGTGGTTCATGGCCGTGCTCCGCGACCCCGGCACCGGACGTTTCCGCACCTGGTACAACGTAAAGAACCCCGGCGGTGCGCCGTTCGTCTGCTACGCCTACGCCGAGTCCGAGGACGGGATCGAATGGCGCCGTCCTGACCTGGGACTGGTGGCGGTCGACGGCTCGACGGCCAACAACCTGATCGACGCGCCACAGGGCCACTTCAGCTTGTTCTTCGTCGACGAGGGACCGGGTCACGGAGATCCGGCGCGCCGCTACAAGCTGGGGTACTACGGTGAGGGGCTGTGCGTGGCCTTCTCGGCCGACGGCTTTCGCTTCGTCGAGCACCCGACAAACCCGGTGATCCCAGCCCACCCCCCCGGCTTGCAGTTCGGCGATCCGGGATACGTCAACGCCATCGGCGACATCATCGACGGCTGCTGGGACCCTCTCAGGCAGGAGTACCTGATGGGGTGCAAGATCGAGCAATCGGGGTACCCCGGTAAGCCTCACCACCATGCCGAAGGATGGCGGCGATGCGTCGGGGTCGCGGCCAGCAGGGACTTCGTTTCCTGGCCACGGCCGTCCCTCATCGTCACCCCGGACCCGGCCAACGGGATCGAGGAGTTCTACGGGTTCAAGCCGATGCTGCGCGGCGACCTTTATCTCGGGTTCCTGCGGGTCCTGCGCGACGACCTGCCCGCCGACCCCGGCGGTCCGGTGGAGGGGATCGGCTGGACCGAGCTGATCTCGAGCCGCGACGGACGGAACTGGACGCGGTACCCGCAGACCTTCCTCGACCGCGCTCCACGGCCGGGCGCCTGGGACCACGCTATGGCTTGGTTCGCCGACTGCGTCACCGTGGGTGACCGGGAGTACGTCTACTACGGCGGATACTCGCACGGCCACAAGGTGGGCCACCGCGAGGTCGGCCTGGCCTTCCTGCGACGCAACGGCTTCGTCTCGCGGGACGCCGGTTCCCGCGAAGGCCTCCTGCGCACCCCGGTGGTCCGTCTCGACGGCACGGCCCTGACGGTCAACGCCGCCGTCACCGGTGAAGCACGGCTGCGGCTGACGGACGCGGACGGATCGCCGCTCCCCGGCTTCGACTGGAACGACGGCCCGGCGCTCCACGGCGACTCGGTGGCCCATCCCGTACCGTGGCGAGGCCGGCCGGCCAGACTCCCTGCCGTTCCCCTGCGGCTGGAGTTCCGCCTGCGGCAGGCCGAGCTCTATGGCTTCGAGGTGGTCGATTCAGCTCGAAGAATTGCCTGCACGTGATGTTGCGGCAGGTCGAAGGGATGCCCTGGAGGAAGCCACGCAAGGGGCTGGGGGCGGGGAAGGACGAGGGGTCGGGTGGCCGGGAGTCGAGGCCCTTGCCGAGCGAGGGGGTCGGTCCGCGCCTGCGCGGCGCCCGGAAGGGCACCCCTCGACCACCGTATTTTGTACCACTCCGATATCCGTCCAACGATGCATCTTGACAGGACCCTCAGCAACGAGTTTCTTGCGGACAGTCGCGCCCAGACCGCCTGTCGATCCACCCAGTGGAGGAATCCCATGACCCCGCGTGAGCGCATGCGCGCCCTGATCCGCCGCGAGCCGATCGACCGCTTGCCCTACATCTTCGGCGGCCCGCGAGCCGCCACCTTTGCCGCCTGGCGACGCCAGGGTCTCAGCGAGGAGCAGCAGCGACAGTGGGGCCGGCTGGTCCAGGAGGACGGCTCCATGGGCCTGGGGAAGTTCTACACCGGGGTCCACCCCCTGTTCGAGGAGAAGGTGATCGAGGAACAGGGGAACATCCGGACCTGGGTCGACGGTTGGGGCGCGGTGCGGCAGGACGCCATCCGGCAACCGACGGCCGGCTTCGCCACCCGCCGCTGGCTGGAGTTCGCGGTCAAGGGGTGGGACGACTGGAAGCGGGTCAAGGAGCGGCTCGATCCCCATACCCCGCAGCGCACCCGGCCGCTGACCGAGGCCGAGGTCACCCCGCACCTCGGGCCGGACGGGTACGGCTGGCATCCGCCCGGCGGGAACCACTGGAGCGAGAACGTCGAGGCCTGCAACAACGCCGACGTACCGGTGCGGCTGGTGGTCCCGGGGATCTACTGGGCGATCCGCGACTACACCGGCATGGAGGGGCTGTCCTACCTGTTCTACGACGAGCCGGCCCTGGTCCACGAGATGTTCGAGTACTGGGCCTGGTTCCTCATGGAGCTGCTCGACGAGCCGCTCAGCCGGATCAAGGTCGACATCGTCATGCTGAACGAGGACATGGGGTTCAAGAAGCAGGCGATGATGTCCCCGCCCCTGATGCGCCAGTTCCTGCTGCCCAACTACCGCAAGCTCTACGCCTTCTTCAAGGGGAAGGGCGTCGATACCCTGGTCATGGATTCGGACGGGTACAACAACCAGATCCTCGACGTCCTCTTTCCCGAGGCCCTCGACGGGATCCAGCCGATCGAGATCGCGGCCCACAACGACCCCGAGGAGATCCTGACCAAGTACCCCGGGATCCACATCCACGGCGGGATCGACAAGCGCGAGCTGCGCTTCGGCCGGGACCAGCTCCGCGCCGAGGTGGCCAAGCGGTACGAGACGGCCTGGCGCCACGGCGGGTTCATCCCCCATGTCGACCACGGCGTGCCGCCGGACATCCCGCTGCGGAACTTTCTCTACTTCGTCGAGCTGGCCCGCGGCTTCTGCGACCACCAGGACCTGGCCACCTTTGAGCCGCCCTGTCGGCTCGAGCGCGACCTGGGGCCGATCGAGGAGATGTTCGAGGCAGGGTCGGCCATCGCCGCGGCGTACGGGACCGACGACGAGGGGTACGGCTCCTGAGGAACGGAGCCGCGCCGCGCGCTGGACCGCGACTCGGTTCTCAGAAGGTGATCGTCAGGCCGCCGTCGACGACCAGGGTCTGACCGGTGAGGTAGGTGCACTGATCGCCGCTGAGGAAGAGGATGGCGTTGGCGATCTCCTCGGGCTCACCGGCCCTGGCCAGGGGGATCTTCCGCCGGCCGGCGTACCACTCCTTGAAAACCGCTGACTCGGTCTCGTCGACCCCGTCGATCACGCTCATCTCGGTGCGGATGAATCCCGGCGCCACGACGTTGACCAGGATGCCGTATTCGGCCAGGTCCACGGCCAGGGAGCGGGACCAGGCCGAGATCCCCCCCTTAGTGGCGGCGTAGGGGCCGACCCCGGCCTCGGTGGCCTGGGCCTGGATCGAGGAGACGTTGACGATCCGGCCGTACCGCTGCCGGACCATGTGGGGCACGGTCAACCGCGCCAGCACGTACATCGCCTCGAGGTTGACCGCCATGGTCTGGCGCCACTCCTCGAGGGTGCTCTCCAGGAGCCGCTTGTAGTAGCTCATCCCGGCGTTGTTGACCAGGATATCGATCCGGCCGTGACGCGCCACGGTCTGGTCAACGCACCGGGCCAGGGCCTCGTGGTCGGTGACGTCGGCGGGGAACGGCTCCACCCCGGCGCACTGTTCGCCAAGCTGCTGCAGCCGGTCGGCCCGCCGGGCGATCGCCACGACGACCGCTCCTTCCCGGGCAAGGCGAACGGCGGTAGCCCAGCCGATGCCGGAGCTGGCGCCGGTAACGATGGCGACGCGGTCGTCGAGGGTCTTCTCCATCTCGAATCCTCCTCATGCTCGATTCAGTGGGTGGCGCGCCGCCACCAGTAGTGACCGCAATGTCGGGCCGCGGGGAGCACCTCGATGACCCGGTCCCCTTTCCAGTGCACGGTGTACTCCACCCCGGCGATCCGCTCGGTGACCGTCCGCTCGAGGATCGGGTAGGTCAGGATTACCCGTTCACCCGCCGCGAGGGGCCCGAAGTGCAGAGCCCGGTTCTCCTCCCGGAAGGGACGGTCGCTGGTCACCCCGGCCGCGGACAGGTGCCCGGGCAGCCGCACGACCAGGTCCTGACAGGGCCGTTTGGCCCTCAGTCTCAGCTCGCCCGTCGAGGGCTCCAGGCATTCCATCCGCAGGTCGCCGTTCTCCATCGTCACCCACCACTCGACGCATATCGTCTCCTGCTCGCGGCGCACGGCCTGGCTCCAGAGGACGTACAGGGCCTTGGCCCCGGACTGACTGCAGCAGCCACTGGCGTCGACCAACTGCGCCGGACCGTCGAACGGCCGGCTGACGTCAACGACCAGCTCGTTGACGTGGGTACACCCGGTGAAGCAGCCCAGGAAGCGATCGGGCACGCCGCGGTAGGAGCACCCCGGCTTCTCGGGGAGGTCCGGGGTGGGCAACATCAGGTGGCGCAGCGGCGCGAAGTCGAGGATCTGGTGGCTGAAAAGCTGGTTGACCCCGTACCGCCCGAGCGTGGCGCGCTCCTCGGGCCGGCCGTGCTCGGCGAGGATGGCCGCGGCCTGCATCATGTCCGCGATGGCGCAGGTCTCGGTCCGAGCTTTGGCTCCCAGGTCAGGGCCGCTCTCCAGGCTCTCGGGCACCCAGCCGAAGGTGCTGGACAGGTCGTCGCGGACGTGGAGGTAAACGCGCGTGGCCCAGTCGAAGAGCGCGGGGTCGTCCGTGGCCAGGGCGTACTTCAGCAGGCCGTTGACGATCCCGATCCGGGCGTGCAGGTGGGTGAAGACGTAGTCGAGCGGGCCGCCGCCCTTGCGGACCACGGTCCCGTCCTCGGCGAAGAACGGCGGACGGGCCATGCGCACCCAGCGCACGAAGTGGCCGGCGATCTCCAGGATCCGGTCGTCGTCGAGCAGCCCGGCCAGGTCGACCATCCCCTCGATGGCCAGGCCGGTGGGCGGGTGGCCGTAGACCGTGTCCCCCCACCCCGCGCCGGTCCAGTTCTCGGCGGGGAAGAACCACCGGTCGCCGTCCCCTTCCCGCAGCGCGATCCGCGCCAGACCGTCGACCATCCGTTGCGCGGCCCCGCCCACCTCGTCGGCCGGCTCGAGCCGCATCCAGGTGGCCAGGGTCAGCAGGGCCCGACCGTGGTCCCACATCCAGGCATGGGGCCTGGACCAAGGTCGGTCAGGCCGGTAGGACAGGCCGTCGTCGCGCAGGGTTCCCAGGACAAAGGCGCGCAGCCGGCGCTCCGGCTCGTCGGGCTCTGCCTGTCCCAGCACCTGACGCACGGCTAGATAAGCCTCGACCATGCGCCAGCCCACGTCGCAGGCGTCCCACTCGCTGTGACCGTACCCCGGCGGCCCGCCGACGATGGTGCCGCCGAAGTACGGCATCCAACCCTCGCGCTCGTCGGGGTTGTGGTCGAGGTAGTGTAGAGCCTGGCGGGCTCGGAACCCCAGGTCCTCGAACTCGCTCGGATTCATCGACACCTCCAGCGGACGATTAACGCCTTGCCGACGGGTCGACGACGGCGTGGCACCCGCGCGACACGGTACCCCGGGGCTGCCGCGCTGTCAATCCGCCCGCGGCAGGGCGGGCCAGAAGAGCATCCCCTTCTCCCGCGGGGCCGATCATCCTCCTGCGGCCACCAGGCTCAGCAGGGCCTGGCCGTGCTGACGGACGATCCCGGGACCGATCCCCGGGACCGCGAGGAGGTCCTGTTCGCTTCGCGGTCGCAGCGTGGCCAGGGCCAGGAGGGCCCGATCGGTGAGGATGCGGAAGGCCGGCACCCGGCGACGACGGGCCTCGGACAGGCGCCAGGCGCGCAGTGCCGTTACCAGCTCCTCGGCCGGCTGGACCGTGGGTGCGTCGGGCACCAGGGTGGGTTCGGCGGCAGACGCGGTGCTGGTTCGCCGTCCGGCCACGGGTCGACGACGCCCGGACTTGCCGGCGATCGGCGAGGCCACCGGCCCGGCAGCCAGACGCAGCCCGGGAAGAGCCTCCCTTCCGCCCTGCGTCCCGGCCGGGGTCAGGCTGGCCCGCTCGAAGCGGATCCGTTTGCCTTCCTTCTCAAAGGAGTCCTCGTCCAGCCGCAGCAGTCCGGCACGGACCAGGGCGCCCAGCAACTGCTCGAAGCCGCGGCGGTCCAGTCCCCGGCGCTGGCGCTCGGCATCGGCGACCTCGCGGAAGAGCTGGCCGGTGGTCTGGCCGTTGCGCTGACGAAGCGTCTCGAGCACCGCGGCCAGCACGGCCGCCTCCTCCTCGGTCACCCCCCGCGCGCTGCCGATCAACACCTCGTCCGGCGCGCAGATATCACATCCTCCACACGGCTCGCCGCTGTCCTCCTGGTCGCCGAAATGCCGCACCAGGTGGAGCATGCGGCAGTGGTGGCCCTGGGCGAAGCGCAGGATATCGTCGAGCTGTGCCGCCTTGTGTCGCCGCTGCTCGGGGTAGCTGGCGCGCCAGGCATCGTCCCCCCGGCTGGCCAGGCCCTCGGCGTCGACCAGGGCCCCGCCGTGGATCCACAGTTGCTCCAGGGACCGCTCCAGCACCTCGGGGTCCAGCCTGAGCCGCTGGCGCAGGAACTCCGGGTCCTGCGGCTTGGTCTCCAGCGCCTCCTGGACCGCGGCCAGGACCTCCACCTCGGGGTAGTTGCGCTCGAGGAAGTAGTCGTGGGTATGGCGATCGGCGTAGGAGTAGAGCAGGATCGCGCGCGAGGGTAGGCCGTCCCGGCCGGCGCGGCCGATCTCCTGGTAGTACCCCTCGAGGGTGCCGGGCAGACCGGTGTGGATCACGGTGCGTACGTCGGGCTTGTCGATCCCCATGCCGAAGGCGATGGTGGCCACGATCGCCTCGAGCCGGCCGCTCTGGAAATCGACCTGCACCCGGTCACGGTCGGCCGCGGCCATGCCGGCGTGGTAGCTCGCCGCGGGCAACTGGTCGCCCAACTCCTCACCGAGGGCGTCGGCCTCCTTCCGCGTCGGCGCGTACACGATCGCCGGACGGCGGGCCGGATCGGCCAGCACCGAGAGCACGATCTCGCGTCGAGCCGTCGGCCTGGCCTCGGCCACCTCCACCGCGATGTTGGTGCGCCGGAAGCCGTGGATGAAGCGGCGGGCCGAGGGCATCCCCAGTTGCGCGGCGATGTCGTCCTGCACCCGCGGGGTGGCCGTAGCGGTCAGGGCGATGACCGGCGCCGGCCGCAACCCGGGCAACCGGCTCCCGAGCATCCGGTACTCCGGCCGAAAATCGTGCCCCCAATGCGAGATGCAGTGCGCCTCGTCGACCGCGATCAGGACCGGGCGACGACGGGCCAGCAGCTCGGGGAACCCCGGCACCGCGAGCCGCTCGGGAGCGATGAAGAGGTAGTCGAGTCGCCCGTCCAGGTACTCGCGGCATACCCGCCGGGAGTCGTCCCGCTCGCGACCAGAGTGGATCCGCTCGGCCGCCAACCCCAGCTCGCTGAGCTTGGCGACCTGGTCCTCCATCAGGGCGATCAGGGGTGATACCACCAGGGTGGTGCCGTCGCGGGCCAGTCCGGGGAGCTGGTAGCACAGGGACTTGCCGGCTCCCGTGGGCATGATGAGGAGCACGTCCTGGCCGGCCTGGACCGCTTGGCAGACCTGTTCCTGGTACGGGCGGAAGGCGGCCAGCCTGAACCGCTCGCGCAGGAGACGCGCGAGCAGAGTTGGATCAGAGGACGAGTCCTGGACGCGGGGCGTTCCAGCGATTACGGGCGGGCCGTGCTTCATCGCGTGTCTGCTCAGGCCCGCGGACGGCGCGCCATCAGCGCGTCCAACTTCCAGTCGACCTGAACCTGGGCCCGGCCTCCGTCCTTCCGGTCGAAGAACAGGTGTCCGTGTTCCAGTCCGTGGCGGAAAAGGTCCCGGGTGACCCTGACGTCCTGCCGGCAGTATTCCTCCAGTTCGGTCAGTCGTCCTTCCTTCCACCATTGCAGGGCCTGCAGGCCGTCACCGAGCTTGGGGGCCTGAAGGGTCGCGCGGGCCAGCGCGTCGAGGCTCACACGGTGGTTCAGACGGAGCTGCAGCTCGCGCAGGATGTCCAGGGTGTTCAGGCGATGGTGGTCGAACGGAACGCAGCCGCGCAGCACGGCGTAGTCGAACCCGAGGAGGTTGAACCCGACGACCAGGTCAGCGCGCTGCAGGTGGCCCAGCAGCTCCTGCACCTGCTCCTCGCGGTAGGTGACGAACTCCTCCAGAAGGCTGTCCCAGCAGACCGCCAGGGAGATCCCCATCCGGTGGGCCTGGCCCCAGCCGCCGACCTCGGCGGCGCTGCGTTGGGTCTCCAAGTCGAAGACCACGACGCGGGGACCTGGGTCGGGACGGGCGGGTGGGTCAGGGGGAAAGAGGGACAGGGTCACGGCCGGCCTTTGTTTATGGTGTGTTGGTAGATCCGCCCCGGATCGAGGAGCCGCGGCGTTGACGTATGGCCCACCCGGTTATCGCGGCGGGGCACTCGGAGTCTCGCGGACCCGCAGGCTGCCCCAGTACCGCATCAGGGCGAGGCCAGCGAGCACGGTGACGACCAGCAGGATCGCGCCGGCGCCTAGGTTGCCGTAGAGGAAGTACCCCGTCGAGAACAGGGCCCCGTACACGGCCACGCAGCCGAGGAACATGCAGGCGACGCCGGCCGGTACGTCCCAGCGCGGCTCGACGGGGATCGGATCGCCGTCGTCGCGGGCCCGGTCGACGACCCATCGCCAGCCTGGACCGCCGGGCTGTACCAGACGGCAGAACCGGCGCAGCACCTGCTCGTCGCTGGGGCGGGTCAGGAAGGTCACGCTCACCCAGCCGACCGTGGTCACGACCACTCCCAGGAGGAGTTGCAGCCAGCCGGGCAGCGGCCGCAGACCGAGCCAACCGTGGATCGACTGGAAGTACCAGGCGACCAGGAAGGAGATCGCCATGGCCGCCACCTCGCTCCAGGCGTTGATCCGCCACCAGAACCACCGCAGGATGAAGACCAGGCCGGTGCCCGCGCCGATCTGCAGCCAGAGGTCGAAGGTCTTCAGGGAGTTGCTGTAGAGCAGGGCGATGCCGCTGCCGACCAGCATCAAGACGAGGGTCGAGAGGCGTCCGACGAGGACCAGCTCCCGCTCCCCTGCCGCGGGTCTGAGGAACCGCCGGTAGAAGTCGTTGACGATGTAGGACGAGCCCCAGTTCAGGTGGGTCGAGATCGTCGACATGTACGCGGCGAAGAGCGAGGCCAGCATCAGGCCGATGGCCCCGGCCGGCAGGAAGGTGAGCATGGCGGGGTACGCCATGTCGTTCTCGACGAACCGCGGCTCGAGGCCGGGGAAGGCCCGCTCGAGGGAGGCCAGATCGGGGAAGACCACGATCGAGGCCAGGGCGACGATGATCCAGGGCCAGGGGCGAACGGCGTAGTGGCAGATGTTGAACAGCAGGGTCGCGCCGACCGCGTGCTTCTCGTCCTTGGCGGCCAGCATGCGCTGCGCCACGTACCCGCCGCCGCCCGGCTCGGCGCCGGGGTACCAGACGCTCCACCACTGCACCGCCAGGGGAATGACCAGGACCGTGACCAGGGCGGTGTGGTCGGAGAAGTCGGGCAGGAAGGAGAGCTTGGGCAGCACGGCCGGGTGCGACAGCAGGCCGGCCATCCCGCCCACCTCGGGCAGGCTCAGGGCAAACCAGGCCGCCAGGACCGCACCGACCATGGCGACGATGAACTGGAAGAAGTCGGTGATCAGCACCCCCAGCAGCCCGCCCATCATCGAGTAGACGACGGTGACCGCCCCGGCTACCACCAGCACCTCGAGCGGGGAGTAGCCGAACATCACCCCGCCCAGCTTGACCGCGGCCAGCGAGCAGTCGGCCATGATCATGCCGTTGAACAGGATCCCCAGGTAGAGTGCCCGGAAGCCGCGCAGGAAGGCGGCCGACCGGCCGCTGTACCGCAGCTCGTAGAGCTCGTTGTCGGTCATCACCCCCGAGCGTCGCCAGAGCTTGGCGTAGACGAACACGGTCAGCATGCCGGTGAGCAGGAAGGCCCACCAGAGCCAATTGCCGGCAACCCCGTGCGTGCGCACGATGTCGGTCACCAGGTTGGGCACGCTGTTGGAGAAGGTGGTGGCCACCATGGAGATCCCCAGGAGCCACCAGGGCATGTGCCGTCCGGAGAGGAAGAACTCGCTGGTGCTCGACCCGGCCCGTCGGGTGACGAGCAGGCCGATCAGCAGGGAAACGGCGAAGTACCCGATGACGATGCCCCAGTCGACGGTCTGCAGCGTCATCGCTCGGATCCTTCATGGTATGGGCGGTACCTTCGGACCGC
>JBAZUN010000180.1:0-2828 GCA_041661365.1 Candidatus Latescibacterota bacterium
CTGCCGTCGCCAGCAGCAGGGGGGCCAGCCCGGCCAGCCACCAGCCGCGTCCGGTCGTCTGTTGCATCGCTCACCTCACCAGCGCCATGCGTCGGGTGTCCACCTGTCCGCCGGCAATCAGCTGACAGAGGTACACCCCCGAGGCCGCCGGACGCCCGAGCCGATCTCGACCGTCCCAGTGTACCTGGTGCTCACCCACGACGGTCGCCACCGCGCCACGCCAGACGATCTGGCCTGCCAGATCGTACACCGTGACGAAGGCATCGGTCGCGGCCATCGCCACCGGCACGCAGTAGGTGATGGTCGTGCCCTGGTTGAAGGGGTTGGGGGCATTGCCCAGCAGCAGCGCGCGCGCCGGTTGCGCCGGGATCTCCCAGGCCGTCCCCGCCACGACCACCAGCAGACGCTCTCCCATGGCGGCGAACCGCGCCAGCTCGGTCGGGCCCGCACCGCGGTACTCACGGCGCGGCATCCCGGGCGTGAACGCCGTGTCGACCCATCCCTGGTCGCCGCGTACAAACGTCCGACCCAGCCAGGACCTGGTCTCCACCTCGTCGGCGACGGCGGTAGACGCAACGCCGTCCCCGGGCCCGGCTACCGGATTCACCACGACTTCGGGGTCGGGAGCGTAGAGCGAGGTGCGGGACGTGACCAGGCGGTAGGCCAGTCCCAGACCGAGGATCCGATCGGACAGCTCGTCCTGGGGCCCCAAGCGGGCGAGCTGCGCCTCCAGCGACAGGACGGTGCGGTAGGCCCACAGACGGGCGACCATGCTGCGCGCCGTGTCGTCGGGGGCATCGCCGGCCGGGGCCAGGTTGAGCGGCCACGCCAGCTCGGTGTCCTGGCCATCCGTGCGGCCGTGCATCTGCAGCGTCACGTCGCCCCCCGTGTTGTAGCGGCCTACCTGGAACACCTCGTCGGTCGCGGTCAACACCGGCAGCCGCGGCGGTACCAGCTCGCCCGTCTGCGTCCCGAGAAAGGTGATGTCCCGGACGGTCATCTCCGGCCGCTGGAACAGCTCCAGCAGCGCCCGCAACTGCGTCGCCAGGGCGGCACCGTCGTTGACGAAAGCCGACTCGCCGAAGTGATCCTCAGCCAGGATCTGGAGGAAGGTGCGGTCCACGTCCTCACCCACCCCGATGGTGTGGATCCGGACTCCGTCGGTCAGCTGGTGTACCAGCACCTCGAGCGCGGTCAGGCTGGTGTGGCCGACCGTCGGCCGACCGTCGGTCAACAGCACCACGTGGTGCAGCGCCGATGGCGCCGGCACCTGCAGCGCCTGTTCGAGCGCTGCCTGGAAGCTGGTAGCCCCCAACGCTCCCTGCAGCCGCACGAAGTCCTGTGCGGCCTCGACGTTGGCCGCCGTGGCCGGCACCAGCTCCGGGCGGAAGCGCTCTGCATAGCTGCTGTACGCGACGAGGTTGAACAGGTCATCGGGTGTCAGCTCGGCCAGCACCAGGTGCAGCGCCTCCTTGACGGCGGCCAGCCGGGAGCCGCCCATGCTCGACGAGACGTCCACCAGGAAGCTGACGGCGCGGTGCGCCGGTGCTGCGGTCGCTAGTTCCGGGAGCGGCGGCAGCCACAGGGCGAAGTACCCGTCCTCGCCGGCTGCCGGCGCCTGGCTCAGGAGCCGGGGGTGGTAGAGGTCCACCTGCTCCTCGAGCTCGATGACCAGGTCTGTCGCGGTGGCCACCTGTTCGTCAGCCATGGTCACGGTCGCCGTGGTGTCGCTCGCGCGCTCAACCAGGCTGATGGCGCTAAACGGGTCGCGGACCCGCACCGCGAAGGGAACCCGGGAGGTGACATCGGCGCGCATCTGCAGCAGACCCACCGGCACGGAAACATCCGCATCGCGGCGCAGGGGGAAGGTATAGGCAACCGCCCCGGAGGTGGCCTTGAGGACCTCCATGTACTCCAGCTCGACCCGGCGCTCGCCGCCCGCCGGGAAGGGGAAGACGCTCAGTCGGAATCGTTCGTCCCCCAGTTGCTCGATCAAGGCCGGGTCGATGGCATGGCTGACCAGGTCCTCGTACGCCTGGCGCGCCTCCTCCTTCTCCAGGATCTGTCCCTGGATGCGTCGGTCGCCGATCCAGAGCACCAGGTCCGTGATCGCCGCCCCGGGCGGCAGGGCGAACTCGTACACCCCTTCCACGGTCTGGTCGGTGCGATTGCGGAACACCTGGTCAACGCGCGTCACCGCCAGCCTCTCGTCGATGCGCACCTGCACCGTAAGCGAGGGCATCTCCATCAGCTCGCCCTGGTGCTCCCGACCTCCCATGCCCGTGTACATGAACCCGATGGCGCCGGCGACGGTCGGCACCAGGACCAGCGCCAGAACGGTGGTCATCGTGCGTGCCATGGAACTGCACCTCCCGTGGCGATGCCACGACCCCGTCCGTCCGGCGCGCTGGCCGGCCTTCCGGGAATAGAGGAATTGGAGGGTGGGGATTGGACGGCCGATAGGGCCTGGGGGTACTACGGGCGACGCCAGCGGTGAGGCGCTGGGACTGCGGCGATCGGGGGATCCAAAGGCAGTAGAGCGGACGTTGGCCCAGGTGAACACGGCGCGACCACCATGGCCTCTCTGCGCGGCAGGCAGCCCGGACACCCATGGGCAATCCTCGCCCCGCGAGGAAGCAATATACGCCCCTGGGTCCGACGATTCAAGGCGTTTTGAGGCGGATCTTCAGGCTGGATCACGCGGCGGGCAACGACCCGTAGCTGCCCCCGTTCATCTCGACCCCGCCGATCCAGTACCGCTACCTCGCACGGGCCCTTCACCAGCTCCAGCACGGTCACGTCCCCGGGACCCCCACGCGAAGGCTGCT
>JBAZUN010000180.1:2838-10998 GCA_041661365.1 Candidatus Latescibacterota bacterium
CTGATCTCGTCCCCCAGGCCCATGACCCGGGCCGGGGAGATGGTCGATATCAGGGAACTCATCAGGCGAGGCTCCGAACGGCCGATAGCGGTCCCCGTACACGGGCCGAGGGGCTCCTCGCCGTATTTGGCTCACGCCACGCCGTTCCGTACCTTGCACGTACCGTAGCCCGCACCAGACAGCCGCACTGCCGTCCGTTCACGGACTTCGCAGGTGCGGCTTTCACATTGAGCACCACAGCAGTCCATCGATCGCGGCCCCGCCTGTCACCGAGGAGGGAGCCCGGGAAGGTTGACGGCGCTCCCCGTCGCCGCTGATCCGCGGTCGCCGCACGGCGACCGTGAGATCCGCACGAGAGGAGGCGCAGCATGGACGAACCCGACCAGAGCTCCCTTGAAGCACGCGTGGCGAGGCTCGAGCGCGCCGTAGCCGAGCTCCGGGAGCGACTGCCGGTCCCGCTGGCCGACCGGGCCGATACGCCGCACCGCGTCGCGACGGTAGCCACCGAGGCCCGCATCCCAGCCGCACGGCCTGAGCTTCCGTCCCCCGAACCCGTGGCCGACGACCACCTGGCAGGCGCTCCATCTGACCCAACCCGACACCTCGAACCGGCGCCATCTCCTATCCTGACCGCCCCTTCCGAGGGCCGAGGGTTCCGACTGCCCCAGGTCATGCGCCGCAGCGAATACTGGCTCAACAAGCTCGGGATCGGACTCCTGCTGCTCGGTGTGGCCTTTCTCTTCAAGTATTCCATCGACCGCGGCTGGCTGACCCCAGTTATCCGCGTGGGGATCGGCCTGGCCATCAGCACCGGCCTCCTGGTCCTGGGTCTGCGCCTCTACGGCCGGAGACGGGAGTTCAGCCAGGTGCTCCTCGGCGGTGCCGTTGGCTCCTACTACCTGTGCGGCTTCGCCGCCTTCCAGATCCTGGCCCTGGTCTCTCACGGCACGGCCCTGGTCTACATGGTCGCGGTCACCGTCCTGGCCTTGGTCCTGGCCCTGCGCCAGGACGCGGCCGTGCTTTCGGTCATCGGCGCCATCGGCGGCCTGGGCACCCCTTTCCTCCTCTACACCGGCGCCGGCAGCGTGCCTGGCCTGGTGGCCTACACCTGCACGGTCCTTGCCGGCACCAGCCTGATCTACCTCCACCGTGGCTGGCGCTCCCTTCTGTGGGTATCCGCCGCGGGAGGCTGGATAGTCTGGGCCACGGCTCTCGACCGCGGCATCCGGGCCGTCGACCCGCCGGTCGCGGCCGACCAGTCGGCGCTCCAGCTCGGCGTCGTCTTCGCTTGGCTGGCTTTTGGTATCCTGCCCACCCTCCGCGAGGTGGTCGCCGGCGCCTACCCCGGCCGCTGGCGCCTCCCCTCGCTCGGGCTGGCCGAAAGGGTCCTGCAGCCAGCTCAGCTCAGTCTGCTCACCCGGCACGTGCATCTGCTGGCCCTGTCCTCCCCGCTCCTGGCGCTGGGCCTGTCCGCGGCCATCTGGTCCCTGCCCGCCCCGGAGCCGTGGGGCTGGGTCAGCCTGGCCGGAGCCGCGCTCTACGCGGTCGGACAATGGCTGATCGGTCGCCGGCCCCAAGCCCGCGCCCTGGCCCATACCCACCGGGTCGTGTCGCTGGTGCTCCTCACCCTGGGCTTGGGGCTGCTCTTCCGCGGCAACGCCCTGCTCCTGTCCCTGGCCGCCGAGGCCGTGGCCCTTCAGTGGCTGGGCCGTCGGCTCGAGGACAGGCCCACCCAGGCGATCTCTCACCTCATCGCCGCTGGGGTCGGCCTGGTGCTGGTTCCCCGCCTCCTGCACCACACCGAGGCGGCCGCGCCCTTGCTCGACCCGGCTACCCTGACCGACCTGGCGGTGATCGCCGCGGCTGCTGGCCTGGCCGCGGTCTGCCGCGGGGGGTACCGAGTCTCTTATGTGCTGGTGGCCTACGCCGCGCTGGCCGCCTGGCTCGACCGGGGCCTGTCCGGCAGCGCCCTCCTGGTCTCCCTGGCCTGCGAGGCCGCCGTTCTTCGCTTGCTGAGCGAGCGCCTGAAGGACGATATCGTGCCCCCCGTGGTCCACGCCACCTTCGGCGCCCTGATGGTCTGGGTACTCGTGCGCGAGCTGTTCCAGGCCGCGGCAGACCCACCCCTGCTCAGTCTCCAGGCGCTGGCTGACGCCTTGGTCATCGCCCTGACCGTGGGCGCCTCGCTCTTGCCGGCCACGGCCGGCGAGCGGCTGGCCTATCGCATCGTCGCGCACGTGGGCCTGCTCGGCTGGCTGCTGCGCGAGCTCTCCCACGCCGGCGATGGGCCGGCCTGGGCCACCATGGGATGGGGGGTGTACGGCGTCGTCCTGCTGGTCGCCGGGCTCCGACTCGACCGCGGCGCCCTGAGCGTGTCGGCCGTGGCCACCCTGGTCCTGGCCGCCGGCAAGCTCCTGGTCTTCGACCTGTCCGAGCTGGACCCGGTCTGGCGCGTGCTGCTCTTCCTCGGGTTCGGCGGGGTTTTCCTCGCCCTGAGCTACAGCTACCAAACCCTATGGCGCCACCGGGGCAACTCGTCCCCGCCCGACGGCCAAGCCGCCCCGCCACCAGCGCGAAGCGACTGACGGAATCGAAGCAGCGTAGAGAGAGGCAGCCGGGTGATCTGCCCGCCGCGCTCAGGCCTGCTGGCTGACGGCTGAGCCTGGTCGGATCCGGTCGGGCGGGGGCGGGCAGACCCGCAGGTAGTGGTCATGCCAGGGGGGCAGCATACGCGCGGGGATGAAGATGTGCCGCAGCACCCCCAGCCCGTACACGTCGCGCCACAGCGTTTCGCTGAGTCTCAGCCGCTGGGTGATAGTGGCTGAGACCGGCGCCAGATCGGTCGGGACCTGCCAGCTCTCCCCTGAGCCGATCTGGTGGTCCAAGGCCATGAGCTCGGCCTTGAGCGCAACCTGCTCGAAGGCCCAGGCCTGACGCGGAGGGGTTCGCACCCGCCGGCGCAGCCGCTGCAGGATGACCGCCCAGCCAGCCGCCTTCTCCTCCTCCAGTTGCTCCATGTCCAGGAGCACGTCGGCCATCTGCTGCAGCTCCACTCCCCGCAGGGCGAACATCTGCCGGCCGTAGTCCAGGGTCAACTGGCGCACGTCGGCGTCTGGGTCACGCCCCAGTTGGCTGGCCAGGAACTCGTTGTAGTGGTCGCCGAACCCCTCGTTGTACGAGTGGAAGCCGAGGCATTGCTGGGCCGCGAAGCTGCGGATGACCGACTGGATCCGGCGCGGCGCCGCATGGAGGCCGGTGCGGATGTACACGTCGCGAGCGTCGTGTGAGAAGGCGATGTGGAAGAACGTGGACAGCGGCAGATCCCCGAGGCTCTGGCGCAGGTCCGGCAGCGCGAACACGTTGTATGTAGCGCTGAATTGGAAGGTGCCGAACCAGTTCCTGGCCGGACCGGCGACGAAGCTCCGAACGAGGCGCAGCTCCTCGTCGGTGACCCACCAGCCGCAGAGGTCGGCGCGGACGCCGGGGAAGTACCGGCGGGCGATCGCGTGGATCTGGGCGGCCATGCCGAGGAAGGTGGGGTAATAGGGCTGGCAGCGGTCGCAAGCGCAGCCGCCGTCGTCATAGGGGGCGTAGATCAGCTTGTCGATGCGGATGCCCGCTTCGGCCAGGTCCCGGAACAGGTTCTCGTGGTTGCGCAGGCTGACCTCCCGCGCCTCGGGGATCGAGGGGCACAGGACCTGGCCCTGCACGCGGTGCCGGTGGCTGCGCACGCCGACCCACTCGGGTCGCATCTGGTCGGTAAAGCCCACGTTGTGGGTGATCGCCAGCGCCAGGTCCAGGCCCAGCTCCTGGGCGTAGCGGAGCAGCTCCTTCTTGCGCTGCCAGAGCGTCATGCTGGTGCTGCAGTACACCTGCGGGCGGTACGGGTCGGGCATGTCGTTGGGGTCGAACCAGTCGGCGTACCCGCTGGCGCCCCAGAGCGCCAAGTCCTCCAGATAACGCCGCATCTCGCCGGGCCAGGCCACCTCGAAGGAGTTGCCGAAGTGGCCCGGCAGGTAGTGCAGGCGGATCGGGTGCCGCGGCGTCTCTTCCCAGCGGCCTTGAGGGAGCTCCTGCTCCTGCTCGGCGGCCGCGCGCAGCAGGGCCAGCAGCCGCCCCGCACCGGCCATGAACTCGCGCCGGAGCGACGCCTCGAGCAGCAGATCGTGACCCTGAATGGTCAGGACGAATCCAGTGGTCTCGCGCGGCAGGCACCACAGGTTCAGCCGTCTCGGCTGCCAGGTGCGGGGTACCCGGATCTCCGGCAGGCGCTCCTCGAGCAGCCGCACCGCCGGCGCGGCCTCGGTCTGGGCCAAGGTCAGGTCCTCTGCCCGGAGCGGCAGGTCGGGACGGTGGCGGCGCAGGTGCTCGGTGCGGCAGGCTCGGATCTGCATGGCGCGGGTACCTGTGGGTATAAGGGTAAGGTCTGATCTGCGCAGCTAGCTCACCACCCGTCTGTACGCCCGGCCAGCAGCCGCCCAGGCTACAGCGCCTGAACCAGCTCGTCCTCGACGCAGACCTCTGCCTGGGTCGGGGGCACCCTCAGATGGGTCGCCTCGCCGCCCGGATCCGCGAACTCCGTCAGCAGCAGCGTCAGGTCGGGCGCCGTCCCGGGGCTCCATCGGCCAGGGCTCCAGGCACGGACGCGGCACGCCTGCCCTCCCGGGTGTACGGCGTCGTCCGCCACGGTATCCCTCGCGGAGGCTGGATCGACCGTGAGCTCCCGCAGATCCATGCCAGCCACGACGGCGTTGCGCGCCGGGTTCAGGCAGAAGAGCAGGGGCCCGCGCAGCAAGGCGGCTCGCTCTGCCTGCAACTGCCGCCCCCTGACCCAGCGCCACGCCATGGGCATCGCCAGTTGCACGCGATCGCCCGGCCGCCATTCGCGCTCGATCCTCATCAGCGTCCCACCCTCGGCGGGCTGCTCTACCTGCCGGCCGTTGACCTGGACGCTCGCCCTCGCACACCAGCGCGGCAAGCGCAGGTAGAGGGGGAACACGGCGGGCCGGGACGGATCGAGCTGCAGCAGGACATCGCCCGAGCCGGGGTAGTCGGTCTCCTGCCGAACGGTCAGCGACAGGCCTTCGTCGTCGATCTGAGCGCAGGCCGTGGAGGTGGTGTAGTGGTTCACCGCCAAGCCGCCGTCCGCCTGGTAGTAGACCATGGCCGGCAGCTCTGCCATGATCCGACGGAAGTTGTTGGGGCAACAGAAGGTATCCCGGTCGAAGTAGGTGCGCTGGCCTTCCAGCGGGCTGAAGTAGCGCAGCCACCGCCCGTCCGGCGATTGCGCCGCGAACAGCGCGTTGTGCATCGCCCGCTCGGCCAGGTCGCCGTAGAGTGGGTTGCCTTCCACCCGGAAGAGACGATCCAGCATGCGGATGAGGTAGGCCGTGGCGCAGCTCTCGCTGACGTGACCCGTCCCGCACTGGTCGCTGTGCCAGCCTTCGTTGAGACTGCACGACCCAGAGACCAGTTGCCCGTCCCGACGGACGAGAAAGTCAATCGCCCGGTGCGCCTGCGCCAACAGGCCGGGGTCGGGTCGAAGGCCGTGCAACTGCATCTGCGCCACGCACAGGGCCATGAAGATGTAGCAGTGCCGCTCGTCGTCCATGTGGTCCAGGCCGATCTTCGGCAGAGCGTTCCACCGCGGCAGTTGGTACTGCGGGAACCCGACCAGGAAGTCGAGGTACCGGGGCTCCCTGGTCTGCTCGTAGAGGGTCAGCAGCGCGGCGTCGAGCCCGGTCGTCACGCCGTAGATCTGGCCCCGCTTGCCGCTGGGCCCCGGGATGCGCTCGGGCTCGGCGGCCCAGCCGTCGAGGATGTAGTCGGCGAGCCGCCGGGCGGCGGCCAGCGACCGCTCCTCGCCGAAGTAACGGTGGTCGTTGGCCAGTCCCAGGACGAGGTGCGAGGTTTCGTGGATGTCGTACACGCCCCAGATGCGGCTGGCCGGCACGAGCAGGCCGATGTACCCATCCGCGTCCTGCATTTCGACGGCTGCCGCGACGAGCCGTTCCTTCAGCGCCAGGATGCCCGGATCGCCGGTATAGGCCGCGAAGCGGACCGTGGCGTCGATCAGCTTGCCCAGGCCGATGTACCCCTCGGTCCGGTTCCGCTCCCGGAGCGGCTGCAGGAAGGTACTCTCCACGTCGAGCCCCAGAAGGTTGGCGTGCGCGGTCGCGTCGATGCGGCGGCCGACCTCGCCCCCCACCTTCACCTGACGGATGTCCAGCGGCGCCATCGCCACGCCGGGAACGGTCGCCTGCTTCGTCATTGCCGTGCTCCTCTCCTCTGCCGTGCGGTCTAGGATGGATCGCGAAGACACGTGTCGCGGCGCGCCCACTCGAGGGTGAGGCTAATCCCTGCGTAATGGCATGCGGGCTACGGCCGCTGGCACCACCTCGCCTGGGGAATGCACGCGGATCGCTCGGTGATCTGCGTCGGCGGCGACCAGCGTCAGAAGGCCATCCGCCGCCAGCCCCGGCGGTCGGGGTGGCGCGGTGGCAGCCCGAGGATCTGGCGTCCCAGGTCGACGTAGTAGCGATAGTTGGCCAGCGGCGTGCCGTTGGGGATGCGGTGGTCGAGCCCGAAGACCATCCCGCCCTGCTGCATCCGCGGCTGCAGCTTGTACTCCAGCTCGCGCCGGATGGCGTCGCGATCCTGGCGCAGCACGTGCTTGTCGATGCCGCCCAGCATGGCCAGACGCCCGCCCCAGGTGCGCCTCACGGCCACGATGTCCATGCCAGCCGCCGGCTCCATGGGGTAGATGACGTTCAGGCCGCAGTCGAGGAACGACCCGATGACCCTGCTGACGTTGCCGTCGGTATCCATCTGGAACAGGCGGGTGCCGCGCGCCGCGAGCAGGTCCCACACCGGCCGGAAGCAGGGCGCCACGAAGGTCTCGATCTGGCCCGGCCCGAGCAACGGCCCGGACTTGCCGGCCAGATCCTCGTGGACCGACAGTTGGTCGGGCACCAGTCGCTCGGTGAGTCGCTCGAAGACGCGCAGGGCCGTGTCGGCTATCGTGGCCAGGATGTTGTGCATCAGCTCGGGCTGGTCGTGGTAGGCCAGGCAAGCCGCCTCTTCGCCCATGAGCTGCCGAGGCGTGTCGTAAGCGCCGGGGAGGTGGGCGACGGCCAGGGCCCCGCCGGCCTGCTCGCGCCGGGCCCGCTCGATGGCCTCCGGGTCAAGGCGGGCCTCGTCGAAGGTGTAGAGCGGCTTGAAGCGGAGCCACGAGTCCATGTCGGTCACCGGATAGTCCAACGGCAGGCCGATGGTGCCTTTGGCCTTGTAGAGCTTGACGGTCCGACCCAGGCCGTCGCGCTTGAGCAGGAACTCAGGGTTGTCCTCGAGGATCCGCTCGGGCGCGGTGCCGCGGGGCCCGGTGTCGACCCCGCAGCCGGTGACTCGGACGTAGTCCCAGTCGAAGGCCGTCAGGTCGAGCTCCGCGGGCGTGGCGCCCTGGGCCCGCCACTCGTCCTCCAGCCCGACCAGCAGGCCCATGAGCTCGACGAACATCGGCCGGCTGGCCTGGCCGAAGGTCATCAGGGAGAGGTACTCCTCGCGCGAGAACTCCATGGGATCACCTCCGCCTACGGATTCGCCATCATGATCTCGCGCCAGGGCCAGGAGGGGAGTCGCCTTCGAGCAAGGCCCTTTCGGTCAGGCCATACTGCCCGGCCAGCTCGACCATCTCCCGCCAGGTCGCCTCCGGCAGATGGACTCCCTCCCGTTCTCGCTGCGCCCTGGCCCGGGACTCCGGCTCACCCGGGATCAGGATCTCGTCGAAGCCAGGCGCCTTGCGGCTGGCTTTGATGTAGGCCGAGAGTCGGTCGACGGTATCCGTCAGCTCCTCCACCGGACAGAAGGCGGCGATATCGATGGCCATCAAGAACACGCCGTTGCCGGTCGAGTGCTCCGACAGGGAAGTACAGCCGTGACCCGTCAAGGCACCGCTCAGCAGGTCGGCCACCATCAGGAAGCCGTACCCTTTGTGTCCACCCAGCGGCAGCAGGACGCCGCCGTCGTAGAGGTCGGCCGGGTTGGAGGTGGGATTGCGGTCGCGATCCAGGATCCATCCCTCGGGAATCGGCATGCCCTTCGACACGGCGACCCGCAGCTTGCCTTCGGCGGCCACGGAGGTGGCGAAGTCCATCAGGAACG